>DASZZY010000141.1:0-27238 GCA_036260395.1 Actinomycetota bacterium
CCCCCCCCCCCCACGGTACCGCGACGCCCGGACCGCTACGTCGCTTCGAACGAGAACGGCGACGTCTGCGGGTTCAGGTTCCGCAGATTGATCCAGTTCCGGACGATGCCGCGGTCGAGGAGCCGGAAGACGTTCAAGCCCTTCGTGATCTCCGACTCGTAGATCGCCCGGTTGTAGCCGTACGACGACCAGGCGCCGCCCAGCTCGTTCACCGTCGCGCCGCCCGGCGTGGTGACCGTGCCGAGGGGCGGCGGGTCGGCGAAGGCGACCGTCTGGGCGTTGGCCGGATCGGTGAAGTCCACCACCCACGTCCCGGCCTGGTAGTGGCCGCCGACGGCGATGTACCGCCCGTCCCTCATCGGGAGCACGTTCCAGTTGTGGATCGTGCAGTTCTCCTCGCTGGACTGCGGCCGGGGCAGCGTCCACAGCCCGAGCAGCTCGCCGGTGTCGGCGTCGAAGAAGAACTTGCTCTTCTTCTCGGGCGGGTCCTCCGCCTCGCACTCCGGCGCGGCGCCGCCACCCGGCTCCCATCCAGCCGAGAGCACCTCCCCGTCCCAGGTGAACGCGGCGGTGTGCCACCGGCCGTTCGTGCTCGCGTCCGCCACGCCCGGGACGTAGATCGTGTAGAGGAGCTCGGGGTCGGTGATCGAGCCGCCCGGCGTCTCGTTCTCCCCGATGTCCCAGACGTTGATCGTGTCGGCGCTGGCGCAGGCGGCCTTGTTCTCCGAGCCCAGGATCACGCCGGCGTCGTGGCAGCCGGTCCGGACGTCGGTGGTCGGCCCGGCCAGCTCCTCCCGGCGGAGCAGGGATGCCTGCGAGGGGTCAGCCAGCGGGATCTGGATGACGTCCATGAAGTCGCCGACGGGGTCATCGTTCGCCCTCGTCCCGTCGACGCACCCGCTGCTGCTCGAGTTGTTGCTGTAGACGATCAGGTTCCGGTCGACGAGACCGGCCAGGGTGGCGGTGTGCGACCCACAGGGCAGCTCGACGGCGGCCACCAGATCGGGGTCCTCGAGGTTGCTGATGTCGAAGACGTGGACGCCCTCCCAGCCGGCGGGGACCGTCTCACCGTCGCACTGCCGGTCCTCGGGCTTCGGCGAGTTCCACGACCGCACCAGGATGTCCTGATAGACGACGATGTCGCCCTGGTCGCCGTTGCAGTGCTGCCAGAGCAGCTCCTGCGGGTTCGCCGGGTCCGAGATGTCGATGATCCGGAACCCGTCGTAGTTGCCGTTGAACGCCAGGTCGCCCCAGAACGCGAGGTCCGAGTTGATGTTGCGCTCGATGTCCGTGGCGCCGAAGAACGTCGCCGGATGGGGGCTGTGCCCCAGGGGCTGAAGATCCTCGATGACGCGGTTGGAGTGATCGGCGGTCGCCGGCACGGCTCCCGCCACGAGCATGAAGGCCGCCGTAGCGACCAAGGACCATCGGATGCTCCTTCGCATCGAGCCTCCTTTCGAGAGGGTTGTCCGAAGAAGCAGCCTAGGACGGCTCCGGCCAACGGGCAAATCGCGAACGGGAAGAACGCCGCGAGGCGGCCGGTCAGCCGCCGCCTGGGCCGAACACGTTGACGTCGGTGTTGAAGCGGTCGAAGGGCAGGTTCGGGAAGACGCTCGTGAAGAACCAGATCATCCACGCCGCCATCGCGATGCTCCACACGATCCCCACCCAGCCGAGCACGATCCCGGCGATGGCCATGCCGCGGCCCTGCTCCACGCCGCCGGACCGGTCGATCTGGCCCTTCCCCATGTAGCCGAAGACCAGGGCCAGGATCGGGCCGATCAGCCACAGGCCGAGGATCCCCACGATGCCCAGGACGAGGGACGCGATCGCGAAGCCGTTCGTCTTGCCGTACGGGACCTGGTAGACCGGCGCGGGGGGCGGCGGCGCCGGCTGGGGCGGCTCGGTCACGGGCCTAGCCTACGCCCGCCTCGCGCAGCGCTTCCAGCTCCTTGCGGAGGTCCCGGACCTCGTCGCGGAGCCGCGCGGCGTACTCGAAGCGGAGGTCCCTGGCGGCGTCGTGCATCTCCTCCTCCAGCGTCCGGATGAGCCGCTCCAGCTCCTCGCGGGGGAGCTCCGGACGCTCGCGACGGCCGCGGCGCCGGCGCTCGGGCTTCGGGGCGCCCAGTCCCTCCGCCTCGAGCGACAGCAGGATGTCCGACACCTTCTTCCGAACGGTCTGCGGGTCGATCCCGTGCGCGCGGTTGTGCTCGATCTGGATCTTCCGGCGGCGCTGGGTCTCCGAGATGGCCCGCCGCATGGAATCGGTCACGGTGTCGGCGTACATCAGGACCTTGCCGTCGACGTTCCGGGCCGCCCGCCCGGTGGTCTGGATCAGCGAGGTCTCGCTCCGGAGGAACCCCTCCTTGTCGGCGTCGAGGATGGCCACCAGCGAGACCTCGGGGAGGTCGAGCCCCTCCCGGAGCAAGTTGATGCCCACCAGGACGTCGAACTCCCCCAGGCGCAGGTCGCGGAGGATCTCGATCCGCTGGATCGTGTCGACCTCCGAGTGGAGGTACCGGACCCGGAGCCCCATCTCGATCAGGTAGTCGGTGAGGTCCTCGGCCATCTTCTTGGTCAGCGTCGTCACCAGGACCCGCTGGTCGGCCTCCACCCGCCGGCGGATCTCCTCGATCAGGTCGTCGACCTGTCCCCGGGTGGGCCGGACCTCGACCTCGGGGTCGACCAACCCCGTCGGACGGACGATCTGCTCGACGACCCGCGTGGAGACGTCCAGCTCGTAGGCGCCCGGGGTGGCCGACAGGAAGACGACCTGCCGCACCCGCTCGCTGAACTCGTCGAACGTCAGCGGGCGGTTGTCGACGGCCGAAGGGAGCCGGAAGCCGTACTCGACCAGCGTGCGCTTGCGGGTCATGTCGCCCTCGTACATCCCGTGGATCTGCGGCACGGTGACGTGGGACTCGTCGATCACGCACAGCCAGTCGCGATCGCCGAAGTAGTCCAGCAGCGTGTGTGGCGGCGTCCCCGGCGCCCGGCCGTCGATGTGGCGGCTGTAGTTCTCGATGCCGTTGCAGAACCCCAGCTCCCGGAGCATCTCGAGGTCGTGGTTGGTGCGCATCCGCAGCCGCTGGGCCTCCAGCAGCTTCCCCGCCCGCTCTAGCCGCTCCAGCCGCTGGCCCAGCTCGGCCTCGATCCCGGCGATGGCCCGCTGCATCCGGTCCCGGGAGGCCACGTAGTGGGTGGCGGGGTAGATCCAGACCTCCCCGGGCTCGCCCACGACCTCCCCGGTGATCGGGTCGATGCGAGCGATCCGCTCGACGTCGTCGCCCCACAGCTCGATGCGCACGACGGTCTCCTCGTACGCGGGGTGGATCTCGAGGGTGTCGCCCCGGACCCGGAACCGGCCCCGGGCCAGGGTCTGGCCGGTCCGCTGGTACTGGATGTCGACCAGCCGCTGGATCGCGAACTCGCGATCGAGCGTCACGCCGCGGTGGACCCGCAGGACCTGACCCATGTACTCCTCGGGCGTCCCCAGGCCGTAGATGCACGACACCGAGGCCACGATGATCACGTCGTCGCGGGACAGCAGCGCGGCCGTGGCCGAGTGCCGGAGCCGCTCGATCTCGTCGTTGATCGTGGCGTCCTTCTCGATGTACAGGTCGGACTGGGGGACGTAGGCCTCGGGCTGGTAGTAGTCGTAGTAGGACACGAAGTACTCGACCGCGTTGTCGGGGAAGAACTCCCGGAACTCGTTGGCCAGCTGCGCGGCCAGCGACTTGTTCGGGGAGATCACCAGCGTGGGCTTCTGGACCTTCTCGATGACCCCGGCGATCGTGAACGTCTTCCCGGAGCCGGTGATGCCGAGCAGCGTCAGGTAGTCCTCCCCGGCCAGCACCCCCTCGGCCAGCTGGTCGATGGCCCGGGGCTGATCGCCGGCGGGGTGGAACTGGGAGGCGACACGGAATGGCGGCACGGTCACACGATTGTAAGACGCGCCCTCGCTACAGCGGCTTGCGCCCGGCGAACCCGGAGTTCACCTCGTGCCAGAACCCGACGCGGTCCTCCTCGTCCGGCCGCCAGCACAGGTAGACCAGCCGGCCGTCGCGGCGGGCGGGGAAGTCGACCAGCCCGCGCTCGGCGTCCCGCAGCACGATGCCCCGGGCGGCCAGCGCCTCGAGCTCGCGCCGCAGGGTCCGCACCGCGCCCCAGTGCTCGGTCCCCTCCGGGCCGCCGCCGTTCGTCGTGGCCATCGAGCGGACGTGCCGGGCGGACCGGACGATCGTCCGTCGCGCCTCGCGGATGCGGCCGAGCGCGGCCCGGAGCTCGGGTAGGGCCGCGTTCGCCTCCTCCACGGTGTAGAAGCGCTCGGCTTCGGCCACGTCGGAACCAGGATAGCCGCGCGTCGGGGGCTCAGAACTCGAGCGTGCAGTTCTCGCACTCCCACAGGGAGCGCCTGACCACGGTGCTGTGGCCGCCGCAGCGCGGGCACCGCCGGCACCACCCGCCGCCCCGGCAGGCGATCGGATCGGTGGTGGTGCCGGGCTCGTCCCAGGTCGTGGAGCCCTCCCCGGGCCGGGGGAGCTGGACCGACAGCAGGTACAGCGGCTCCTCCGCGGTCCGGAACCCGTGCGGGTACGCGGCGGCCCGCCCCACGATGGTCCCGGGCCCGAGCGGCACCGGACGCTGGATCAGGGCCTCGCCGCTCCCCCGCAGGACGACGGTCCACTCCTCGGAGTCGGGATGGGTGTGGGCGAACGCCACCTGGTTCGGGGCAAGGGCCTGGATCGAGAAGTAGAACCCGGCGCCCTGCGAGATCGGCACCCGCCGGAACCCCGACGGGCAGAGCAGGACGAGCTCGTCGGCCGCGGCGCCGAACACGCCGAGGTTGTTCAGGACCTCGTCGAGGTGTCCGACACCTCGGACGACCGGCGGCGCCCCCCCCTCGCCCATCGCGGGAATCAAAGCGCGCCGCCCGGCGGGACGCAAGCGATCAGACGTCCAGGCCCAGGGCCTCCGGGAGGTCCTCCATGGAGGTGATCCGGATCCCCTCGGCATCGGGATGTCGGCCGCGGCGATCGACGAGCACCGGCGTCATCCCCACCTCGCGCGCCGCCTGCACGTCGAAGAACGGGTGATCGCCCACGTAGGCGGACTCCTCGGGCCGTACCCCGGTGCGGTCCAGCGCCAGGCGGAAGATGGCCGGATCCGGCTTCTCCACGCCCTCGATGCCCGAGATCACCGTGACGTCGAAGTAGTGCCCGACCTCCAGCGCCTCCAGTAGCCGCTCCAGCCACTCCTCGAAGTTCGAGATCAGGCCGAGCGTGAGCGAGGACTTCCGCAGGCGGTCCAGCGTGGGCAGCGCGTCCGGGTGGAGGCGGTAGGTCGTGAGGTCGGTGAACCGCATGTACAGCGCCTCGAACAGACGGTCGTGGTCCTCGGGGATCCCCACCTCCGTCAGGAACGCGTCGTAGATCCCCCGCCACATCTCCCGCGAGCGTTCGGACGACGTGGACCACAGCCGCCCCTCGCCCGACGTCACCGTGTCGGTGAACCGCTGCGAGTAGGCCGATACCACCTCCAGGACCCGAGCGGGGTCCACCGTGTAGCCGTGCTCCCGCAGGACCTCCGTGAAGACCTCCGCGAACGACGGGTGCGGGTACAGGAGCGTCTCGCCGGCGTCGAAGAAGATGGCCCGGATCGGCACGCGGGGATGTTACCCACCACTGACCCTTCCTCCCCGAGCCTCGCGCCGGAGGCGCTCCCACAGATCGTCCACCTGCTCCTCGAGGGCGCGGAGATCGCCGTCGTTGCGGACCACCACGTCCGCCACGGCCTCCCGGCGCTCGGGGGGCACCTGCGCGGCGATCCGGGCCCGGGCCTGGTCGGCGTCCATCCCCCGGTCCCGGGCCACGCGCTCGACCTGTCGCTCGACCGAGGCGGTGACCACGACGACGACGTCGCACGCCTCGTGGAACCCCGTCTCCACGATCAGCGGCGCGTCGAAGACCAGAACGCCGTCGGTCCCCCGGAGCAGCTCGGCCTCCGCGGCCAGCAGGCGGAACACCTCCGGGTGGGTGATCGACTCCAGCGCCCGGCGCTTGGCCGGATCGGCAAAGACGATCCGCGAGAGCGCGGCCCGGTCGATGCTCCCGTCCGGGGCGACGACCTCGTCGCCGAAGACCTGGACCACCTCGTGGTGGCCGTGGGTGCCGGGGGCGATGGCCTCGCGGGCCAGGTCGTCGGCATCGACCACGACGGCCCCGCGGTCGGCCAGCATGCGGCCCACGGTGGACTTCCCCGCGCCGAGGCCGCCCGTCAGGCCGACGAGCAGCATGGAGCCCTGCTAGGAGCGGCCCTCCCGCCGCTTGAGGTCCTCGACGATTGACTCGAGGGAGACCTCTTCTTCCTCCTGGGCGGCGGGGGGCGGCGCCGGCTCGCGCTCCGGCTCGATCTCGGGCTCGGGGGCCGGCTCGGGAGCGGCCTCCGACTCGGCGGCGGGCTCCGGAGCGGCCTGGGCCTCCGCGGCACCCGGCTCGGGGGCGGCCTCGGCGGCGGGCTCCGGAGCGGCCTCCTCGACGACCGGCGCCTCGGCCTCGATCTCCGGCTCCACGGCGGCGCCCTGGACCCCGCGCATCGACAGCGACACGCGCCGACGGGCCACGTCCACGTCCTCGACGCGGACCCGGACCCGCTGGCCGACCTGGACCACCTGGTCGGCGGACTCGACGTGCTGGTCGGAGAGCTTCGAGATGTGGACCAGGCCCTCGATGCCCTCGGCGACGCGCACGAACGCGCCGAACGGGACGATCTTGGTGACCTCGCCCTCGATGATCTGCCCGGCGCGGTGCCCGGCCTCGAACTGCTTCCACGGGTCGGCCTGGGTGGCCTTCAGCGAGAGCGACACCCGCTCCCGGTCCATGTCGACGTCGAGGACCTCGACCTCGACCTCCTGTCCGACGGCGACGACCTCGCTGGGGTGCTCGACGTGGCGCCACGAGAGCTCGGAGACGTGCACGAGGCCGTCGACGCCGCCGAGATCCACGAACGCGCCGAAGTTGACGATCGAGGAGACACTGCCCTTGCGGCGCTCCCCCTTCTTCAGCGACTCCAGGAACTTCTTCCGGCCCTCGCTCTGGGACTCCTCGAGGAACGCCCGGCGGGAGAGGACGACGTTGTTCCGGTTGCGATCGAGCTCGATGATCTTGCACTCGAGCTCCTGGCCCACGTAGGGATGGAGGTCGCGGACCCGGCGGAGCTCGACCAGCGAGGCGGGCAGGAACCCGCGGAGCCCGATGTCGAGGATGAGGCCGCCCTTGACGACCTCGATGACCGGGCCCCGGATCGTGCCGCCCTCCGCCATGACCTGCTCGATCCGGCCCCAGGCCCGCTCGTACTGGGCCCGCTTCTTGGAGAGGATCAGCCGGCCCTCCTTGTCCTCCTTCTGGAGGACCAGGGCCTCGAGCTCGTCGCCGATGCCGACGACCTCGTCGGGATCGACGTCGTGGCGGATCGACAGCTCCTTGGCCGGGATGACGCCCTCGGACTTGTAGCCGATGTCGAGGAGCACCTCGTCGCGGTCGATGCGAACCACCTTGCCCGTGACGAGGTCCCCGTCGTTGAAGTCCTTCAGCGAGGCCTCCATGGCCTCGACCAGCTGCTCGGGGGTCAGGTCCTCCTCGACCGTCCCCGTCGTCATCTCGGTGTCGATCTGCCTCAGCTCCTCTCCGCCACGGTGCCTCGCCACACGCCAACCAGGGGCCTGGTGGGAACGGAGATTCCGTGCAGGCGGGGGCCCGTGGGCCGCCAGCAATCTTAGGAGAGCGGGCTGAGCAGCGTCAACGGCTGCTCAGGTGGGCCCGCCCAGGCCTCCCCGTCGCACGGTGAAAGCCTCCGCCGGGACGGCGTACCTGCGCTCGATCACGGTGTCGCGGAGCGTGGTCACATCCTCGTTCGTCCCAGCCACGATCACGATGCGGTTGGCGTCGATGTCGATCTCGGCATTGAACCGGACCGGCGAGGCGAACTCCAAGAACTCCTTCAGGCCATCGCGCAGATCCGCCAGGCTGAAGCGCACAGGCCGGAGCACGATGTACTCGTCGAGCGGAGAGAACCGACGGTCCGAAAACTCCGGATATGAAGCCACTCTTTCGGTCGTTCTGACGACGATGTGATAGCCAGGCTCGTACTCGATAGAGAGGCCCCCAAAGGTGCCACGGTGCCGCTTCTGCAGGACCGCACCAAACTTTCCGACCAAGTCCTGGAGAGAAAGGGGATTCACCGGCCCCGGGACGGAGCGTCCCAGTAGCTCGGTAGTTCCCGTACGGGCGGTTTCGCTTCCGTCTGAGACCTGAGGCGGAATCCCACCAGTGTCAAGGCCGAGACCAGCGTTGCGATGGATGCACCGAGCATCACAGCAGCTGATGTCCTGTGTCTCAGCGCGTCTCCTTCTGCCCAACGCTATCAGTCTCAAGACTGGCCGTGCCTCGTGTAGGCCGCTGACGCTCATGGCAATTGCGGGACCTTGCATTCGGACGGGCGTTTTGGCCACGCCGCATACGCAGCAACCGGTGGGCCGTACCGCAAGGCCGTCTGCACGGTGAGGCCGATCACCGCCAGGCCGGCCGGAAGCAACGTCGCCCCGCTCGCCACGATGAGGGACGTTCCGGCGAACACCCACAGCGCCCACGAGACGCGATCGTCGGACACGGCGGCGGCCAGGGCCAGGCCGCCCAGCAGATGCCAGGGCAGGTACCACGGCGTTACGAGGACGTAGACGCCGAACAGGAGGGCGGCGGCCCGCCAAGGATGCGGCGCCGTGGTCGGCGACCGGGCCACCATGAGCACCGCGGCGGCCAGGACGACGGAACCGAGCACGCGGACCACCGAACCGGCGGTGCTGGCGCCGGCCGCGGCGTCGTTGGGCAGCCCGGTGATGGCCCGGATGATCGTGCCTGCCAGCGAGGCCGAGGCCAGCCCCCGGACCCGTGAGATCCCCGACAGCGTGGCGGCCCCTGCCCAGAACGGGGCGTACGCCGTGATCAGCGCCGCCGCGGCGACGGCCGCGTGGCCCATGGCTCGCCCCGCCCCGCGGCGCCACGCCAACGCGATCAGCCACGCGATCAGCGCCACGGCCGCGTAGACCTTGATCAGCGCGGCGGCCGTCACCAGGACGGTGGCTACCACATCCCGGCGGCGGCGCTCCGCCAGCACCGCGCCGGCCACGGCCGCGGCCACCGCCACGTCCGCGTGCGCCCCCAGGCCGACGGAGAGCACGACCAGCGGGTTGTACGCGAAGGCGAACGCGGCGACGTTGGCCGCGCGACCCTCGGTTCCGGACGTCGACCTGGCCAGCAGCGCCGCCGTTGCGACGGCCAGCGCCGCGGTCACCGACTTCACCGTGAGGAACGCTCCGAGCAGGGAGCCCTCCGCCACCCGGACCGCGCCGGCGGACAGCAAGGTCCACAGCGGGCCGTAGACCGTCGGCGCGTCGTCCCACAGGCCGAACGCCAGCCAGGGGTCTCCGGTGACAGCAGGTGCCGTCGTGTACGGGTTGATCCCGGCGGCGGCCATCTTGCCGTAGACCAGGTACTGGTAGACGTCCTGGGACTGCTGCGCCGGAGCGGGGATCAGGAGCAGGTACAGGACCGCGGCTCCGCCCAGCACCACGCCGGTCGCGGGCAGCCGCGCTGTTCGCGGCCAGGCCAGCGCCAGCCAGTACGGGACGAAGGCGGCCGCCTCCAGGTACCAGTAGGCGAACGGTGATCCCTCCGGCCGTGGGCGGTAGGGAGGTGCCGCGTCCAGGAGCGGCCTGGCCAGGAAGAAGGCCGCCAGCCCGAGGAGCGCCACGACCAGGACCGTGAACCAGCCGAACCCCCGGGCGACCGCCGCACGAGCGCTTCGGCCGCTCCCCATCCCGGGGCGATCAGTGCCCGGCCGGGGCGGCGTCGGCCCAGGTGGCGCCGGATCCAAGGTCGACCTTCAGCGGCACCGAGAGCTCGTAGGCTGCCTCCATCTCCTTCCGCACGACGTCGGACACGTCGGGGAGCACGGCCTCGTCGACCTCGAACACCAGCTCGTCGTGGACGGTGAGGACCATGGTGGCCATCCCCTCGATGGCCGCGTCCACCCGGACCATGGCCAGCTTGATGATGTCCGCGGCGGATCCCTGGATCGGCGCGTTGAGGGCCATCCGGCGGCCCAGGTCGCGGATCCGGGGGTTCGGCGACTGGAGCTCGGGGAGGTACCGGCGGCGGCCGAGCATCGTGGCCGTGAACCCCTCGGCGGCGGCCATGGCCACCTGGCGGTCGAGGAACTCCTTGACGTTCGGGAATCCCTCGAAGTAGGCGTCGATGAACTCCTGGGCCTCGTCGGGCGGGATCCCCAGCCGCGACCCCAGCCCGTAGGCGTTCATCCCGTAGGCCAGACCGTAGTTCACCATCTTGGCCCGCCGCCGGAGCTCGGGATCGACCTGGTTCGGCGGCAGGCCGAACACCTTGGCCGCCGTGGCGGTGTGGATGTCGGCGTCGGCGGCGAAGGCCTCGGCCAGGTTCGGATCGCCGGTGAGGTGCGCCAGGACCCGCAGCTCGATCTGCGAGTAGTCGGCCACCAGCAGCGACCTCCCCGGCGCGGCGATGAACGCCTTCCGGATCTGCCGGCCGGTCTCCCCCCGGACGGGGATGTTCTGGAGGTTCGGGTTGGTGGACGAGAGCCGCCCCGTGGCCGCGGCCACCTGGTTGAACGTGGTGTGCACACGGCCATCGTGGTCGACCAGCGGCGGGAGGGCGTCCAGGTAGGTCGACTTCAGCTTGGCCAGCTCGCGGTACCGGAGCAGCGCGTCGACGATCGGGTGGTGGCCCCGGAGCTTCTCGAGCACGTCGGCCTCCGTGGACGGGGCCCGGCCCTTCATCGTGCGCTTAAGGATCGGGAGCCCCAGCCGCTCGTACAGGATCACCGCCAGCTGCTGCGGGGACCCGATGTTGAACTCCTCGCCGGCCGCGGTGTAGATCTCCGCCTCCAGGGCCCGCATCCGGTCGCCGACCGACTCCGACATCTCGCGGAGGTAGCCGACGTCGAGGGCCACGCCGGCGGCCTGCATCCGGGCCAGCACCCGGGCCAGCGGGAGCTCCACCTCCTCGAGGAGCGCCCGGATCCCCTCCCGCTCGGCCTGCCGCTCCATGGCTGGGGCCAGGAGCGTCACGGCCGCGGCCTGCGCGGCGGACCGGCGCCACGCCTCGCCGAGCGGGAGCTGCCCGTCCCCGGCCTCCTCACCGTCGAGGGCCTCCATGAGGTCGGTCCCCAGGTACTTGGCGGTCAGCGCCCCCAGCGGGTACGACGCGTCCGCGGGGTCGAGCAGGTACCCGGCCAGCATCGTGTCCATCACCACGCCGTCCACCCGCAGGCCGTGGCGCAGCGCAGCCGTCTCGAGCTCCTTGGCGTCGTGGACCCACTTCCGGCGGACCGGGTCGCCCAGCCACGTGCGGAGGGCCTGCGGCACCTCCCCGTCGAGGGCCACGTGCACCGCTCGCGAGCCCCCCGCCGACAGCGCCACGCCCGCGATCCGGCCCTCGGCGATCACCAGCACGACCGCCCGGGGTTCGTCGCCCTCCAGCAGCCCCGGGAGCTCGTCCGGCGAGGCTTCGACCAGCTCGAGCTCCGCGGTGTCGAGCACCGGCTTGGCGACCCCGATCTCTTCCAGGCGCTCGAGCAGGCTCCGGAACTCCAGCGAGTTGAACAGCCGGCGGACCGCGTCGGTGTCCCATTCGCCCATCAGGCACGCGTCGGGGTCGACCTCCAGCTGGAGGTCCGTCCGGAGGCGGGCCACGTCCTTGTTGCGGACGATGTCCTTCCCGGCCTCCAGCACGCCGGCCCGGATCTTCGGCTTCAGGTCCTCGGCGTGCTCGAGGACCCCCTCGGCGCTCCCGTAGTCCTGGACCAGCTTCGAGGCGGTCTTCTCGCCGACCCCCGGGATCCCCGGGATGTTGTCGGACGGGTCGCCCTTGAGGGCCACGTAGTCGAGGTACTTCCCGGGCGGCAGGCCGAACCGCTCCTCGACCGCCCGCTCGTCGTAGTCGACGATGTCCGAGATCCCCTTGCGGTTGAACAGCACCCGGATCCCCGGCCGGACCAGCTGGAAGAAGTCCCGGTCGGCGGTGACGATGACGGCCTCCATCCCCCCTTCGGCGGCCCGCACTGCCAGCGTGGCGATGGCGTCGTCGGCCTCCTCGCCGGGAACCTCGACGATCGGGATGCGCAGCGTCTCCAGCACCTCTCGGATCAGCCCCAGCTGCTCGCGAAACTCGTCGGGTGTCTCGGCGCGTCCGGCCTTGTACTCGGCATACAGCTCCAGCCGGCGGGTCGGAGCGCCCTTGTCGAAGGCCACCGCGATGAGGTCCGGTCGCTCCTCGGACAGCAGCTTGATGAGCATCGAGGTGAACCCGTAGACGGCGTTCGTCACCTGCCCGGAGGTGGTGGCCAGCGACGGGGGCAGCGCGAAGAACGCCCGGTACGACAGGCTGTGGCCGTCGAGCAGGAAGATGCGCTTCTTCGACGTCGGCATGCGTTCCCCGGACCGCGACCGGTCCGCCCGGAGGCGATTGTAGACTGCGCCCATGGCGCCGACCGGCGGGCTGGCCCAGGGCGATTACCTCGAGGCGCTGTACGAGATGGCCGAGGAGGGGATCCCCACCCAGCAGGCTCGCCTGGCGGAGTGGCTGGGCGTCTCCCCGGCCACCGTCTCCGAGGCGGTGGCCCGCCTCTCGCGCCGCGACCTCGTCCGGCACGGGGACGGCCGGCGGGTCGAGCTGACCGAGGACGGCCGCCGCGCCGCCGAGGTCCTGGTCCGCCGGCACCGACTCGCGGAGCGCTTCCTGGTCGAGGTCGTCGGGCTTCCCTGGCACCTGGCCCACGAGGAGGCCTCGCAGTGGGGACGGATCGTCTCCGAGCGCGTCGAGCGCCGGTTCGTCGAGCTACTCGACGACCCGGGGACGTGCGTGCATGGCAACCCGATCCCCGGGTCGTCCCACGCCGAGCCGGTGGACGACCTGGTCCCGCTGCACGACGTGGCGCCCGGCGAGCGGGTGCGGCTCGTGCGCCTCACCGAGGACCTCGAGCTGGACCTCCACGTGATGCGGTTCTTCGAGGAGTCCGGGCTGATGCCCGGCGCCGAGATCGCCCTCCTGGCCGTGGGCCCCGATGGCACCCGGACGCTCGAGGTCCGCGGTGACAAGGTCGGGCTCGGACCGCACCTGGCCGACAACCTGTGGGTACGCCCTCTCGCCGGGGGAAGGTCGCTCAGCCGGCACTGACAGGCGAGGCGGCCGGCGCGGGCACCGTCCGCCGTCGGCGCGCCGCCCACCACGCCGCCGCCGCGGCCCCGCCGAGCCAGATCGCCGTGAGGACGATCGTGTCGGTCCCCCAGGCCGTGTACTGCGGGAACAGGCCCGCCGGGAACGTGAACAGCGGCGTGCGGAGGTCGAATGGGTCGACGGCCACGGTCACGTGGCCGGCGCGGACCGCCACGACGAGCGCCACCGTGACCGCCGCGGTGTAGGCGCCGAGCGCCGCCCCCGTGGCCCGGACGGCGATCCCGCCGCGATCGAGAACCGCGGCCAACGGCAGCGCCAGGAGCGGCAGCACGGTCATCAGGGTCCTTCCCGGGAACCACCACCCCATCATCGTGATCGCGAAGAACGTGGCGATCAGGAGCTGGACCCCCACCAGGACGATCGCCAGGCGGCGGATCCCGCCCCGGCACCAGAGCATGGCCAGTCCGGGAAGGGCCAGCAGGAGGATCGGGGCCCACCGTCCGACCCCGAACCGCCGGTCGATGAAGAGCCCCCACAGGCGGTAGACGCGGTCGGCGAAGTCGGCGTGCTCCCCCAGGAGCTCGCCGGTGGAGGCGCCGGCGAACGCGCTGTTGACCCCGTACGGGGTGAGGCCCCCGAACGTGGCCAGGTGCCACCACACGAACGCCACGGCCGAGACGGCGCCCACGCCGAGGAGCGCGACCCGGCCCCTCCCGGTCGCCCGGGCCAGCCCGAAGGCGGCGACGACGGCCGCCAGCGGGACGTACTTGACGCCCAGCCACGCCAGCGCGGTCAGGGTCGCGGCCAGGCCGGCGGCGCGGACGGGGCCGCCGCGGCCGGGGGCTGTGACGAGAAGGACGCCGGCCACCAGGGCGAGCGCCGCGGGAGCCTCCGGATAGATCTCCGTGGCGTACACGAACGCCGTAGGCGTCACGGCCACCGCGGCGGTGGCCAGCCAGGCGACGGCCGGCCGGGCCGTGGTGCGGGCGGCAAGGACGAACGTCAGCGCGAACGCCGCCGCGGTGAGGACCAGCACCTGGACCTGGGCCCCTGGGAGCCCCGCCGCCCCGAAGCCCGGCAGGAGCACGATCGACAGGCCCGGATCGTGCGGGCTCAGGAGCCGGCCGTCGGGACCGGGCACCGATTGCCGCCACAGGCCCTCGGGATGGTCGAAGAACGAGCGGTATTCGCGCCGGGCGTACTGGTCGCGCAGGTCGAGGTCGCCGTCCCGGAGGAGGCTCTGCGTCGTCAGGAGGTAGAAGGGCTCGTCGCCGGTGATCGAGGCGCCCTCGCTGGCCCGCAGCCCGATGGAGCCGGAGTACGCCAGGAGCAGCAGCGCGAACAGCGCCAGCGCGGGAGCCAGCAGCCGCGCGGGCCGTTCAGCGGCGGGTGGCGAGGGCGAGCGCACCGCTCCTGACCCGGACGAACAGCCGCTCGGCGGAGGCCGGCTCCTCGCCCGGGGTCAGGCGGACCCGGACCACGGCGCCGCTGGGGAGCCTGGCCGTCACCACCTGGTCGTGGCCGTAGAACTCCCGCCCCACGGGCTCGACCGGCACCCCGGAGTCCGCCGACAGGACCAGGTGCTCGGGC
This sequence comes from Actinomycetota bacterium, assembly GCA_036260395.1. Taxonomy (GTDB): domain Bacteria; phylum Actinomycetota; class UBA4738; order UBA4738; family CALAEC01; genus DASZZY01. The sequence continues at coordinate 14,856 of DASZZY010000141.1, forward strand.
CGGATCATGAGCTCGACGGGTCCCGCCGGCGCCTCGGCCACCGGCACCGGCCCGAGCTCACAGTCGACCGTTCCGTCCCTGGCCCGGCCCGAGAGGAAGTTCGCCTCGCCGACGAACGCCGCCACGTCGCGGCTGACCGGGCGGCGGTAGACCTCGGCCGGGGCCCCGACCTGGAGGACCGCGCCGTCGAGCATCACCGCGACCCGGCCGGCCAGGCTGAGGGCCTCCTCCTGGTCATGGGTGACGATGATCGCGGTGGTCCCCAGCGAGCGGAGGATGTCGCGGACCTCGGCCCGGACCCGGACGCGGAGCGCCGGGTCGAGGTTGGAGAACGGCTCGTCGAGGAGGATGACATCCGGCTCCGCCGCCAGCGCCCGGGCCAGCGCCACGCGCTGCTGCTGGCCGCCCGAGAGCTCGTGCGGCATGCGCGCGCCGGTCCCGCGCAGGCCGACGAGATCGAGCAGGGCGGCCGCGCGTTCCCGCCCGTCCCGCCGGCGCCCCAGGGCGAAGCCGACGTTGGCCTCGACCGAGAGATGGGGGAACAGCGCGTAGTCCTGGAACACCATCCCCACCCGGCGCCGCTCCGGCGGCACGAACGTCCCGGGCCCGGCGAGCAGCCGGCCATCCAACCGGATCTCGCCGGCATCGGGGACGTCGAACCCGGCGATGAGCCGGAGCAGCGTCGTCTTCCCGCAGCCGCTCGGCCCGACGAGCGCCACCAGCTCCCCCCGGGCGAGCTCCAGCGTGCCGGCCCGAACGGCCTCCACGTCGTCGAAGCGCTTGGCGAGGTCGCGGCAGCCCAGGAAGGCGCTCACTCCGGCCGGACCTCCCGGCGGAGGGCCATGAGCGCCAGCGGGATCCCCGAGACCACCACGAGCACGAGCGCCGGGGCCGCGGCCCGGGCCAGGAACCCCGCCGTGGCGTGCGACCACAGCTGGGTGGCCAGCGTGTCGAAGCCCGCCGGCCCCAGGAGCAGCGTCATCGGGAGCTCCTTCATAGCCGTCAGCCACACGAGGAACGCGCCGGCCACGAGGCCCGGCGCGATCTGGGGCAGCGTCACGCGCCGCAGGACCGCCAGAGGTCGTGCCCCGAGGGACCGGGCGGACTCCTCGGTGTGCGGGTTCACCTGGCCCAACGACGTGCGGGCCGCCCCCACCGCCTGCGGCAGGAACCGGAGCACGTAGGCGAACACCAGGAGGGCGAGGGTCTGGTAGATCGGGGTGGCGTACCGGGCAGCGAAGAACACCAGCGCCAGGGCGATCGAGATGCCGGGGAGGCCCAGGCCCGAGTACACCGAGCGCTCGACGAGGTCGGTCACCCTGGCAGGGTACCGAACGATCAACCCGGCGACCGGGATGGAGGCGGCCACCGCCGCCCCGGCGGCCAGCCCCGAGGCGGTGACCGAGTGGAGGGCCGCTCGACCGAGCCCCGAGAGCGACGCCGCGGCGCCCAGCAGATCGCGGACCAGCCACGACACCATGACCACGAGCGGGACCCCCAGGCCGGCCAGCGCCACGGCCGCGCAGGCAACCATGGCCGGCCACCGCCACCGTCCGAGCGGCAGGACGGCCGCCGGCCGCCGGGCCGCTCGAGCGTGGTACCGGGCGCGGCCGCGCGCTCCCTGCTCGGCCGCGAGCGCCGCCACCGCGACGACCACCAGGAGCAGGGCCAGCGCCGCGGCGGTGGTCCGGTCGAAGGCCGTCTGGTACTGGATGAAGATCACCCGCGTCAGCGAGTCGTAGCGGAGCAGCGAGACGGCGCCGAAGTCGCTGATCGCGTACAGCCCGGCCACCAGCCCGCCCGCGACGATCGCCGGGCGGAGCTGTGGGAGCGTCACCCGCCGGAACACCTTCCACCCGGAGGCGCCGAGGCCCCGGGCCGTCTCCTCCTGCCCCCGGTCCATCCTGGCCAGCGCGGCCCGGACCGGGAGCAGCACGTACGGGTACGTGAACAGCGACAGCGCGGCCCAGGCCCCCCCGAAGCCGAACGGCGCCCAGCCCCGGTCCGACCCCACCAGGTCGGGGAGGATGCCGCCCGGCCCGAAGAAGCCGATGAACGTGAACGCGCCGACGTAGGACGGCACGGCCAGCGGCAGCGCCAGCAGGACCGCCCACAGCCGCCGTCCCGGGAGCGAGGTCCGCGACGTGAGCCAGCCGAGCCCCACGCCCAGCGCCAGGGTCGTGGCCGTCACCGCCGCGGCCAGGGCCACCGTCCGCCCCAGCGCGGCCAGCGCCGAGGCGGACGTGACGGCCGCCCACGCCACCTCGCCCGCCGTCGCCACGCGGATCACCAGGTAGGCCACCGGCAGGAGGGCGACCGCCGCCACGGCGATCGCGGAGCCGACGAGGCCCGGCGGCCTCGTCGCACTGGCCGGGCGCAGGACGGCCACCGCCATCAGGGCAGCACCCCCGTCTCCCGCAGGAGGGCGAGCGTCCCCTGGAGGTCGGACAGGTCCGACAGGTCGATGTCCGGGGGCTGGATCCGGGACAGCGGAACGAGCCCCGGATCGATGGGCACCCCGTCGATCAACGGGTACTCGTGGGTCTCCTCGGCGAAGTAGCGCTGGGCCGGCGGCGACAGCATGGCGTCGACGAACCCCCGCGCCAGGTCGGGGTCATCGGCGGTGTCGAGCATCCCGACGCCGGCCACGTTCACCAGGCTCCCCGGATCCCCCGGCGCCGCGTAGTGGTTCTCGACCGGGTAGTCGGGGCCTTCCTCCTCCCGGAGGACGAACAGGTAGTAGTGGTTCACCAGGGCCACGTCCACCTCGCCGTCGGCGACCCCGTCGACCGCGGTGAGGTTGCTGGGGTACTCGACGGGCTCGTTGGCCAGCATCCCCTCCAGCCAGGCGCGGGCCCCGTCCTCGCCGCGCAGGAGCCGGAGCGCGGTGACGAAGGCCTGAAAGGACCCGTTCGTGGGGGCCCACCCGATCCGGCCCCGCCAGCGCGGGTCGGTGAACTCCAGGACGGACGCGGGAAGCGCGTCGGGGTCGACCCGCTCGGTGCTGTAGGCGGCCACGCGGGCCCGGCCCGAGAGGCCGACCCACGTCTCCTCGGGCGAACGGAAGCGGGGATCGACCCGCTCCAGGAGCCGCTCGGGGAGCGGCGAGAGCCGCCCCTCGGCGTCGAGCGCCCCGAGCGCGCCCGCGTCCTGGGCGAAGAACACGTCGGCCGGGCTGTTCTCCCCCTCCTCGAGGATCGTGGAGGCCAGCTCCGCCGTGTCGCCGTACCGGACCTGGATCCGGATCCCCTCCCGCCGGGCGAACCGCTCCAGCAGGGGCTGGACCAGGCTCTGCTCCCGACCCGAGTAGACGACGAGGACGTCCTCCCCCCCGCCCCGGCACGCCGGGAGGAGCGCGGCGGCCGCCAGGAGGGCGGCGGCGAGCCTCGGGATGCCGCCGATCACGACCCCGAGCCCGTCCCCGTGTCCGTGCCGGTTCCCGTCCCGGTGCCGGTGCCCGTGCCGGTGCCCGTCCCGGTTCCCGTCCCGGTTCCCGTCCCGGTCCCGGTTCCCGTGCCGCCCTCGTCGATGATCTCGACGCCCGGCCGGTCCTCGCCGCCGCACGAGACGGCCGCGATGCCCACCGATGCCACGGCCAGCGCGGCCGCCCACCTCGTCCTTCGACGCACCATCGTTCCCTCCTTCCGTCTCACCGCCCGAGGACCTCCCGGGCCATGCCCGCCGGCACCCGCCACAGGTACCGGGGGCTCACGAACGACCGCCCCCGTCTCCGGGGGCGGTACGTGATCGGCACCTCCGCCATGCGCAGACCCTTCGACAGGAGGTCGAGCGTCAGGACCTGCGCGTAGTTGTAGTCGTGGACGATCTCGGCAACCGACAGGGCCCTGGCCGAGAGCGCCCGCATGCCCGTCTGGGCATCGCCGATCCGCCGGCCGGCCAGGACCGACGTCGCCGCGGTGAACACCGCGTTGCCGGCCCGGCGGACCCGCGCCATGCCCTCGATCCGTCCCAGGAACCGGGAGCCGAGGACGTAGTCCGCCTCCCCGCGGCGGATCGGCTCGAGGAGGCGGGGGATCTCCGCGGGGTCGTATTCGCCGTCGCCGTCCACGTAGGCCACGGCCCACGGATCCAGGGCCGCGGCGGCGTCCAGGCCCGTGCGCAGCGCGGCGCCCAGGCCGCGCCGGCGCGGGTGGCGGAGCACCGTCGCCCCCCACCGGCGGGCCAGCTCGGCGGCCCCGTCGGTCGAGCCGTCGTCGACCACGATGACCCGCGTGTCGCCGAGCCCGGCCGGGATCCGCTCCAGGACGCCGAGGAGGTTCTCCTCCTCATCGTGGACCGGGATGAGCACCGCCAGCGGCCGTTCGGGCGGTTCCGGCGCGGTCACGTCCCGGCCGACCGACGCTCTCGGTGACCGCAGCCCCAGGAACCGGCAGATCGTGGGCGCCACGTCGAGCAGCGACCGCGGTGCTTCGTCGCGCCGCGCCGGCGGGACCCCGGCCCCCCACATCACGAACGGGACCAGCCGCTCGCCGGGACCGAGGTGGCCGTGGCCGCCGACGCCCCGGCCCTGGCCGTGATCCGCGGTGATGGCCACGGTGGTCCCGTCGAGGAGCCCCCGCCGCCCCAGCCATCCGAGGAACTCTCCGATCAGCCGGTCGGTGGCCTCGATCCGCTCGAGGTACTCCTCGCGGTAGCTCCCCCGGGCGTGGCCGGTCTGGTCCACCGACAGCAGCTGGAGGACGAGCAGGTCGGGGTCCTCGCGCTCCATGACGTCCCGGGCCTCGGCCACGAGCGTCTCGTCGATCCGGTCGTTGTCCTGCACCGCCGTGACGGCCCGCACGTCGTCGCCGAACGCGTCCACGAGGTGAGCGATGCCCACCAGGCGCCCCCGGCGCCCTGAGCCGCGGAGGACGTCGAAGACGCTCTCGCACCGGACGCCGAGCCGCGGGATGAAGTTGCTGCGCATGCCGTGGACCTCGGGTGGCGCGCCGGTCAGCATCGAGGAGAAGGCCGTCACCGTGCGGGCCGGGTACACCGTCTCCATGCCGCTGCAGGCCATGCCCTCCGCCGCCAGCCGGTGGAGGACCGGCGTCCGGGCCACCGCGAGCCGGTCCGCCCGGCACCCGTCGATGACGATCAGGACGACCCGGCGGGCCGATGCCCGGTCGGGCGCGGCCAGCGGCCGGGGGCGGATCGGCGCCAGCGGCCGCCAGGTGAACCACCACCGGTGGACGAGGAGGGCGACCACGCCGGCCGCCGCGGTGAAGGCGAGGAGCGAGCCAACCGGGGCGCCCGGGCCCGCGCCCAGCGCCGCGACGTGGGTCACGAGGAAGAGCTTGGGGACCTGCTCGAGGAAGTTGGCGCTCGTGGTGTCGGGGTTCTCGAGCACCAGCCGCCAGAACCGGGTGAAGTTGGTGAGCGGCGTGCCGATGCGCAGGTGGTAGTAGACCGTCCCCCAGAGCACCACCGTGAAGCCCAGGTACCCCGCCAGGAGGCCGGCGACCAGCGCCCCATCGGCGAACCGGAACCAGCCCACGAACGCCGCGGCCAACCCCCACAGCGCCCATCGCAGGTGCAGCGGGAAGTCGTAGCGGTAGAAGAGCGCCGCGAGCGGGGCGGCCAGGGCGAGCCCGAGCGGGAGCCTGGACCACGTCAGGCCGTCGATCCCCACGGCGACGTGGACGGCGGCCAGGACCGCCAGCGAGAACACGACGGTGAACGGCTTCCCCTCGTTCAGGACGTTCCAGGCCCGGGCCGCCAGGAGCTCTACCCGAGAGGCGTGGACGCGCCCCCGGCGCCGCAGCCACCCCAGCGTGGATGCCATCCCGCGGCGGGCGAGGACCGCCGCGCCGCCCGCGTACGAGTAGGCGAACTTCAGCGCGTGCGTGGCGGTGGCCAGCGTGAGGGCCGGGAGCGGCTCCACCCCGGTCGCGATCAGCGCCGCACTCATCGTGGCCTCGTACACGCCGAGGTTCCCCGGGGTCACCTGGAACGCCTGGGGGATGATCGTGATCGCCGTCACGGCGGCCGCGACCGGCACCGCTATGGGGTGGCCCGCGGCCTGGCCGACCGACCACAGGACGCCGGCCTCCAGCAGCCAGCTCGGGATCACGAGAACGACGAGCGCAAGCGCCGCGCGGCCCGATGGAAGCGCCGACACGGCGCCCGCCACCGAGCCGAGCAGCCGGCTCGTCCAGGGCGGCAGGCGGCCCGCACCCCAGCGGGCCACCGCGGGGAGCGCGGCGAGCCCGAGGGCGGCCAGCCCGGCGACCGCCAGGAGCAACGGGAGCGCGGCCGACGAGGGGCCCGCGGCCGAGAGCGGCCAGAGCACCGCGACAAGGGCGACGAGCGCCACCACGTCGAGGAGGCGCGAGACGAGCGTGGTGACCGCCGCCTCGGCCGCCGGGGTCCCTCGCCGGTGGAGGAGGTAGGCCCGCAGGACGTCTCCCGGCTTGGCGGGCAGGGCGTGGTTGGCAAGGAGCGACAGGTGCGTGATCCCCAGGAGGGCACCGAACGGCTGCGGCGTGCGCAGCAGCCAGCGCCACGCCGCGGTCCGGAGCACGAATGCCCCGAGATACGTGCCGACGAAGACGCCGAGGAGTTGCGGGCGGGCGGAGAAGGCCGCGGCGATGCCCCCGAGTAGATCGTGATCCACGAGGCGCCACAGCCCCCAGCCCATCGCCGCGGCGACCGCGGAGGAAGCCGCCGCGACCGCGAGCGCCCTGGCGGGGATCCCGCGGGCCCCCAGGCCCAGGAGGCGGGCCCGGAACCCCGTGACGGGGAACGTCGGCGCGACGCTCACGCGCCCCGACACAGCGGCGTTCGGTATCCCTTACACGCGGCCATCGGGTGGCCGAATCCTATCCCAGGGATCGGATTCCGTTCAACCGAGGATGCTTGCCCGGGGCCGGATCGGCCCGTAGACTCCGCGCAGCGAAGGCGCTCCGTCCACCGGCGGGGCGCCTTTCGTCGTACCGGCACCGAGGCCGGGCCGCCCGTGGCCCGGCCTCTCGACGTTCGGAGGCTGGATGGGCATCGACCCGCGGGGCGAGCGCGACGGGTGCGGGATCGGCTTCGTGGCCGATGCCGAGGGACGGCCGTCGCGGAAGGTCCTGGACCTGGCCCTCGAGGGGCTCCGACGCGTCCGCCACCGCGGCGCGCTGGCCGCGGACGCCAGGACCGGCGACGGCGCCGGGCTCCTGACGCCGCTCCCCCGACCGTTCCTGGCCTGGGCCGGAGCCGAGGCCGGGATCGACGAACGGCCGGCACTCCTGGGCGTCGCGACGTGCTTCCTGGACGGCGGCGTCGGCTTCGAGGCGGAGGCCAGGCGGGCGGCCGCGCGGCGGGCGATGGAGGCCGCGGCCGCGGCCGAGGGCATCCCCGTCGCCGCCTGGCGACCGGTCCCCGTCGATCCCGAGGCGCTGGGGCCCGAGGCCAGGCGCGCGGCCCCCCGCATCGAGCAGGCGCTGGTCCGCCGGCCCGCCGCGACTCCTGCGGACGACGCCGAGCGGGCCTGCTTCGCTGCCCGCCGTCGCGCGGAGATCGCGGCCCGCGGGGCGGACGTCCGCCTGTACGTGGCCTCGTGGTCGTTCCGGACGGTGACGTACAAGGCGCTGTGCGCGGCCGATCAGCTCGGGGCTTTCTACGAGGACCTCCGCGACCCCGACTTCGCCGTGCCGTTCGCCGTGTTCCACCAGCGCTACAGCACGAACACCGCGCCGTCGTGGGAGCGGGCTCAGCCGTTCCGGCTGCTGTGCCACAACGGGGAGATCAACACGATCGCCGGCAACGTCAATCTCATGCGGGCCCGCGAGGGCCGGCTGGGCGACGCCGCCCCGGCACCCCGCGAGCTGCTCCGCCCGGTCGTCGACGCCTCCGGCTCCGACTCCGCGATGCTCGACAACGCCCTGGAGCTGCTGGTCCGCGGCGGCCGGGACGTCCGCCACGCCATGGCCATGCTGGTGCCCGAGGCGTGGGAGGAGGTCCGGGGCCTGGACCCCGGGCTCCGCGACTTCTACCGGTACCACGCCTGCCTGATGGAGCCCTGGGACGGCCCGGCCGGGCTGGTGTTCACCGACGGCGTCCGGGTCGGGGCGTCCCTCGACCGCAACGGGCTCCGACCGCTCCGCTACGCGGTGTCGTCCGAGGGGCTGGTGGCCTGCGCGTCGGAGGCCGGGGCCGTCGAGCTGCCGGGGCGGGTCCGCCGCGGGAAGCTCGGGCCCGGGCAGATGCTGTGCGTCGATCCGGCGGCCGGAGTGCTCGAGGACCGCGAGCTGAAGGCCGCACTGGCCCGGAGACGTCCCTACGGCGAGTGGCTCGCCGCCCACCTCCAGAGGGGGTCCGTCGGGGAGGCGGCCGTCGAGGTCCCGGAGGACCTCCGGGCCCGCCAGGTGGCGTTCGGCTTCACCAAGGAGGAGCTCACGGTGGTGCTCCGGCCGATGGCCACCGAGGGCCACGAGCCCACGTCGTCGATGGGCGATGACACGGCGCCCTCGGCGATGGCCTCCCGCCCCCGGCCGGTGACCTCGTTCCTCAAGCAGCGGTTCGCACAGGTGACGAACCCCCCGATCGACCACCTCCGCGAGCGGACCGTGATGTCGCTGACGGTCCGCCTCGGCGCCCGGGCGCCGCTCCTCGACGAGCGCCCGGAGGCCGCCGCCCTCGTCGAGCTGCCGACGTTCGTGCTGTTCCCCGAGGACCTGGAGGGGCTCGGACGGGGGGCCCTGTCCCGGACGGTGCTCGACGCCACGTACCCCGTGGACGACGGCCCCGAGGGGCTGGAGGGCGCCGCCCGCCGGCTGGGGGCCGAGGCCGCGGATGCGGTGCGGCGCGGCGCGGCGCTGGTCGTGGTGTCGGACCGGGCGGCCGGAGCCGGGCGGGCGCCGGTCCCGTCGGTGCTGGCCGTGGGCGCGGTCCACCACGCCCTGCTGCGGGCCGGCCTGCGGGCCGACGCGTCGGTGGTGGCCGACGCCGGCGACGTCCGCGATTCGCACGACGCCGCCTGCCTCCTGGGCTACGGGGCCGACGCCCTCTGTCCCCGGACGGCGCTCGAGACGATCGCCTTCCTGTCCGCCGAGGGGCGGCTCGGCGCGGGGGCCCCGCCGCTCCCCGAAGCCGCCGCCCGGTTCGGGGCCGCCCTCGAGGAGGGCGTCCTCAAGATCATGGCCAAGATGGGGATCGCCACGCTCGACGCCTACCGGGGCGCCCAGATCTTCGAGGCGCTCGGCCTCGGGCCCGACGTCGTGGACCTCTGCCTCGACGGCACGCCGACCCCGCTCGGCGGCCTGACGTTCGCCGACCTGGGCGCCGACGTCCTCCGGCGCCACGCGGCCGGCTACCGCGACGGGCGCCCGCTGGAGAATCCCGGGTTCATCAAGCACCGCACGCGGGGCGAGTACCACGCCAACAACCCGGACGTCGTCGACGCCCTCCACGCCGTGAGCGGCGTCCCGCCTCGCGCCGGGGAGACCGTCACCGAGCTCACCGACGAGATGCGGGCCGCCCACGCCCTCCACCGAGCGGTCCGAGGCGGAGGCGAGGGCGCCTACCGGCGGTTCGCGGAGCTGGTCGACGGCCGGCCGGCCGCTGCGCCGCGCGACCTGCTGGAGGTGACGGCGACGGGGCCGGCCGTGCCGCTGGAGGAGGTCGAGCCAGGCTCCGAGATCGCGCGGCGGTTCTCGACCGGCGCGATGTCCCACGGGGCGCTCTCCGCCGAGGCCCACGAGACGCTGGCCGTGGCGCTCAACGCCCTCCGCGGGCGGGCGAACACCGGCGAGGGCGGCGAGGACCGCCGGCGCTACCGCGACGAGCGCAACTCGGCGATCAAGCAGGTGGCCTCGGGGCGGTTCGGCGTGACCCCGGAGTACTGCGCATTCGCCGACGAGCTCCAGATCAAGATGGCCCAGGGGTCGAAGCCGGGCGAGGGGGGCCAGCTCCCGGGACCCAAGGTGACCGAGGAGATCGCCCGGCTCCGCCACACCCCCCCGGGCGTGGCGCTGATCTCGCCGCCCCCCCATCACGACATCTACTCGATCGAGGACCTGGCGCAGCTGATCTTCGACCTCAAGCAGGTCAACCCGCGGGCCGAGGTCTCCGTGAAGCTCGTGTCGACCGTCGGGGTCGGCACCGTAGCGGCCGGGGTGGTCAAGGGGCTGGCCGACATCGTCCACGTCGCCGGGGCCGACGGAGGAACCGGCGCCAGCCCGCTGTCCTCGATCAAGAACGCCGGGCTCCCGTGGGAGGTCGGGCTCGCGGAGACCCGGCGGGCGCTGGTCCAGGCCGGCCTCCGCTCCCGCGCGCGGATCCGCGTCGACGGGGGGTTCAAGACCGGGCGGGACGTCATCGTCGCGGCCCTCCTCGGGGCGGACGAGTTCTCGTTCGGCACCGCGGCGCTGATGGCCCAGGGCTGCATCATGGTGCGCACCTGCCACCGGGACACCTGCCCCGTCGGCATCGCCTCCCAGCGCCCGGAGCTCCGGGCCAAGTTCGCCGGGACGCCGGACATGGTCGTCACCTACCTCATGCACGTCGCCGAGGACGTCCGCCGGATCCTGGCTTCGCTCGGGCTGCGGTCCCTCGAGGAGGCGGTGGGCCGGACCGACCTCCTCCGCCGCCGCCCGGCCGGCGACCCCCGCACGGGCTCGATGAACGCGGACGCGCTGCTCGAGGGACCGTCGGGCCGGTTCGAGGCCCCCGACCCGCTCGGACGGGCCCGCTCGGCGCTCGGCGACCGCCTCCATCGTGACGCGCTCCCCGCCGTCTCCGAGGGGCGCATCCTCGAGCTCTCCTACCCCATCCGGAACGCCGACCGGGCGGTCGGCGCCAGGCTCGGCGGAGCGATCGCCCGGCGGTTCGGGGCGTCGCGACCCCCCGGCCGGGTGCGGGCCCGGTTCGAGGGACACGCCGGGCAGTCGTTCGGGGCCTTCCTCGCCGACGGCGTGGAGCTCGACCTGACCGGGGAGGCCAACGACTACGTCGGCAAGGGCATGGCCGCGGGCCGGATCGTGATCCGCGCGCCGGCCGACGACGCGGGCGATCCCGTCCTGGTCGGCAACACCGTGCTGTACGGGGCGACGGGCGGCCAGCTGTTCTGCGCCGGGCGCGCCGGGGAGCGGTTCGCGGTCCGCAACGCGGGGGCGGTGGCGGTTGTGGAGGGGGCCGGCGACCACGCCTGCGAGTACATGACCGGCGGGGCGGTCGTGGTCCTCGGGCCGGTGGGGCGGAACCTGGGCGCCGGGATGTCCGGCGGCGAGGCGTACCTGTTCGACCCCGAGGGCCGGGCGCCCGCGCTCGTCAACCGCCAGCTCGTCGAGCTGCGACCCCCGGCGCCCGGGCAGCTGCCCTCGCTGCGCCGCCTCGTCGAGCGGCACGCGCTGGCCACGGGGTCCGCCAACGCGCGCCGGCTGCTGGACCGGTGGGAGGCGCTCTCGGGGGCGTTCGTGCGCGTGGCCGCCAGGGCCGAGGTGGCGCTGATCGAGGGCGCGCTGGAGGGCACCGCGCGGGCCGGGGCCTGACCGGGCGTCCGCCGGATAGACTCCCCGCCGTGGCCGACGACAATCCCCTCCCCCCGGGAGCCACGCGCGAGGCGGCGCTTCGGATGGCCTCTGAGGCCAGCCGGGGGACGATGATGGAGCGCATCGGCGTCGAGTGGCTGGACGTGGGGACCGCCCGGGTCGTGGCGCGCATCCCCGTCGCCGGCAACACGCAGGTCTACGGGCAGCTCCACGGGGGCGCCACCGCGGCGCTGTGCGAGAGCGTGGGCTCCATCGGGACCGCGGTCGTGGCCGGCCTCGACAAGCGCGTCGTCGGCATCCAGCTCTCGATCAACCACATCCGGGCCGTCCGCGACGGGCACGTCATCGCCACGGGCGTCCCGCTCCACGTCGGCCGCTCCACCGCCGTCTGGGACATGCGGGTCGAGGACGACGAGGGCCGCCTGGTGGCCGCCGGCCGGCTCACGCTCTCGGTCCGCGAGGCGTGACCGGGACGCTCATCAACGTGGGCGCGGTCCTGGCCGGGACCGTGCTCGGGACGCTGCTCGGCGCCCGTCTCCCCGAGCGGGTCCGCGAGACCGTGTTGCACGCCCTCGGCCTGGTCACGCTGGTCCTGGGGGTCTCGTCCGCCCTGGAGGGGTTCGGGCCGCCGCTGGCCGAGGTCGCCGGGCGGTTCGGGTTCCTCGTGATCCTCGGGAGCCTGCTGGTCGGGGCCGTGGCCGGCGAGCTCCTGCGGATCGAGGGCGGCCTCAACCGGCTGGGGGAGGCGCTGAGGGACCGGTTCGGGCGACGCCAGCCGCGTTTCACCGAGGGCTTCGTCACGGCGTCGCTCGTGTTCTGCGTCGGGCCGCTGACGATCGTCGGCGCCATCCGCGACGGGCTGACCGGGGATTTCCAGCTCCTGGCCGTGAAGTCGCTCCTCGACGGGTT
>DASZZY010000142.1:0-5062 GCA_036260395.1 Actinomycetota bacterium
CGCCCCGGCGGCATCGCCGGCCAGCAGCGCGGTCACCGCCCCCTGGAGCTCGACGCGGGCTTCCTGGAGCCGGTCGCGCACGGCGAGCGCGGGGATCAGCGACAGGCCGAGGAGGGCCAGGACCACGGCCACGGCCGCGGCGAGGATCCGCAGGCGCCGGGTCCGCCGTCGCCGGCGCTCGCCGCGTCGGCTGGAGCTCCGGACCCGGACTCGCTGGCGGACCTTGTGCCGCTCGACCCGTTCCGGCGGGTCGACGACGTCCCTCACTGCCGGTCGGTCGGCGCGGGCCGCGGGCTGACGGCTCGGTCCTCGCCGGGCTCGGCGGGCGGCCGAGGCTCCGCCGGCTCCTCCGAGTCGCGGGCCTCGTCGACGCCCCCGAGGAGCTCCTCGAGGATGGCCCGCTCGTCGAACGCGGGCCCGTTCGCCGGCGGCACGGCCTCGGCGGGCTTCGGCTCGTCCTCCGCGGGCTTCCGGGCGGCGTCGGCCGGCGGCGCCGGGCGGGGCCTCGGCTCAGCCTGCGCTTTCGGCTCGGCCGGCGCTTTCGGCTCGGCCGGCGCTTTCGGCTCGGGAGGCGGCTTCCGCTCGGCGCGCTCCTCGACCGGCGGCGCGGGCGGCCTGGGTGGCGGCGGCTGGAACACCGCGGGCTCGCGGGCCGGAGCCTCCGCGCGGACCGCCGGCTCCGGCGCCGGGAACAGCGCCTCGGGCTCCGGCGACGGACGGCGGCGCGCCGGCTTCCGCTCGGCGGCCTCCTGGTCCGCGTACCCGTACCGGTAGTAGTAGCGGTAGTAGTAGGGGTAGGCCCGGGCCTTCGACGGGTCGAGGTTGTTGAGGACCGCGCCGATGACCTCGGCCTTCACCTGGTCGAGCTGCTTCCGGGCCTGCCCCAGCGCACCGCGGCTGGTCCGCTCGGCGTCGGCCACCAGGACGACCGCGTCGGTGAACGGCGCGATCGTCATCGTGTCGGCCACATCCAGCACCGGCGGCGCGTCGATGAGGACGATGTCGGCGGCGTCGCGGAAGCGCTCCAGCGCCTTCCCCATGGCGTGCGAGCCGAGCAGCTCCGCGGGGTTCTTCGGCACCGGCCCGCTGGCCACCAAACGCAGGTTCTCGATCCCCACGTTCTGAACGGCCTCGCGGAACGTCTCCTCGCCGGTGAGCAGCGCGCTCAGCCCCGAGCCGTTGGTCGCGCGGAAGAACCGGTGCAGGCGCGGCTTCCGGAGGTCCGCGGAGATCGCCACCACCCGCTTGCCGGCCTGGGCCAGGACCACCGCCAGGTTCGCCGTGGTGGCGGTCTTTCCCTCGTTGGGGTGCGGGCTGGTGACCATGATGACCCGGATGCCGCGCTCGGCCGCCGCGAACAGCAGGCTGGTCCGGAGCGTCCGGAAGGCCTCGGCCGCCGCCGACTTCGGCTCGGTGGCCACCACGAGCGGCGTCTCGTCGCTCTTCCTCCACGTCCCCACGCGGGGGACGATGGCCAGCACCGGCGCTCCGGCCCGGGCCTCGAGGTCGCCCTGGCCCCGCAGCCGGTCGTCGAGCCGCTCGCGGAGGAACGCCAGCCCCACGCCGAGCGCCAGCCCCACCAGCAGCGCCAGCGCGCCGTTCAGGATGTGGTTCGGGCTGGCCGGTGAGGACGGCAGCTCGGCCTGGGCGATGATGTCGGCCACCGGGATCTCGGTGATCGAGGCCGCCTCGGACCGCTCCTGCTCCAGCACCGCGAGCCGCGCCGCGAGCTGGCTCTGGAGCGCCTCCAGGTCCGCGCGCTCGACCTCGTCCTGGGTCGTGACGATCTGCTCGTTCACCTGCCGCAGCCGCCCCCGGGCCCGGTTGATCTCCTGCTGGATGCCCTCCTGGACCGCGACGACCCGCTCGAGCGTCTGCTGCTGGCGGAACGCGAGGTACGCGTCGGCGAACGCCGCGCTCCGGCGCTGGGCCTCCAGCGGGCTCGGGTGCGCGTACCGGATGATGAGGACCTCGCTGTTGGTGGCGACCTCGACCGAGAGGTCCTCGAGCATCTCCTGCGGATCGACGGCGCCCCCGAGCTCCCGGGCGACCATGTCCGCGACCTCGCCGGAGGAGGCCACCGCCCGCTCGGTGTCCAGGTTCGGCGGCACCGGGGCGGCCGTGCTCGACCCGGAGACCGGCAGGGGATGGACCAGGACCTGGGTCTCCGACTCGTAGATCGGCGTCTGGCGGAACGAGAAGAACAGCGCGGCGATCACGGTCAGCGCCGTGATCGCGATGATGCTCCACCGCCGGGCCCGGATAACGGCCAGGTACTCCCGCAGCTCGGAGGACTCTTCGTGCTGGGGGAAGGCGGCGCCGCGGGCGGCGGGGGCGGATTCCAGCATCACTGAGCCTCGTATTCTACCGGCGCGTCGCTCCGGACCACCCCCAGAGGCTGCGGCTCCTCGGTCAGGACCACCGTCTCCTCGGTGCCGTCCTGGAGGCGGCTCTCCACGCCCAGGAAGAACCGGAGCGCCCCGAGGGCGGCGAGCACCGAGGCGCCGACCACCGCCAGCCCGGCCGGCATCGAGCGGTAGAGCAGCACGAGGGCCAGCCCCGACAGGATGACCTGCGCGCCGTAGACCGAGAGCGCCACCCGGCGCGGCGAGAGCCCGAGTCGGGCCAGCCGGTGCGACGAGTGGTCGGTGTTCCCCACGTAGATCCTCCGCCCCCCGAGGAGCCGGGCGATGACGACCAGCACCGTGTCGAACACCGGCACGCCGAGGACCAGGATGGGGACCGCGCTGCGGACGAAGCCGTTCTCGCCCACCAGGTCGAGCTTCAGGCCGAGCGCCGCGAGCAGGAAGCCGAGCAGCAGCGTCCCGGCGTCGCCGAGGAAGATCCGGGCCGGCGGGAAGTTGTGGCGCAGGAACCCGAGGCTGGACCCGGCCACCGCCAGCGCCAGCGCCGCGACGAAGTAGTGCCCCTCGATCGCGGCGATGGCGAAGAACGTCCCGGCGGCGATGGCCGTCACCCCCGCGCAGAGCCCGTCCATGTTGTCGAGGAGGTTGACGGCGTTCGTGATGCCCACCACCCACAGGACGGTGAGGGCCATGTCGAGGGCCTCGACGCCGAACAGCCCCGCGCCCACGCCCGAGAGCCACAGCGCGATCCCGGCGGCCACCTCCACCGCGAGCTTGACGCGCGGCCCGACGCCGAACCGGTCGTCCAGGAGGCCGACGATGGCCAGGGCCAGCCCGCCGAGGACCACGGTGAACAGCTGGCCCTGGGCCCCGGCGGCCACCCCGCCGACCAGGACCAGGCCGACCGCCACCGCCAGCCCGCCCAGGTACGGCGTGGCCTGCTGGTGGTACTTGTTGGCGGCCGGCTGGTCCAGGACGCCCAGGCTTCGGGCCAGCCGTCCGGCCAGCGGCGTGAGCGCCAGCGTGGCCACGAACGGGATCGCGAACGCGGTGGCGTACAGCAGCGCGAGGTTCGGGAAGGTCAGAGCCGCTCCCCCACGCCCAGCCGCTCGCGCTCGTACGCGATCACGTCGGTCAGGATCCGGCCCAGGCTCCGACGCGGCCGCCACCCGGTCAAGCGTGCGATGCGACTGACGTCGGGGAACCGACGCTCCATGTCCTCGAAGCCCTCCTCGTAGGCCACGTCGTACGGCACGTGGACGATCCGGGAGGTGGACCCCGTCATGTGCACGACCAGGGCCGCCAGCTCGTTGATCGTGACCTCGTGCTCGGACCCGACGTTGAACACCGACCCGACGGCGTCGGGGTGGTCGAGCAGGGACGTCAGCGCGGCCACCGTGTCCTCGACGTGGCAGAAGCACCGCCGCTGGTCGCCCTCGCCGTAGACCGTGACGTCCTCCTCGCGGAGGGCCTGGCGGACGAAGCGCGGGACCACCATCCCGTAGGCGCCGGTCTGTCGCGGCCCCACGGTGTTGAACAGGCGGACGACGATCGAGGGGAGGCCGCGCTCGCGGTGGTAGGCCTGGGCCAGGATCTCGTCCACGGCCTTGGAGGTGCTGTACGACCAGCGTGCCTTGAACGGGTGCCCGATGATGCGATCGGACTCCTCGTGCAGCGGCCCCTCGCCGTTCTTCCCGTAGATCTCCGAGGTCGAGGCCAGCAGGACCTTCCGACCGGCATCGGCACATGCTCCGAGGACGACCTCCGTGCCGTGGATGTTCGTGATCAGCGAGTCGAGCGGCCGCTGGACGATCAGGTGGACCCCGACCGCCGCCGCCAGGTGGACGACGATGTCGACCTCGCCGACCAGGGCCCGGACCACGTCCTCGTCGAGGATCGAGCCCTCCACGAACCGGACCTCGGGCCGCTCCGCGATGTGGGCGATGTTGTCGAAGCGCCCGGTCGACAGGTCGTCGAGCAGCACGACCCGGTCGCCGCGGGCCACGAGCGCATCCGCCAGGTGCGAGCCGATGAAACCGGCGCCGCCGGTGATGAGGTAGCTCGCTCCCATGGGGGAACCCTCCCGTCCGATCAGGGAACCCGGGCCCTCTTCCGCCGATTCGGGCAACTCAGACCGCCGCCTTTGTACCACCTATCGCCACGAACTCCAAAGAGGTTCGTCCGCCGACCGCCTGACGCCATTTCGGCCGAATCCTCAGGTGGACGCAACATGCTCGAGCAGGCGGCGGTAGGCCTCGGTGGCGATCCGCCGCTCGTACTCCTCGCGCCCACGGTGAGATGAAGCGCCTTCTCGAAGCGCCCCGCGGGGATGTCGTTCCTACTGGGCCCACCTACATACGTCGAGCCCGGATGGGGGGGAAGGGACATTGCGCTCTCATTCTTTTCCCTCTTCACCTCTCGTCCGCCCCGTGCCTCACCTGGAACGGCCCCGAGCTAGCATCAAATGGTGGCCGTGTCCCGGCTGCGCTGCGCTAGATACCATTCAAGCGTCGCTTTCAGAGCGTCGCCGCTGAATACGGGCTGTCGAAAACCCGCCGCATGGAGCCTCGCCGGTCGATAGTTCGTGCTCGTGCAGAACTTCTCGATTCGCGCAGCGGTGATCGGAAGGTCTCGGCCGGTTGCCGAGGCGACGAGATCACCAATATGTCCTGCTGCTTTCGCGAGCGGGCGGGGGA
>DASZZY010000143.1:0-4633 GCA_036260395.1 Actinomycetota bacterium
GGCGGGCCAGGCCTTCAACGTGACCGGCCTGCCGAACGGGAAGTACTTCGTGCGCGTCGAGGTCAACCCCACCGGGGTGCTGCACGAGACCGACACCAGTGACAACGTCATGCTGCGGAAGGTCAAGATCAAGGGGAAGCCGGGGAACCGGCGCGTCGTCGTCCCGCCGTGGAACGGCATCGACACCGAGGGGTCCTTCTTCTTCTAGGGAGCGCTGAGGCAGCGGGCCGCCGGCGGGGTATGGCTCCCGGCCGGCGGCCCTGCTCTCTCTGTCCCTACAGCGGGCCGTTCTGCCAGGGTCCCCAGATCGCGAACGTCAGGGCCGAGGAGGCCTGGATGTTCACGTACAAGTTGCGGCCGTTCGGTGAGAAGGTCGCGCCGGCGAACTCCTCCCGCTGCCGCCCCTCGATGGCGTTGAGCGCGAAGTCGAACAGCTCGCCGTCGGGCGTCAGGCCTCGGAGGTAGTTCTCCACCGGCCCGTCCTCGCACAGCAGCACGCTGCCCTTCGGGCTGAACTCCGCGTTGTCGGGCAGCTCCAGCACCTCGGGGCCCGGTGACTCGAACACCAGCGTCAGCGTCTCGTCGGCGGGGCGGTACGCCCACACCTGGCCGAAGCCGTCGCCGAAGCCCGACCCCGGCCCGCCGGGCGCGTCGCCGCCCTGCGTCGAGACGATGTAGAAGGTGCCGTCGCCGTAGTGCAGTCCCTCCAGCCGGCTGAAGATCGCCGCGCCCTTGTCGAGCCCCTGACGGCTCACCGCCTGGATGGCCTCGTCGTTCGACGGGGTGCCGCGGAACTCGGGGTCCGGGTCGTCGATCCGGACCCAGGTCACCGGGAGCGTCTCGCCGACCTCGCGGCCGTGATGGAGCTCCGCGTTCGGCTCGCCGCGGACCGCCAGCATCTCGAGGACGCCGCCGTCGCGGAGCCTGCCGCGCTCCATCGGGTTGACCGGCGCGGTGTACCGGTAGAACCCGGAGGGGAACCCGAAGTTGTCCTCGGTGAGGTACAGGATCCCGGTGTCGGGGTCGACAGCGACCGCCTCGTGGGCGAACCGCCCGGCGTTCCGGATCGGGCGGACCCGCCGGTAGTCGCCCGGCCCCCACTCCGACGGGACCTCGAAGATGTAGCCGTGCTTCTGGGTCAGTTCGTCGTTGGGAGCGCCGGTAAAGTCGGGGCCGACGTCGGGCCCGTTCACGGTCTCCTCGCACGTCACCCATGACCCCCATGGCATGGCGCCGCCGGCGCAGTTCATCTGCGTGCCGTTGAGGCTCACCCAGGCCCGGTAGCGCTGCGCTCGAGGGGTCAGCTCGATCGTCGTCGTACCGCCCATGGTCATCGGGTCGTAGGCCTTGCTCGGGTCCCCGAAGGCCTCCCCCGGGCCGTTCACCTCGTGGTTGCGGACGAGGCGGACTCGGCCGTCACGCGGAGCGACGAACGTCGACATGCCGTCGTGGCGGCCAGGCGTCGTCACGCCGTCCACCATCCGCTCCCCGGTGTAGCTGAACGAGCGGTACTGGAAGCCCTCCGGCAGGTGCAGCCGAACCACCCCGTCACGGTGATCGGGGACCGGGACCAGCGGGCCGTAGCCGGCGTTGTCCCCGGCGACGATGGGCTCCGCCCCGGCGGCGCGGGCGATGAGCGCCTGGAACGGGCCGCCGAACGTCAGGGCGCCGGCCGCTCCGGCGAGGCTCCTCCGCAGGAACGTCCGTCGGTCGATCGTCTGCATCGTCAACCTCCCCTCGCCGGGTGCGCCCCGCCTCGCTGCGAGGCTTGGCCGACTCTATGCCCGGCGTCCGGAACGTTCCAAATCGGCTGGTCAGTGCGGCCGGGGCTCCGCGGGGAGCCATATAGTGAGGGCCCGGCCCGAAGCAGGATCGAGGAGGCACGCGTGTACCAGTGGTTGGTGTTCGTCCACCTCGTGGGCGTGTTCGGGTTCCTGATCGCCCACGGCGTCTCGGTGGGGGTGTCCCTTCGCCTGCGCACCGAGCGCGACCCCGCCAAGATCGGTGCGCTGCTGGACGTCTCCAGCCGCTCGATCGGCCCGATGTGGCTGTCGATCGCCGTCCTCCTGGCGGGGGGGATCGCGGCCGGCTTCCTCGGGCGGTGGTGGGGCTACGGCTGGATCTGGGCCTCGATCGGCGTGCTGGTGCTGGTGATCGCGGCCATGGGCGGCATGGCGTCCCGCTACTACAAGCGCGTGCGGTTCATCACGAGCGCCATGGCGGAGGGGACGCAGGCGGTCTCCGCCGACGAGTACGACCGGGTGCTGCGCTCGTCGCGGCCGCTGACCATCGCCGTCGTCGGGTTCGCCGGGCTCGTGCTGATCCTGTGGATGATGATCTTCAAGCCGACGTTCGGGCTCAGTCCCCAAGCCGCCGGAGCCACGGCCGCCCCCGCTCCGGCCGCCTCGGACGTGGAGATCGCCGCGGACGAGGTGGCCTTCGACACCGAAGAGCTCGACGTTCCGGCGGGGGAGCCCTTCACGTTGGCGTTCGAGAACCGGGGGCAGGGCGTCCCGCACAACGTCTCGATCTACGAGGACCCCTCGGCCTCGGAGGGCCTCTTCGTCGGCGACGTGGTGAACGGGCCGGCGACGATCACGTACCAGATCCCCGCCCTCCCGGAGGGCGACTACTTCTTCCGCTGCGACGTGCACCCGACGACGATGACCGGGACCGTGGAGGCCGATTAGTGGGGTACCGGACCATCGTCATCGGTACCGACGGCTCGGAGACCGCGTTCCGGGCCCAGCAGGCCGCGGCGCGGTTCGCCAAGCTCGTCGGCGGGCGCCTGGTGATCGTCTCGGCCTACCGCCCGGAGCAGGACGACCGCCTGGTGGAGGAGATGCTGCGGTACTCCGCCGAGGCCGCCCGCCGGGAGGGGATCGAGGTCGACACCGCGATGGCCGAGGGGTCGCCGGCCGACGTGATTAACCGGCTCGCGGAGCGCCAGGACGCCGACATGATCGTCGTCGGCAGCGTGGGGATGGGGAAGGCGAAGCGCTTCCGGCTGGGCGCCGTGGCCGAGAAGGTGGCCGGCGAGGCCCCCTGCGACGTGCTCGTGGTCCGGACGACTGCCAGGGGCGACGACTGGGAACCGCCGGAGCGCCTCTACCCCCGGATCGTCGTGGGGACTGACGGCTCGCCGACCGCCAGCGAGGCGGTCCGCAAGTCCTACGACCTGGGGATGATGCTGGGCACCGGCGTCACCCTGGTCTACGTGGCCGGCGACCCGCTGATCGGCGGGATCATGCTGGAGCGGGCGCGGAAGGCCAAGCCCCGGGCTCTCGGCGTCCGGGAGCGCCTGGTCGAGGGGGAGCCGGCCGAGAAGATCTGCGAGGTGGCCGAGGCGGAGGGCGCAGGCCTGGTGGTCGTGGGCAACAAGGGCATCGCCGGCGCGCGGCGGATGCTCCTCGGCTCGGTCCCCAGCCAGGTGGCCCACCGGGCACCCACCGACGTCCTCATCGCCAAGACCGTGGACCGGACCGTCGACGATCTGGCCGCCGGCCACGGCGGTCTCGTCTCCGTGGACGGGAAGCGCCTCGCGGTCTACAAGGAGGACGACGGGTCGCTGGTGACGCTCAACCCGCGGTGCACGCACATGGGATGCACCGTGGACTGGAACGATTCCGATCGGACCTGGGACTGCCCATGCCACGGCTCGAGGTACGACCGGCACGGCGAGGTGATCCGGGGCCCGGCCGAGAAGCCGCTGGCCCGAGAGGACGCCGGGTAGCAGCTCCCCGGCCCCGCGTTGCTTGAACTGCGTGGCGGCGGTGGGGCGCTGACGTACCATAGCCGTGTGGAGGGGGCGTTCTTCGACCTCGACAAGACCGTGATCTCCAAGTCGAGCTCGCTGGCCCTCACCCGGCCGTTCTACCGGGCGGGCCTGGTGACGCGGTCCCAGCTGCTGAAGGGGGCCTACGCGCAGCTCGTCTACCTGATGCTGGGCGCCGACGAGAAGCGGATGGACCGGGCCAAACAGGGGATGCTGGCCCTCACCACCGGATGGGACAAGGCCGAGGTCGAGCACGTCGTGCGCCTGGCCCTCGACCAGGTGGTCGACCCCTACATCTACGCGGAGGCCCTCGACCTGATCGCGCTCCACCAGGCGCTGGGCCGGAGGGTCTACATCGTCTCGTCCTCTCCGGAGGAGGTGGTCCGGCCGCTGGCCGAGCGGCTGGGCGTGAGCGAGGTCATCGCCACCCGCGCCGAGACCGTGGACGGCAAGTACACGGGCAAGCTCGAGTTCTACTGCTACGGCGACGCCAAGGCCCGGGCCATCCAGGAGGTGGCCGACGGCGAGGGCGTGGACCTGGCCGCCTCCTACGCGTACTCCGACTCGATCACCGACCTTCCCATGCTCGAGGAGGTCGGGAACCCGGTGGCCGTGAACCCCGACCGCGACCTTCGGCGCATCGCCGAGCAGCGGGGGTGGAAGATCCGCGACTTCCGGCGCCCGGTCCGGCTGCGCCAGCGGTGGGTGGAAGTGGCCCGCCCGTCGCCGGGCACGGTGGTGGCCGCCGCGGCGCTGGCCGCGTTCTTCGCGTGGCTGTACCTCCGCGGCCGCGCCGCGGAGAACCGGCGCCCGGCCCGGCGTCCGCGCCGCCGGCTCCTCCGCGCCGCCGCGTAGCGG
>DASZZY010000144.1:0-39732 GCA_036260395.1 Actinomycetota bacterium
GCCGGGGCGAGCGCGCCCCGGCCCCTCCGGCGTTCCCGAAGCCCGGTGCTATCCTCGGTCGCGGTGCGCGGACGCCGCTCGCTGGCGATCCCGGCCGCCGCGTTGGTCCTCCTCGCCGCGTGCAGCGGCGGGACGACGCACCCGGCCGGGCTCCTGCCGTCTCCGGTCGAGGAGGCGGCCCCCTCGCCGCTCCCGCCGCTGGAGGGAGACGTCGACGATCGGATCGTCGAGGTCGTCGACCGCGTCCTCCCCGCGGTCGTCAACGTGACCACGGACGCCGGCGAGGGCACCGGCTTCGTGGTCCGGTCCTCGGGGATCGTCGTCACGAACTTCCACGTCGTGGCGAACGCCTTCCGGATCCGGGTGGTCACCGCGGAGGGCGACGAGCTGGCCGCCCGGGCGATCGGTGGCGCCCAGGAGGCGGACCTGGCGATCCTCCAGGTAGAGCCCGACGAACCGCTGCCGACGGTGCCGCTGGGGGACTCGGACGACCTCGAGCTCGGCGAGCAGGTGCTGGCGCTCGGGTTCGCCCTCGGGCTGGAGGGCGGGCCCACGGTGACCGCCGGCATCATCTCGGCGCTGAACCGGACCATCGGCGCCCAGGACGTGACGTTCGAGGGCCTGATCCAGACCGACGCGGCGATCAACCCCGGGAACTCCGGGGGACCGCTGGTGGACCTGACCGGGCAGGTGGTCGGAATCAACACGGCGAAGGCCGGCGGGGCGGAGAACATCGGGTTCGCCATCGCGATCAATCGCGCCAAGCCGTTCATCGACCACGCGATCGACGATCCGGAGGGCCCGGCGCCCTTCCTCGGCGTCGCCACCCAGGACGTGACCCCCGCCACCGCCGCCCGGCTCGGCCTGCCGGTCTCCTCCGGCGCCCTGGTGGTCGAGGTCGGCGGCGCGGCCGAGGAGGCTGGGATCCGGCCGGGCGACGTCATCGTGGCGTTCCAGGGCCAGGAGGTGGCCGGGTCGGAGGAGCTCGGCGCGCTCATCCTGGAGCGCCAGCCCGGAGACCAGGTCGAGGTCACGGTGATCCGGGGCGGAGAGGAGATCACCGTAACCGCTACCCTCGGTGTCCGGCCGCTTCCCGCCGAGTAGGCCAGCCCGCCCCTGCCCCTGCGATAGCCTTGTGAGCCGATGAAGGTGCACATCCGCAACCCCGACCGGCACGTCGATGTCGCTGGGCCCCGGCGCGTCCGCGACCTGCTCGCCGAGCTGTCGATCGACCCGGACACCGTCCTGGTGATCAGGGACCGGGCGCTGGTGACGCGCGAGCAGCCCCTCGACGACTCCGACGAGGTCGAGATCCGGCCGGTCATCAGCGGGGGCGACGCACCGTGAACTGCAAGCGGTGCCGCGAGGCGGCGGTCATCGAGGTCCGCCGACACAACGCCGCGTTCTGCCGGCCGTGCTTCGTCCACCACGTCCGGGAGCAGGTCAAGCGCACGATCCGCTCCTTCGGGATGCTGGGGCGCGACGACCGGGTGCTGGTGGCGGTCTCCGGTGGCAAGGACTCGCTGGCGTTGTGGGACGTGTTGCTCGATCTGGGCTACGAGGCCACGGGGCTGTACCTGGGGCTGGGGATCGGCGACTACTCGGACGCCTCCCGCGAGAAGGTCCGGGACTTCGCCCGCCTCCGAGGCGCGGAGCTCCGCGAGGTCGATCTCCGGCGCGACTACGGCTACGACATCCCGACCGCGGGCCGGAAGGGCTCGCGGTCGACGTGCGCGGTGTGCGGGCTGTCGAAGCGGTACGTCTTCAACCGGGCCGCGTTGGAGGGCGGCTTCGACGTGGTGGCCACCGGGCACAACGTCGACGACGAGGCGGCCACGCTGCTCGGCAACACGCTCCGGTGGCAGACCGAGTACATCGCGCGGCAGTATCCGGTGCTCCCGGCCCGCGACGGCATGGTCAAGAAGGTGAAGCCGCTGGTCCGGCTATCGGAGCTAGAGACCGCGGCCTACGCGTTCCTCCGGGGCATCGACTACCAGGTCGAGGAGTGCCCGCTCGTCGCCGGGAACACCCAGAT
The DNA here is from genome assembly GCA_036260395.1 of Actinomycetota bacterium. Lineage (GTDB taxonomy): Bacteria > Actinomycetota > UBA4738 > UBA4738 > CALAEC01 > DASZZY01. Next base: position 2,036 of record DASZZY010000144.1, read on the forward strand.
CCGCTACAAGGAGGCCATGAACGCGTTGGAGGCCACCGCCCCCGGGACCAAGGCCTCGTTCTTCCTGGGTTACCTCGAACGGGCCGCGGAGCTGTTCCGGCCGCTGGACGGGGACCGGGAGCGCCTGGCACCTTGCGCCCGGTGCTCCCAGCCCACCACCGGGCGGTTCTGCGCGTTCTGCCGGGCCCGGGCGCAGATCCTCGGCGAGCGCCTAGAGCCGCCCGCCGACCAGCAGGTCTCCCGGGAGATCTCCGAGGAGGTCCTCCCGGTCGAGGTCTACGGGGGACCGCCGGGGCGGGCGTGAACGGCGAGCCGTTCGGCGCGGGCGAGCGGGTGATCCTCGTCGACGCCCGAGGCCGCCGCTACCTGGTCCGGCTGGAGCCCGGCCACGCGTTCCACTACCACGGGGGCGCGGTCCCTCACGACCTGGTGATCGGCTCGCAGGAGGGCACCACGGTCCACTCCACGACGGGGACCTCGCTGGTCTGCTTCCGCCCTCGGCTGGCGGACTTCGTGCTCAAGATGGGCCGGGGGGCGCAGGTGATCTACCCGAAGGATCTCGGGCCGATCCTGGTCTACGCGGACATCTTCGCGGGCGCCCGCGTGCTGGAGGCCGGCACCGGCTCGGGGGCGCTCACGATGGCGCTGTGTCGCGCGGTCGGCCCCGAGGGCCGCGTGGTGTCGTACGAGAGCCGCCCGGAGTTCCACCGGGTGGCCCGGGAGAACGCCGAGCAGTTCTTCGGGAAGGTGCCGGCCTGGCTCGACCTGCGCCTGGGGGACGTCCGGGACGCGGCCGCGACCGGCGAGCGCTTCCACCGCCTGCTCCTCGACGTGCCGGCCCCGTGGGAGCTGCTGTCGGACGTCGTCCCGGCCCTGCTCCCCGGCGGCATCCTCTGCGGGTACCTCCCGACGACGGGCCAGGTGCAGTCCCTGGTCCGGGGGCTGGAGACGGCGGGCTTCGCCGAGGTCGAGACGTTCGAGGTCATGCTGAGGACATGGCACGTCAGCGAGCGCAGCGTACGCCCCGACCACCGGATGGTGGCCCACACGGGCTTCATCACGGTGGCTCGCCGGACGGCCTGACATCCGCGCCGGCCCGGTCGGACGTATCACTCGAGGGCTACCAGGGAACCAAAAACGGCCGGGGTATACTCGGAACCCGGGCACGAGAGGGAAGGGATGGTGCAGGAAGACCCCCGCGAGCGGCTCGAACGCTACGAGAAGCGCATCGACGAGCTCCAGACGCACGTCAAGTTCCTGGAGGACGAGATCGCGCTGCTGCGCCGGCGCCTCCACAGCGCCCCGCGGCAGGTGAAGGTCCTCGAGGAGCGGCTGCTGGAGAGCCGGGGCGAGATGGCCCGTGCGCTGGCCCAGAACGAGAAGCTCGTGAGCACCCTCAAGGCCGAGCGCGACAAGCTGGAGGCGCTGAAGGAGGAGGTCGAGAAGCTCACTCGGCCTCCGGCCTCGTTCGGCGTGTTCCTGGCGGAGAACGAGGACGACACCGTGGACGTGTTCACCGCGGGCCGGAAGATGCGGGTCAACCTCGACCCCGAGGTCGACCGGGCCCGGCTCCACCGCGGCGTGGAGGTCATCCTCAACGAGGCCCTCAACGTCGTGGACGTGCTCGACCAGGACGTCCAGGGCCAGGTCGTGATGCTGAAGGAGATCCTCGACGACCACCGCGTCGTGGTCCTCGGCCATGGCGACGACGAGATGGTGGCGGTGGTCTCCCACGCCCTCCGCGGCCAGCTGTTCCGGCCGGGCGACCCGCTCCTGTACGACGCGCGCTCGGGGCACGTCCTCGAGCGCCTCCCCAAGGAGCAGGTCGAGGAGCTGGTCCTCGAGGAGATCCCCGACGTCTCGTACGAGGACATCGGCGGGCTCGCCCCGCAGATCGAGGAGATCAAGGACGCCGTCGAGCTGCCGTTCCTGTACGCCGAGCTGTTCCGGGAGCACCAGCTCTCGCCGCCCAAGGGCGTCCTCCTCTACGGGCCGCCAGGCTGCGGGAAGACGCTGATCGCCAAGGCGGTGGCCCGGTCGCTGGCCGACGAGGTTTCCAAGCGCACCGGCCGCTCGGACGCCCACTCGTACTTCCTGAACGTCAAGGGGCCGGAGCTGCTCAACAAGTACGTCGGCGAGACCGAGCGCCAGATCCGGCTGATCTTCCAGCGGGCCAAGGAGAAGTCCGAGGAGGGCTTCCCGGTCATCGTGTTCTTCGACGAGATGGAGTCGATCTTCCGGATCCGGGGGAGCGGGATCTCCTCGGACGTGGAGAACACCATCGTTCCCCAGCTGCTGTCCGAGATCGACGGCGTCGAGTCGCTGAAGAACGTCATCGTGATCGGGGCCTCGAACCGCGAGGACCTGATCGACCCGGCCATCCTCCGCCCCGGACGGCTCGACGTGAAGATCAAGATCGAGCGCCCCGACGGCCGCGCCGCCGCCGACATCATGGCCAAATACCTGACGGGGGACGTCCCGATCCACGACGACGAGCTCCGGCAGGACAAGGGGGACACGGCCGTCGCCATCCGGCGGATGATCGAGCGGACCATCGAGCACATGTACGCCACGTCCGAGGAGAACCGCTTCCTGGAGGTCACGTACCAGAACGGCGACAAGGAGGTCCTCTACTTCAAGGACTTCAACTCCGGGGCCATGATCGAGAACATCGTCCGCCGGGCCAAGAAGACCGCGATCAAGCGGTTCCTCCAGCACGGCGAGAAGGGCATCAAGCTCGAGGACCTCATCTCGGCCATCCGGGCGGAGTTCAAGGAACACGAGGACCTGCCCAACACCACGAACCCCGACGACTGGGCGCGGATCTCCGGGAAGAAGGGCGAGCGGATCGTCTACGTCCGGACGCTCCTCGGCGAGCGGAAGGGCGAGGGCCGCCAGGTCGAGCGCGTCAACGCCGGCCAGTACCTCTAGCCGCCGGCGCCAGCCAGACGGAGTGCCTCCTCCCGCGACCGCGTGTCGCGCATGCGAACGATCTTGCCCTCTCGGGCCTCCACCACGTGGTGCCAGTAGCCCGCGTCGCCCTCCGGGCCCACGAGTCTCACGGAGACGGCGGCCCCGTTACGCCCGTCGACGACGTGCTCGAGGGTTCCCTCGAGCTGGGAGCGCAGGTTCCGTCGAACCGTCGTGAGGATCTCCGAGCGGTCGTGACACATCGCCGGCTCGGAGCCGTCCTCGGGCTCAACCCCGACCCAGGTGGCGTCCGGCGCCACCAGGTCGGCGTACGCGTCGAGATCGCCCCGCCGCAGCGTGTCGTATCCCTGACGCACCAGTTCCGATGCACTGAGCTCCATGCCCCCCCACTTCCGGCATCCTCCCGCCGACGCCCGTATCCTAGGAGCCCTGATGGCGATCCCCAAGGTCATGGGCATCGAGACGGAGTACGGGATCTTCGGGCCCGGCAACCCCGAGTTCAACCCGGTGCTCGCCTCTTCGATGCTCATCAACACCTACGCCGGGGCGCTGCGGCGCATCCGGTGGGACTACGAGCAGGAGAGCCCCCTGCGCGACGCCCGCGGGTTCGAGCCGGTGCAGGAGCGGGAGCCCACTGAGGAGGACCTCGGGCTGGCGAACGTCATCCTCCCGAACGGCGCCCGGTACTACGTGGACCACGCCCATCCCGAGTACTCCACGCCGGAGTGCGCCACGCCGCGCGACCTGGTGATCCACGACAAGGCGGGGGAGCGGATCCTGGAGGCCTCGCTGCGGCTCACCGAGGAGGTCCTCCCGCTCGGCCAGCGGGTCGCCGTCTACAAGAACAACACCGACGGCAAGGGCAACTCGTACGGCTGCCACGAGAACTATCTCGTCGACCGCCGGACGCCCTTCGGCCGCATCGTCCGCGACCTGACGCCGTTCTTCGTCACCCGCCAGATCTTCACCGGCGCCGGGAAGGTTGGATCCGAGAGCGGCCGGGCCGAGGCCGACGCGGTCACCTACCAGCTCAGCCAGCGGACGGACTTCTTCGAGGCCGAGGTCGGGCTGGAGACCACGCTCAAGCGGCCGATCATCAACACCCGCGACGAGCCGCACGCCGACCCCGAGAAGTACCGCCGCCTCCACGTCATCATCGGCGACGCCACGATGTGCGAGGTGGCCACGTTCCTGAAGGTGGGGACCACGGCGCTGGTCCTCGGGATGGTCGAGGACGAGTTCCTGCCGGACCTCTCGCTCGACAACCCGGTCCAGGCCCTCCACGAGATCTCCTGGGACCCGAGGCTCCGGACGACCGTCCGGCTCGCCGACGGGCGGGACGTCACGCCGATCGAGCTCCAGTGGGAGTACCTGGATCACGCCAAGAAGTACGTCAAGGAGCAGGATCCCAGCCCGGCACACGCGGAGGTCCTCGGGCGGTGGGAGAGTGTCCTGGCCGGGCTGGAAGACGAGCCGATGAACCTGGCCCGGGAGCTCGACTGGGTGGCGAAGTACCAGCTGCTCCAGGCCTACCGCGACCGCGACGTGCTGGGATGGGACGACCCCAAGCTCCGGCTGATCGACCTCCAGTACCACGACGTCCGCCGCGACAAGGGCCTGTACCACCGGCTGGCCCAGGCCGGCAAGGTGGAGCGGCTGGTCAGCGAGGGGGAGATCCGGGCCGCCACGTCGGCGCCGCCGGAGGACACCCGGGCGTACTTCCGCGGCCGGTGCATCGACCGGTACCCGGACGCCATCGTCGCGGCGTCGTGGGACTCGGTGATCTTCGACACCGGGCGCGACGCGCTCCAGCGGGTCCCGATGCGCGAGCCCCTCAGGGGCACCAGGGAGCACGTCGACGGGCTGCTGGCGGACGCCCCGGACGCCGCGACGCTGGTCGACCTCCTCCAGGGCTGAACGCCCGGCTCCCCGGGACGGGGGCTGTGCTCGTCATGTTCGACCTAGGTATTGCTTTGTGCGGTCCGCGGGCGTACCCTCCTTCGCCGGGACCGGCCCGCCGTTCGCGGTCCTGGGGGAGGGAGCGAAGATGATTACGTCCCGGGGATCGACGATCCTCAGGCGCGCCTCGGGGATCGCCCTGGGTGCCCTGCTGCTTGCGCTAGTGCCCACCGTCCCGGCAACCGCCGCAACTATCACCGTCAACACGCTGGACGATGAGTTCGATGAGGATCCGAGCGAATGCTCGGTGAGGGAAGCGATCCAGGCCGCAAACACGGATTCTGCCTTCGGCGGGTGCACGACGGGCAGCGGCCCCGACCTGATCAACCTCCCCTTCGGCACGTTCCAGCTGACCCGTCAGGGGAGTGATGAGGACCAAAACGCCACCGGTGACCTCGACATCCACGGCGACGTCACCATCGATGGCGACGGAAGCTCCAGCACCGTCATCAACGCGTTGGGCTTCGACCGCGCCCTGCACGTTCACTCTGGGACCGTCCTCGTCCAAGACCTGAAGGTCCAGAACGGTATGGCCGTCTCCGGTGGCGGCATCTTCAACCAGGCGAACCTGACCCTGCAGAACGTCGCGGTCACCGACAATGTGGCCGGCCCGGCGGTGGAGTTCGAAACCAGTGGTGGGGGCATCACGAACTTCGGATCCTTGACTGTCACGAACAGCGCGATCAGCGGGAACAGCGTGGTCGACGGCACGTTCAACGGAGGAGGGATTCACAACCAGGGCCAGGTAACCATCGACAACACGACCATCTCCGGCAACACCGCGTTCGATGGTGGCGGTATCGCCACGATCTTCGGCGCGTCGCTGACCATCACGAACAGCACGCTGAGCTCGAACACCGCTACCGGCGGGGGCGGGGGAGCGATCACCACGTGGGACGGAGCCTTCACCGACCTGAACGCAGTGACCGTGAGCGGGAACAGCGCTGACGGAGGCGGTGGGCTGCACGTAGAAGGCACCGGCACGCTGAACATAACCGACAGCGCGATCGACACGAACGGCGCCAATCACGGAGGCGGCCTCATCGCTGACGGGGGGAACGTAGCCCTCACCAACACCACGGTGAGCGGGAACACCGCCGACTTCTCTGGCGGCGCCATCCAGAACCAGGGCGGGAACGTCTCCATCGAGGGGGGCACGATCAACGGAAACGACGCCGGGGGAGAGGGCGGCGGGATCTTCAACGGCGACGGGGACCTGGGGATGAACGACGTCGCCGTCAGCGACAACACCGCAACCACCGGCGGGGGCGGTGGTCTGGCGAGCTTCGGCGGGTACGTGGAGATCGGGCAGAACAGCGTCTTCAGCGGGAACACCGCCGCTCAAGGCGGGGGCGCCATCGCGGTCGACGGTGACCTGCTGATGACCGGTGGAGCGCTGACCAACAACTCGGCCGCGACGGCGGGCTGCTGCGGCGGTGGCGGGATATCGGTCGGCGGGCTCGCCAACGTCACGCTGCAGCAAGTCACGATCAACAACAACAGCTCGCTCGGGAACGATGCCGGTGGCGGCATCTTCATCTTCGGGGATCTCGTCCTTCAGGACACGATCGTCACCGGGAACACCGTGCCCGGCGACGGCCAGGCCGGCGGCATCCACGTCGACCCCGGCGGCAGCCTGGTCATGACGTCGGGCGAGGTGACGCTCAACACCGCCTCGCAGGGCGGCGGGATCTCGGTTGAGGGCCCGTGCGACGAGTGTGGGCAGCCCGCCCCCGGCGTGGCCACGCTCGAGGGGACCTCGGTCAGCAGCAACGCCGCCCTGAACGGTGGCGGAGGCGGGATCTCGCTAGGCGAGGGGAGCCACGTCACGCTCAAGCAGGGGACGACCATCAGCGACAACACCGCCACCTTCGGTGGCGGCGGTATCAACAACGGCGGCGGCACGCTCGTCATGACCGGTGGCCCGGGAGTAGATCCCGTCTCCGTGACGGCGAACAGCGCCGAGGAAGGAGGTGGCGTCACCAACGGCGGTACAGCCGACATCGCCGGCGCCGACATCAGCGGCAACACCGCCACGTTCGGCGGTGGTGGAGTCACGAACTACGGGACGATGACCCTGACCGGCAGCACCGTCAGCGGCAACGGCGCGGAGCATGGCGGTGGCATCTGGAATGACGGCACCCTCACCGTGGCCTCGAGCACGCTAGTCGGAGGGAACACCGCATCGAGCTTCGGCGGCGGCATCGCCAATCAAGGTTCGGGGACGCTGACGGTGACCTTCTCGGAGGTCAGCGGCAACTCGGCGGCCGAGAGCGGCGGCGTGGGGAACTGGGGTGCGGTGACGATCCGGGAGAGCACGGTCAAGGACAACGACGCCGACACCGCCGGCGGCCTAGGCAACCAGGAGTCGATGAACCTCGTCCGTTCCACGGTGAGCGGCAACTCCGCTACTGAAGGCGGCGGCGGCATCCGCAACTTCGACAGCCTCACGGTCACCAACTCCACGATCAGCGGGAACAGCGCGGAAGGGTTCGGCGGGGGCATCCACAATCAGGCGGGCGCTGTGGCGACGTTCAACAGCTCCACCTTCAGCGACAACTCCACTGTGACTGGTGGCGGCGCCACCAACAACGACGGAGCTCTCGTCCTGAAGAACACCATCCTGGCCAACAGCACCGGCGGCCCCGACTGCGACCACCCCGTCATCTCGCAGGGCCACAACCTGATCGAGAGCCTGGGACCGAACTGCACCTTCAGCGGCGATACCACCGGGAACATCACGGGGCAGGATCCCCTCCTGGGGCCGCTCCAGTACAACGGAGGTCCTCCCACCTTCACCCACGACCTCCTGGATGGAAGCCCGGCCATCGACGCGGGGAGCCCGGACTGTCCACCGCCGGAGACCGACCAGCGCGGATTCAACCGTCCCATCGGCCCGGCGTGCGACATCGGGGCCGTGGAGAGCGAATCCGCCCCTGCCGACGGAGTGACCATATCGATCAACGACGTCGAAGTGGCGGAAGGCACCGGAGGGAAGAAGCGAGCGACGCTCACGGTGACGCTGTCCGAGCCGAGCGCCGACCCCGTGGCCGTGGACTTCGCCACCTCGGACGGGAGCGCCACCGCCCCCGCCGACTATCAGTCCCGCTCCGGGTCCGTGGGCTTCTCTCCAGGCGTCACAACGAGGCAGATCCACGTCCCCATCGCGACCGATGCGCTCGAGGAGCCGGACGAGGACTTCTTCGTCAACCTGTCCAACCCGGTCAACGCCACGATCGCCGACGGCCAGGGCAAGGTCACCATCCTCGACGATGACGCCACGGCAGGGACCCCGACCATATCCGTGGACGACGTAACGGAGAACGAGGGCACGGGGACCCGGACGAACTTCGTGTTCACCGTTTCGCTGTCGCAGCCCAGCGCTGGACAGGTCACAGTCCAATGGTCGACGGTCGACGGGACGGCCACCGCGTCGTCGGGCGACTACCGGAACGTGGGGCCGAGCACGATCACGTTCAACCCGGGAGAGACCTCAAAGACCGTGACCGTGGCGGTTCGGGGGGACAGCCTGGCGGAAGGAGACGAGACGTTCTTCGTGAACCTGTCCAACCCCACCAACGCCACGATCGCCGACGGCCAGGGAGTGGGCACCATCCTCGACGACGACTGACCCAGCGGAGGCCGCTGCGTCGCCTTCCCTTCGGGGGACGGAACCATTCCTTCACGAGCCGTATCGGGGTCCGCGCCTAGAATAGGGAGGGATCCTCGGACGGGAGGAGGTGGCGCGTTGCCGCAGGAGCAGGAACAGCGACGGACGCAGCGGAAGACCGGTGGGGGTGGCGCCGACCCGGAGGCCGGCGGCCAGACCTCCGCCACCGCCAAGGGCGAGAAGCTCAAGGGCGAGATGGACGAGCTCCTCGAGGAGATCGACACGGTCCTCGAGGAGAACGCCGAGGAGTTCATCAAGTCGTACGTGCAGAAGGGCGGCCAATGATCGGCGACCCGCCCGGGTCGTCCGGGCGCTTCGGCGCCAACCCGAGCTTCTTCGACCTGGTCCGGTCGTCCGGCGCCGATCCGGTCCCCACGCCGGGGGCCGACGCGTCCGCGATCTCGGCCCCGCACGGCACCACCGTCGTCGCGCTCCGGTTCGCCGACGGCGTGGTGATGGCGGGTGACCGCCGGGCCGTCGAGGGTTACGCCATCGCCGACAGCAAGATGGACAAGGTCTTTCCCGCCGACGACCACTCGGCGGTGGGCGTCGCCGGCGTCGCGGGCCAGGCCCTCGAGCTCGTCCGCCTGTTCCAGACGGAGCTCGAGCACTACGAGAAGGTCGAGGGCGAGTCGCTGTCGCTCGAGGGCAAGGCCAACCGGCTGGCCCAGATGCTCCGGGCCTCGTTCCCTCTGATCCTGCAGGGCCTGGTCGTCGTGCCGCTCTACGCCGGGTACGACCTGCGCCGAGGAGAGGGCCGGATCTTCCGGTACGACGTCATCGGAGGCCGGTACGAGGAGACGGACTTCCAGGCCACGGGATCGGGATCCCGGGACGCCAAGGGCAGCCTCAAGAAGCGGTGGCGGCCGGGGCTCGACCGGGAGGAGGCGGTCCGGGCCGCCGTGGAGTCCCTGCTCGACGCGTCGGAGGAGGACACCGCCACCGGGGGGCCCGACCCCGTGCGGGGCATCTTCCCGACGGTCCACGTGATCACCGCGGAGGGGGTCACGGAGATCTCCGAGGACCAGGTCCGGGCGGCCTACGAGGCCGTGCTCGAGCGGAGGAGGGCCGGCTAGATGGCCATGCCCTTCTACGTCCCGCCCGAGCAGCTCATGAAGGACCGCTCGGACTACGCGCGGAAGGGCATCGCCCGGGGGAAGCCGGTGGTGGCCCTGGAGTACGCCGACGGGATCCTGTTCATCGCCGACAATCCCTCCACGCACCTCTACAAGGTCTCCGAGATCTACGACCGGATCGCGTTCGCCGGCGTCGGCAAGTACAGCGAGTTCGAGAGCCTCCGGATCGCCGGCGTCCAGCTGGCCGACGTCCGCGGCTACGCCTACGGCCGGGACGACGTCACCGCCAAGACGCTGGCTAACGCCTACTCTCAGGCCCTGTCCAACGTCTTCACCCAGCAGATGAAGCCGTTCGAGATCGAGATCCTGGTGGCGCAGGTGGGGATGAACGGCGAGGACAACGAGCTCTTCCACATCCTGTTCGACGGGAGCGTCACCGACCAGGAGGGGTTCCTGGCCATGGGCGGCGAGTCCGAGGCCCTGGCGGGCCGCCTCAAGGACGCCTACCGCCCGGACCTGGCCCTGGCGGAGGCGCTCGGCGTCGGCGTCGGGGCCATCACCGCCGGGAACGGGTCCGGTCCGGAGGCCGGCCGGCTGGAGGTCGCCGTCCTGGACCGGAACCGCCCCCGCCGGAAGTTCCGGCGCCTCCCCGAGGCCGAGATCTCGACGCTCCTGGGCGGCTGAGCGAGCCGCCGCCCAAATTTCCCGCGGCCGGCGCCGGAATGAGGAGGAATCCGCCGAAGTCCCGTCGAAATAGACAAGCACGCCCATTGGGTCGGGCACCGATATCCGCATCGTTCCAAAGGAGGGACGGATGGTGATCGACCTGCTTCGAAGGCCCGCCCGGGCCTCCCTGCTCCTCCTCGCACTCGCGGCCCTGGCGATCGGCGTCCTGCCCGTGGATGCCGCCCCGCGGCCGCCACAGGCCGCCCTCGGGTTCCAGGGCGAGGTCGGCATGTTGCCCGAGATCGAGGTCCGGACCGGCGTCGCCGCGCCGTCCCCCCCGCAGGTCGCGGCGGCCCGGCGCCTGGGGGCCACCGTCCGGTGGAACGACCTGGGGACGCCGCAAATGGCCACGGGGAATCTCGGGCCGGCCTTTGGCTCCACGGCGGTGGCGGCGGCCCGTGGATGGATGCAGCAGAACCATGCCTTCCTCGGACTGTCCCGCGAGGCGGTGCGGTCGCTGAGGGTCACGGCCACGCACCGGATCGGAAGCGGCCACGCGGTGCAGTTCCAGCAGCAGGTCGGAGGCGTCCGGATCGCTCCGGAGGGCCTCCTGACGGTCGGACTGCTCGACGGCCAGGTCATCCTGGTGGCCTCGTCGCTGGCTGGGGATCCCGCTGCGCCTGCGCCGGCGACGCTCGCTCCGCAGGACGCCCTCAGCCTCGCGGCCCGGAACGTCGGCCTCCGGGCGACTTCGATGTCCCGAGCGGGGCGCGTCGGCGACTGGGCGACGTTCTCCGTCAAGGGCCTCTCGGGGCCGCAGCTCGTCCGGCCGGTGGCGGTCCCGCTGCCCGGAGGCGGGACGGTGGCCGCGTACGAGACGTTCATCGTCGACATGCGGCCGCGGGTCCAGGCGTTCCGCCACTTCATCGACGCCCGAGGCGGTGGCGTCCTCATCCGGCGCAACGAGGTCGACTTCCAGGGGGAGCCGAAGTGGGACCTGTTCCCCGCCTATCCGCCGCTCGACTACTCCTCGAACGACACCCGCGAGACGTGGTGCTGGGAGCCGGCACCCGGCTGTGACCGCGTCATCAGGCCCGCCTGGCCCGGGATGCCGCCGTGGGACGTGAGCCCCACGCTCCTCAACCAGCCCACGCGGACCACGCTGGGGAACAGCGCCTGGTCACGGGAGAAGTGGCTCCTCGCAGATGTCGTCATCGTCTCGATCATGGGGCGGCCGCTGGCGACCGACGGGATCCTGCCCGCCGTGCCCCGGCCGAACCGCGACTACCAGTACCCGTGGAACAACACCTGGCTCGAGCAGCGGTGCAGTGAGTTGGCATTCGCCACGCCGACGCGGAACGACCTCGACGCGGCGCTGGCCAATCTGTTCGCCGGCCACAACAGGATGCACGACTGGTCGTACCGCCTGGGCTTCACCGAGCGGACCTGGAACGCCCAAGAGTCGAACTTCGGCCGCGGCGGCCGCGAGGGTGACCCGGAGCACGGGAACGCGCAGGCCGGCGCGGTGGTCTCCTCCGGTGTGCTGAACTTCCTGTCGCGGGACAACGCCAACCAGATCACTCCCCCCGACGGGATCCCGCCGATCTCGAACATGTTCCTGTGGCAGCCGATCGCCGCGGCGTTCTACTCCAAGTGCGTCGACGGCGACTACGACATGAGCGTCATCGGGCACGAGTACACACACCTCATCTCCAACCGGATGGTGGCCGGACCCGACCAGCGCCTCATCGGCCTCCAGTCCAACGCCATGGGCGAGAGCTGGTCCGACCTCGTGGCGCAGGAGTACCTCAACGAGTACGGGTTCGTCCCGGTCGCGGACGAGAACCCGTGGGCCGTGGGCCCGTACGCCGCCAACGACAAGGAGCGAGGGATCCGGAACTACGCGATGAACCACCCGAGCTCCGGCCTCCTGCCCCAACCCGGTGTCAACCCGCCGGTGAACCCGCTGAACTACAGCAACGTGGGGTACGACCTGACGGGCCCGCAGGTCCACGCCGATGGCGAGATCTGGAGCGCGACGCAGTTCGACATCCGCGAGGCCATGGTGGCCCGGTACAACGATCAGTTCCCGGCGAGCAACCGCCGCCTCCAGGAGGGCTGCGCGGATGGGCGGTTCCCGGTCACGAGGTGCCCGGGGAACCGACGCTGGGTCCAGCTCGTGTTCGACGCCTGGCTGCTGATGCCGATGGATGGACAGGTCAGCATGCTGGAGGCCAGGGACGCCATGCTGGCGGCGGACCGGATGCGGTTCCGCGGCGCCAACCAGGACCTCCTGTGGAACGTGTTCGCCTCGCGGGGGATGGGGGAGGACGCCTCGACGGCGGACACCCACGACCACGAGCCTCGGCCCGGGTTCAGTTCTCCGTTCGCCACCGAGGGCCTGGTTCGCTTCACGCCGGTCAACTCGGCGGGGCAGCCGATCCCGGACGCCCGGCTCTTCGTGGGGCACTACGAGGCCCGGACCACGCCGGTGGCCGACACGGATGCCGAAACTGAGCGAGGGGATGCGGTTCCGATGGTTGCGGGCCAGTACGACTTCCTGGCCCAGGCCCCCGGCCACGGGATGATGCGCGTAACCCGGCGGGTGTTCCCGGGGCGGGAGACCGTCCTGCGGTTCGTCCTCCCGACCAACCTGGCGTCCGCGCACAACGGGGCGACCGCCACGGGGGACGGCGTCAACCACCAGTTCCTGATCGACGACACCGAGAACACGAACTGGGCCGCCTTCGGCGGGAGCGCGCGCGGGCGGCAGGTGACCGTGGACCTGGCCGGGAACACCCCCGTGCGGGTGGACCGCGTCAACGTCAGCGCCATGCTCCGGCCCCCGAACTCGCAGGACCCGAACGACCCAGCGGCGCAGAACCGGTTCTCGGCGCTGCGACAGTTCGAGATCCTGACCTGCACGGCCACGGCGACGGTGAACTGCTCGGCGCCGGCGGACTTCAGGTCGCTGTACGTCAGCCCACCGGACGCCTTTCCGTCCATCGCTCCCCGTCCAAGGGCACCCGAGCTGATCCTGCGGACCTTCGACGTCCCGCGGACACTGGCCACACACCTCCGGCTCCGCGTCCTCGAGAACCAGTGCACCGGGACGCCGGACTACCAGGGCGAGCAGGACAACGATCCGCTCAACGACACGGACTGCGACGAGGCGCGCCTGGCGATCGTCAACATCCTGAACGGCAACCAGGGGAACATCGTCCGGGCCGCCGAGCTCCAGGTCTTCGACCGGTAGGGCTGGGACGCAAGGGACGAGACGGGACGGGGTGCCCACCCCGTCCCGTTTCGTTGTGCAGAAGGGTCGTGACATTGACCCGTTCGGCGCGGTAACCGCCGACCGGCTCCGTCTCGTCAAACCGGGAGACGCGCAACGTCTCGTCCAGGAGGAGGGGATGACCGACTCTTTAGCATGGCACGCCACCTGATCTCTGTTGCGGGCTTGGCAATGCACCTTGCTGTGGGCTATCTCTACGTTACATCCGGCCTCGTCGTCCCCGGTGTGGTCCTGGCGGTCCTCGTCATAGCTTGGGCTGCTCTCCTTGTCGTCGCGATCCAGAGATGGCGAAGTCCTGTATTTCTGCTCCTGGTGCCGATCATCGCGGCGGCACTCTGGGCGGTCGTCGTGCTGGGTTTCGGAAGCTTGCTCAACTGGACGGCATAGGGCTCCGGCCCACAGGGCTCATGTCAGTGGGGGGTCCTAGAATTACACTCATGGAAGTTGCGCCACGCGATCATCTATCGGGTGACGGTTCCACTTTGATCGCTGCGATGGATACCGCGTCGGCCGCGTTGAGCGTCGCATCGGCGAAGTTACTTCGCGCGGTGGCCGAGTACGACGACCGGCGCCTGTGGCTCCGCGACGGGGCGGGGTCGATGACGTCATGGCTCTCCGGCCGGTACGGGCTCCGGAAGGGCTCGGCGCGGGAGCTGGTCCGGGTGGCCAGGCGCCTCCGACGGCTCCCGGAGATCGCCCGGGCACACGCCGAGGGCCGGCTGTCGTGGGACCAGCTCCAGCCGCTGACCCGGTTCGCCACCGCGGAGACCGACGGCCACTGGGCCGCTCGGGCGCCCTCTCTCCGCCCGGGCGCGCTGTGGCGCGAGGCCGCACGTCACGAGCGTATGCGCATACGGGATGCCAACGACGCCCACCGGTCGCGGTCGCTCCGGCTGTACCGGGACCCGGATCGGCCGGTCGTCTACGTGGACGGGTCGTTGCCCCCCGAGCAGGGCGCGGCGGTCGAGGCGGCGCTGAACCGGCGAGCGGAGGAGGTGCCCAGGGACCCCGAGGCCGACTTCCCGGACGAGGCTCGGATGGCGGATGCCTTCGTCGAGCTGGTTACCGGCTCCGCAGACCGTCAGCCGGGTCCGGCGACGTTGGTGGTCCACGCCGACGTCGACGCCGTGACCGGCCAGGAGTCGAGGGAAGGGCCGTGGCTGACCGAGACCGAGGACGGCTATCGTCTCACGGCGGAGGCCGTGCGCCGGCTGGCGTGCGACGCCGTGCTGGAGTGGGTGCTCGAGGAGCGCGGACGCCCGGTGGGGATCGGGCGGCGCGGTCGTGCCGTTCCCGGTCATTTGCTACGCGCCGTCCGGCACCGAGACGGTGCCTCGTGCCGATTCCCCGGCTGCGAGCGGAGGAAGTGGCTCAACGCCCACCACCTCGTCCACTGGGCCGACGGCGGACCGACGACCCTCGACAACCTGTTGCTCCTGTGCTGGTACCACCACCGCCTGATCCACGAGCGCGGGTGGGGGATCACGGGGCACCCGGCCACGGATCTCCGGTTCCACGACCCGACCGGTCGGGCGCTCCGGACCCACCCCGTCCGTCCCCCGCCGTAGTGAGGGTCCGGGCCTCCACCCCTCGCTAGACTGGATCCGTGGAGCGGCGGATCTTCGGCCTGGAGAACGAGTACGGCGTCACCTGCACGTTCCGCGGGCAGCGACGCCTGTCGCCCGACGAGGTCGCCCGCTACCTGTTCCGGCGTGTTGTCCACTGGGGCCGGTCCTCCAACGTCTTCCTGGAGAACGGCGCGCGCCTGTACCTCGACGTCGGCTCGCACCCGGAGTACGCCACGCCCGAGTGCGACTCGGTGCTCGACCTCGTGGCCCACGACAAGGCGGGGGAGCGTGTCCTGGAGGCCCTGCTGTCCGCGGCCGAGGTCCGCCTCCACGAGGAGGGCATCTCCGGCGACGTCTACCTGTTCAAGAACAACACCGACTCAGCCGGGAACTCGTACGGGTGCCACGAGAACTACCTGGTGGCCCGGCAGGGCGAGTTCGCGCGGATGGCCGAGGTGCTGATCCCGTTCTTCGTGACGCGGCAGATCTTCGCCGGGGCTGGGAAGGTCCTCCACGGGCCGCGCGGCGCCCAGTTCTGCATCTCGCAGCGGGCCGAGCACATCTGGGAGGGCGTCTCCTCGGCAACCACGCGGTCCCGACCGATCATCAACACTCGCGACGAGCCGCACGCCGACGCGGAGCGGTACCGGCGGCTCCACGTGATCGTCGGCGACTCCAACATGAGCGAGTACACGACGTTCATGAAGGTGGGGATCACGGACCTCGTCCTGCGGATGGTCGAGGAGAACACCGTGATGCGCGACCTCACGTTGGAGAATCCCATCCGCGCTATCCGCGAGATCAGCCACGATGTCGCCTGCCGGAAGAAGGTTCGCCTTGCCAACGGCCGGGAGCTCTCGGCGCTCGACATCCAGGAGCAGTACCTCGAGCGGGCCACGAGGTTCGCCGAGCACCGGGGCCTCGACCCGGTCGGCAAGGGCCTGCTCCGGGACTGGGAGGAGGCGCTGGAAGCGCTACGCGACGGCGCCCTGGACCGGCTGGCGTCCCGCGTCGACTGGGTCGCCAAGTACCTGCTGGTTGGCGCGTACCGCCAGAAGCACGGCCTGCCGCTGTCCCACCCGAAGGTCGCGCTCATGGACCTCGCGTACCACGACGTGAACCGCGACCGGGGCTTGTACTACCTGCTCGAGCGCCGGGGCCAGATGGAGCGCGTCGTGTCCGAGCGGGAGGTCCAGCGGGCCATGCGCGAGCCCCCGCAGACCACGCGGGCCCGGCTCCGCGGCGAGTTCATCCGGCACGCCAAGCAGCGCCGCCGCGATTACACGGTGGACTGGGTCCACCTCAAGCTCAACGACCAGGCCCAGCGCACGGTGCTGTGCAAGGACCCGTTCCGGGCGCACGACGAGCGGGTCGAGCAGCTCATCGCGCACATGTGAGCCGCCGCCGGCCGCCTACGCGGGGCCGGTGGGCCGATCGTCGAGCCGGAGGAAGCCGCGGCCGATCACGGCTCGGGCCAGCTCGAAGGCCCCCAGGACGTCGTCCGCCGAATTGGCCGTGGCGGCGACGACGGTGAGGTCCGCCTGGTGCTCCTCGGCCAGCGCGACGGCCCGCTGCGCCCCCATCTCGGCCACCTCCCAGCCGGTGAGCCCCTCCACCCGCCCGGTAGTGGCGAAGCACACCGCCGGCGCGCCGGCGATGAGCGCCGCGTCGAACGCCGTGCCGCCCGTCGCCGAGACCACCACCACCACGCGGTTCCGGACGTCAACCAGGCGGGGAAGCTCGGCCCCCTGGTTCGGGAGCAGCTCGTACGCCACGCCGGCGGTCCGGAGGGCCTGGAGGACGGGGAGGCACCGCGAGCGCTGCTCGTCGTGGGTGCCGGTCCGGGGCTCCGCCACCACGAGGACGTCGCTCCCGAGCCGGCCGGCGGCGGCCGCGGCCCGGCGTCCCACCGCCCCGGGATCCACCCGGGCGGGCACCCGCAAGCCCGCGGGAGCGGCGCCCAGCACCTCGCCCGCGCCCGCGGCGACGGCGGCCTCCGCGCTCGTCCCGGAGTCCACGACGTCGACCACGGCGACCACCCGCCCGCGGGTGCCGGCGTCCGCCGCGCCGGTGGCGTTGAACGTCACCTCGAGACGCCGCGGCCTCACGACCCGCCCCTCACGAGCCCGCTCCTGCCTCCCGGCGCCACCGCGAGCTCCCCGCGGCCATGCGGCCCGCCAGCACCCCGGCGGCCCCTGCGGCCTCGAAGAACGCCGGCTCGTCCTCGAGCGACCGACCCATGCTCTCAACGGCCAGGCCTCGCTCCCGCAGGAGGTCGACGGCGGGGGCCCCGTTGACCTCGACCAGCTGGTGTCGCTCCTCGAGGCGTGCCGCCTTGAGGGCCTTCCACACCGCCGCCCGCCGCTCGTCTCCGAGCGCCGGCACCGCGACGTGGACCGGCACGAGCGCCACCTGTCCCAGGGCCGTGAGCGAGTGGGGCGAGACGCCGTGATGGCGGTACGCGGGATCGGCGAAGTTCACGCGTAGCGCCGCGACCGGGCGGCCGCCGAGGATCCCCGCGGCGTTCAGGGACATCGCGGAGGCCACATCGCTGGCGCCCCACCGGGTGTCGGTGCCGACCTTGCCGGGCCCATCGGCCACGACGACGACGTCGGCGCGGACGACCGCGTGCGCGGCCAGGAGGCCCGAGAATACGTTCACGGCCTCGAGGTCCCCGCCCAGCGCCTGCCCGCAGGTGATGACCGCCTCGACGAGGTCCGTCTCCCGGAGCGCGTGGACCTGCCTGGAGAACCACGCCGGGAGCGCGGCCCCGTCGGTCATCAGGTACGCGATCCGCTCGGCGCCGGCGGCCCGGGCGCCCGCGCACGCGGCGGCCACCATCGAGTGCAGCGGCGCCCATACCACGGGCGCCGCGCCGAGCGTCGCGGCCTCGGCCATGGCGGCCCGGTGCGGGCTCCCGTGCTCCTCGACGACCTGGACCTTTGCCTGGAGCGGTGTGTAGCGCAGCTTCAGGACGTGTCCGGGCTCGGGCGGATCGGCGTCCCGGGGCTCCAGCGATGCCACGACGAAGTGGACGCCGCCGGTGCCCAGCCCCCGCGCCACCGCCGTCGTGTTCAGCAGCACCCGGTCGCCGATCTCGACGGCGCCAGTGAGGGCGGGGTAGGCGACCGCCCGGGCGGAGGCGCCGTCGACCTCGACCGTCAGTTCCCGCAGGCCGGGCCCGGCGCCCGCGACGGCCGTCACGGTTCCGGTGCGGAGCCGGATCACGCCGGCATGCTAGCCCCGTCGGCGTGGTGCTCGCTCGCCGGAGCGGCCCCGGGCCTGCCGTATGCTGTGGCCGATGTATCCGGTGGAGCGCCTGGTGAACCTGGTCGCGCTGCTGCTGGAGGCCGGGCGCCCGCTGACCTTCGACGACATCCGGGCCAAGCTGCCCGAGGCGTACCGGCAGGACGATCGGGGCTCCGCGAAGCGTCAGTTCGAGCGCGACAAGGACGTCCTCCGCCAGGCGGGCGTGCCGGTCGACGTGGTCCCCACGGACGCGTTCGAGGTCGAGGAGGGATACCGGATCCGCAAGGACCGGTACTACCTTCCGGAGATCTCGTTCTCCGCGGAGGAGGCCGCCGCGCTGCTCGTGGCGGCCCTGGCCCCTGGGGCGGGAAGAGAGGCCGCCGAGGCGCTCCGGAAGCTGGCGCTCGGCGCCGACGCCTCGGTGCTGGCCTCACTGGGCGAGGCTCCGGCCGTGGCCGGGGTCGACGGCTCCGGCGGGCACCTCGGGTCCGTGGCCGCGGCGGTGGCCGAGCGCCGGCGAGTCCGCTTCCGGTACCGGCCGCTGGAGGGCGAGCCGGGCGACCGGGAGGTCGACGCCTGGGGCCTGCTGTTCCGGCGAGGGGCCTGGTACCTGGTCGGTGGCGACCGCGCTCGCGGCGAGACCCGCGCGTTCCGACTCTCTCGCTTCGCGTCTCCGGTCGTGGACGCCGGCGAGGCCGAGCCCGCGCCGGAGGGGTTCCGGGCCGCGGAGCACGTGACCGCCGGCCCGTGGGGACTCGGCGAGCCGGAGACCACCGCCCGCGTGGCGTTCAGCCCCAAGGTGGCCTGGTGGGCGCTCGGTGGCGTGCCCGGAGCGCGCGTGCTCGAGTCCAGGGACGACGGTTGGACGGAGGCCGAGGTCCCCGCGGCCGCCGGGGAGTCGTTCGTCTCGTGGATCCTGTCGTTCGGCGCCGACGCCGAGGTGATCGCCCCGCGGGCGCTGCGGGACGCTGTGGTGTCCAGCCTGGAGGAGGTCCGTGCCGCCCTCTAAGCGGACGATCGAGCGCCTCCGGCGGCTCCTGGCCGTCGTCCCGTACGTCGTCCGGCATCCGGGGACGCGGGTCGCGGACCTCTCGCGCATGTTCGGCGTGACCGAGGAAGAAGTCATCGACGACCTCAACCTCCTGTTCCTGACCGGCCTCCCACCCTACGGGCCCGGCGACCTCATCGACGTCCGCATCGAGGAGGGGCGCGTGTGGATGTCGATGGCGGACCACTTCTCGCGCCCGGTTCGCCTGACGAGGAGCGAGGCGGTGGCCCTCTACCTGCGGGGGACCGAGGTCCTGGGGTCGCCGGGCGTGGCCGAGGCCGAGGCCCTCCGCTCGGCGCTGGACAAGCTGGCCCGGACGCTGGGCGAGGAGACGCTGGGAGCGCTGCGCGCGGAGGTCGGCGACGGCGGGCAGGCGCCCGCGCCGCTCGATGTCGTCCGCACGGCCGCCCGGGCGGGGGAGCGGCTGGAGATCGACTATTACTCGGCGAGCCGCGATCGGTTCGGGAGCCGACGCATCGATCCCGAGCAGGTGTTCTCCGCGCTGGGCAACTGGTACGTGGCCGCCTGGGACGTCGAGGCGGACGACGAGCGCCTGTTCCGGGTCGACCGCATCCGGGACGCCCGTCCGACCGGCGAGCGGTTCGAGCACCGGGGGCTCCTCGGGCAGGGGCGGGACCTGTACTCGCCGGGCGCCGACGACATCCGGGTGCGGCTGCTGCTCGGGCCCGGGGCCCGGTGGGTGGCCGAGTACTACGCGATGGAGCACGTCCGCGAGCGCGGCGACCGGCTGGAGGCCACCTTCCCCACGAAGGACCTGGCGTGGGTCGGCAAGCTCGTGCTCCGCCTCGGCGGCGAGGCCGAGATCGCCGAGCCCGCGGACCTGCGCGACCTCACCCGCGACCTGGCGGCCGCCACCCTGGGCCGTTACGGGCGCTGACGCCCACGTCCCGGCGCTCCGGGAAAGTAAAGGACCCCCGGGGACCGGCCGATATGAAGGGCGAGATGACAAGCATCCGGACGAATTGCCCCCGTTGCGGTGAGGTCGAGATGGAGGCCTCGCTGGTGCTGCTCACCGTCGAGGCCGGGTCGGGGGAGGGGGTCTACAGCTTCGTGTGCCCCGTGTGCGAGGACCTCGTGCAGAAGACCGCCGACCACAAGATCGTGGAGCTCCTGCGGACGGCCGGGGTCGAGACCGCCGTGGCCAGCGCCGAGATGGCCCGGGCCAAGGCCGCGCACCCCTCGGGGGCGCCGGGGCCCCGGGAGGCGGCCGACCTGCCGCCGCTCACGTTCGACGACCTGATCGACTTCCACTTCGCCCTCCAGCGGGACGACTGGATGGGCGAGCTCCTGGCCGGCGCCGAGTAGCCGGCGCCGTCCCCGCCGCTGTTATCCTCCGGACCGATGCTCGTCGGCATCGTCATCGCCGTCTCGGCGGCCGCCGCAGGGGCCCTGGTGGTCCTCCTCGTCGCGCTGATCCGCCACCTGCGGCTGGTGGCCGCATCGCTCCGCCAGCTCCAGGACGAGCTGGTCCCCACGCTCCAGGGCCTCCAGGGGGACGCCGAGGAGACGCGCCGGCGCCTCGAGCGACTGGCCCGGCCCGAGGGGCCACCCGCGGGATAGAATCGGGGCAGGAGGAACCCGTGCCGTCACTGGGCTTCGGCGAGATCCTGGTCATCCTGCTCCTGGCGCTGCTCATCTTCGGCCCACGCCGGCTGCCGGAGATGGGGCGGACGATCGGGCGTTCCCTGAAGGAGTTCCGGCGCGCGGCCAGCGATCTCCGGGCCGAGATCGAGGAGGATCTGGACGACGAGCCCCCTCGCGTGCCGAGCCGCGCCGCCCGCAAGACCCGCGCCAGGAACGAGAGCCCACCGGCGGCCCCCCCGTCCGGTGACGGGTCCACGCCCTGAGCCGGCCGCCCGCTGAGCCATGCGCGTGATCCCCAGGCGCCGCCGCGAGCGCGACACCGCCATGACGGTGGTCGAGCACCTCGAGGAGCTCCGCAAGCGCCTGCTGATCTCCGTCGTGGCGATCGGGCTCGGATCGATCCTGGGGTTCGTGTTCTACCGGTGGATCTTCGGGTTCCTGCTGGGTCCCTACCGCGACGCCCTCCAGGCCCTTCCGCCGCAGGCCCGGCCACCGGGCGTGCTGGCACGGAACCTCATCGCCACGAGTCCCACCGAGCCGTTCATCACGTTCCTGAAGATCGGCCTCTTTACGGGGTTCTTCGTCGCCCTGCCGATCGTCCTCTATCAACTGTGGCGGTTCGTCACTCCGGGGCTCACCACGCGGGAGCGCCGGCTGGCCATCCCGTTCATCGTGGTTTCCCTGGCGCTGTTCGCTGCGGGCGTGTTCTTCGCCTTCACCGTGGCCCCTCGCGGCCTCCGCTTCCTGTTCTCGTTCGGGGGACAGAACCTCATCCCCCTGCTCACGGTGGACCGGTACCTCAGCTTCCTTATGTTCCTGATCCTGGCGTTCGGGCTCGGCTTCGAGATGCCGATCGTGCTCCTGTTCCTGACGGGGGCCGGCGTCATCGACAGCCGTCAGCTCCGGCGGTGGCGCCGTTACGCGCTGTTGGGGACCGCGGTGTTCGCCGCCATCGCCACGCCGACGCAGGATCCGTACACTATGCTGCTGATGTGGCTCCCCCTTTACGTGCTCTACGAGGGGGCCATCCTCGTCGCCCGACTCTTCAAGAGGTAAGACATGGCCATCAAGGGGAAGAAGCGCGCCAGGGGCCGCCCGCGAGCGGTGGCCACGGCGCCGCGCCCGTTCCTCGTTCCTCCGAAGACCCCGCCGCTGCGCCGCCGTGGCGTCCAGATCGGGCTGATCGTGCTGTTCCAGGGGCTCGTGGCTCTCGTCGGGTGGGCCCTCAACAGCGCCCAGGACGCCGCCGAACGCCGCGACGCCGTGGAGCGGTTCGCCACGCAGGTGGAGTCGGCGCTGGGGGCCACCGGCGTCTCGACGCCGCTCCCCGGCGGGCCGCTGATCCTGCCCGAGCTCGGCCAGGCCATGGGCCAGCTCGCCTCGGGCGAGGCCAGGGAGCGGCGCATCCAGGCCGACGCGGAGGAGTGGCGGGAGCAGGCCCGCGAGGCGGCCGACGCCGTCCAGCGGATCCGCCCGGGGCTGCCCGACCTGCGAGAGGCCCGGGACGAGATGGTCATCGCGCTCCAGCTCTACGCCTCGACGGCCCGCAACGTCGGCCTCTCCGTTGTGCTGGAGGGCGACGAGCGCGCGCAGCTGCTGGAGAGCCTCACCGAGCAGCTCGCGGCCGCGGCCGCGGTGTTCGACTCGGGCTGGAAGCAGCTCCAAGAGGAGCGGCGGCAGGCCGGCATCCCGACGCAGACCACTCCGCCCGGCGGGGCGCCGCCCGGCGGGGCGCCGCCGGGCTTCCCGGCGCCCGGCCTGCCCGCGCCGTGACGGAGGCGGGCGTCCGACCGCTCGCATGACGACGCTCCTCCTGGTCCACGCCTTCCCGGTCGACGCGTCGATGTGGGAGGACGACGTCCAGGCGCTCCGCGCGGACGCCGACGTCCTGGCACCCTCCCTGCCGGGGTTCGGAGGCACGCCGGGGGTCGGCGACGTGCTGACGATGGACGCCGCGGCCGATTTCCTGGCCGGCGAGCTGGACCGGGCCGGGGCGGAGCGCGCGGTGGTGTGCGGGCTGTCGATGGGGGGCTACGCGGCGTTCTCGCTGTGGCGCCGGCATCGCGGGCGCATCGCCGGCCTGATCCTCGCCGACACGCGGGCCGAGCCCGACGACGACGCCGGCCGGGAGCGGCGCCGAGCGGTCGCCGAGAAGGCCCGGGCCGAGGGGAGCGGCGCCATCGCCGAGGCCCCGCCGCCCCTGCTCTCCGAGGCGGCCGATCCAGCGCTCTGGGACCGGGTCAAGGAGGCCATCCGCCGCCAGCCGGGAGAGGCCATCGCCGCCGCATCGCTGGGGATCGGGGAGCGCCCCGACTCGCGCCCCATCCTCCCGGAGATCGACGTCCCGACCCTGGTGGTGGTCGGGTCGGACGACACGCTAACACCGCCCGTGATGTCGGAGACCATGACGGCGGCCATCCCGGGCGCCGACCTCGCGGTGATCCAGGGCGCCGGACACCTGTCGAACCTGGAGGCGCCGCGCGAGTTTCGGGCCACGGTCCGGGACCTCCTCCGCCGGGTGGGCTGACCGCCGCCGGTTGAGCCGGCGGCCCCGTGGGACAATCGATCCGATGGACCTCGAGCGGTTCGCCGCCCGGTACCCGTTCCCCCTCGACGACTTCCAGCGCCAGGCGATCTCCGCGCTGGCCGCCGGGGAGTCGGTGCTGGTGGCCGCGCCGACGGGCTCGGGAAAGACGCTGGTCGCGGAGTTTGCGGTCGAGCAGGCGCTGGGACGCCGGCGGAAGGCCTTCTACACGACCCCGCTCAAGGCGCTCTCCAACCAGAAGTTCGGGGACTTCGTGGCCCGGTACGGACCGGACCGGGTCGGCCTGCTGACCGGCGACAACAGCATCAACGGCGAGGCCCCGGTGGTGGTCATGACCACCGAGGTCCTCCGCAACATGCTGTACGAGCGCTCCGGGACGCTCGAGGGCCTCGACGTCGTGGTCATGGACGAGGTCCACTACCTCCAGGACCCGTACCGCGGCGCGGTGTGGGAGGAGATCCTGATCCACCTGCCGCTGACGGTCGCGGTCGTGGCCCTGTCGGCGACGGTGTCCAACGCCGAGGAGTTCGGCGAGTGGCTGACGACGCTGCGGGGCACCACCCGGGTGATCATCGAGGAGCGCCGCCCGGTCCCGCTCGAGCAGCACTACATGGTCGGCCGCCGGCTGTACCCGATGCACGTCGAGCGGGGCGGCCGGCCCGTGCCGAACCCGTCGCTGCTGTCCCTGACCCAGCGCGACGTCCGCGGTCCTCGCGAGGTCCGAGGCCAGCAACGAGGGCGCGGCCGCGGCGCGGGGCGGAGGGACGGAGGCCGGCCGCCCCGGCAGGGACCGGGCCGGGTGTACGCGCCCCGGCGGGAGGACGTCGTCGACGTGCTCGATGAGGCCGGCATGCTGCCGGCGATCTACTTCGTGTTCTCCCGCGCCGGGTGCGACCGGAGCGTCGAGTACCTGATGGCCGCGGGGGTCCGGCTCACCGACGCGGCCGAGGAGGCGCAGATCCGCGAGCGCGCCGACCTCCGAGCCGCGTGGATCGAGGAGGACGACCTGGCCGCGCTCGGGTACGGCGCCTTCCGCGAGGCGCTCGCCGCGGGGATCGCCGCCCACCACGCCGGCATGGTGCCGGCCTTCAAGGAGACGGTGGAAGAGCTGTTCGCCGAGGGGCTGGTCAAGGTGGTGTTCGCCACGGAAACCCTGTCGCTCGGCATCAACATGCCGGCCCGGACGGTGGTGATCGAGAGCCTGTGGAAGTTCTCCGGTGAGCGCCACGAGCTGCTGACGCCGGGCGAGTTCACCCAGCTCACCGGGCGCGCCGGCCGCCGGGGCATCGACGAACTGGGGCACGCGGTGGTCCTGTACCAGAAGGAGCTGGAGTTCGAGAAGGTGTCGGGCCTGGCGACCCGGCGAACCTACGAGCTCCGGTCGTCGTTCCGCCCCTCGTACAACATGGCGGTCAACCTCGTCCGCAACTACACCCCGGAGGAGGCGCGGCACCTGCTGAACTCCTCCTTCGCGCAGTTCCAGGCGGACCGGGGCGTGGTGGCGCTCGAGCGCCAGCTGGAGCGGGACCGGGCGTTCATCGACGGCTACCGCGCGCGCATCGCGTGCCACCTCGGCGACTTCGCCGAGTACTGGGCGCTCCGCGAGCGGGCCGAGGACATCCGCCGCCGGACCTCGCGGGCCCACGATCGCTCGCGGCGGGAGGCGATCAAGGACGCCCTGGCCTCGCTCCGGCCCGGCGAGGTCATCCACGTCCCGACCTCCAGCCGGCGCGGGCTGGCTGTCGTCCTGGCCTCGCGCGACGGCCGGCCGACGCTCCTCACCCAGGACCGGAAGTTCTTCCGGGCCTCGGTGGGGCACTTCGACGAGCCCCCGGAGCCGCTATCGAGCCTGCGGCTCCCCCGCTCGGGGAGCGCGCGGAGCGCCAGGTACCGCCGCGACGTGGCCGCCCAGCTGGTGAACCTGCGGGTCAGCCCGCCGAGACGGCGGCGCGCGGGGCCCTCGCAGGGGGCGCTGGCGGAGGCCGAGGCCCTCGAGCGCGAGGCGGCGCGCCACCCGTCCCACGCCTGCCCGGACCGCGGCGAGCACGAGCGGTGGGCGGCCCGCGCCTCCAGGCTCGAGCGCGAGGTCCGGAGCCTCGAGCGGCGGATCCGCTCCCGCACCGAGACGCTGGCCCGCCAGTTCGACCGCGTGCTGCGGGTCCTCCAGCGGCTGGGCTACATCGAGGGCTTCCGCCTCACCGGGCGGGGCGAGCTCCTGCTCCGGATCTACGGTGAGGCCGACATCCTGGTGGCCGAGGCCGTGGCCCAGGGGCTGTTCCAGGCCCTGTCGGCCGCCGAGATGGCCGCCCTGGCCTCGACGATGGTCTACGAGTCGCGCGAGCGCGTCCCCCGGCGGGGCGAGCTGCCGACCTCCGCGGTCGCGGAGCGCTTCGCCGGGCTCCGCCAGCTGTGGGGCCAGATCCGAGCGGTCGAGGAGCAGCACCAGGTCGAGCTGTGCCGGGACCTGGAGTCGGGGTTCGCGGCGTCCGCGTTCCAGTGGGCCGAGGGGAAGGCGCTCGAGGACGTCCTGTACGAGACGGAGATGGCCCCCGGCGACTTCGTCAGGACGTGCAAGCAGCTGATCGACCTGCTGCGCCAGATCGAGGACGTCGCCGAGGGGACGACGGCGGCGCTGGCCGCGGCGGCCCGCGGGGCCGTCAACCGGGGGGTCGTGGCCTACACGGGCGTCTGATCCGAACCGGCGCTGCGGCGTCGGTGAGTCACTATCATCGCCGCGTGGACCCGCTCGCCTCCCTGGCCGCCCGGCTCCCCGAGGGGGCCGTCAGCACCCACCCCGGAGAGATCGCCACCAGGGCGCATGACCTGTGGCCGCTGGCGCTCCTGCGTGAACGCCGGGGCGAGGCGCTCCCGCGGCCCATGGCCGTGGTGTTCCCCCGGAGCACCGAAGACGTGGCCGCGGCCCTGGCGTGGGCGGACGAGACCCGCACCGCGGTCGTCCCCCGTGGGGGAGGCTCGGGCGTGTGCGGCGGGGCCCAGGCGCCGTGGCGGTCGGTGGTCCTGGACCTCTCCCAGATGAACCGGGTCCGCTCGGTCGACGAGGAGTCCCTGGCGGTGGAGGTCGAGGCCGGCATCCGGGGCGACCGGCTGGAGGCGGCGCTGGGGGAGCGGGGGCTCACGCTGGGGCACTACCCGCAGTCGCTGGCCATCTCCTCGGTCGGCGGCTGGCTGGCCAGCCGGTCGGCCGGACAGGCCTCGGCGGGCTACGGCGTCATCGAGGACCTGGTCCTCGGCTTGGTGGCCGTCCTGCCCGGGGGCGAGGTGGTCCGGCTGCGCCCCACCCCTCGCTCCGCGGCGGGGCCGGACCTCCGCAGGCTGTTCGTGGGCTCGGAGGGCACGCTGGGGGTGATCACCGAGGTGACGCTGTCGGCCTCCCGGGCACCGGCGGGACTGCGGTGGGTGGCCGCGGGGCCGCCGAGCTTCGAGGACGGCATGGCCCTGGTCCGACGGATCTCCCAGGGCCACGTCCGCCCGCTCGTGCTCCGGCTCTACGACGAGGCCGACGCCGCCTTCACGTTCGGGGCCACTGGCCACGAGGGCGGGCCGGTCCTCATCGCCGCCGTGGCCGAGGAGGCGGACGGCGCCGCGCGGCTCCGCCAGGCGGCCCGGGAGGCCGGCGCGGCGGAGCTGCCGGAGGGCTACGGCGTGCACTGGTGGGACCATCGGTTCGAGGCCGTCGACCTGTACCGGCGGATCATGGGGGAGGAGCGGATGCTCGGCGAGGGCACGCTCGTCGAGACCGTCGAGGTGGCCGGGCTGTGGCGCGGGCTGCCGGCGCTCTACGGGTCCATCCGGGAGGCGCTGGCTTCGCACGCCGAGACCGTCGGGTGCCACCTCTCGCACCCGTACCGCTCGGGAGCCTCGCTGTACTTCACCGAGCTGATCCGGGCCCCCGACGACGAGCGCGCCGAGGAGGCGTACCTGGCGTCGTGGCGTGACGCCGCGCGGGCGTGCCACGCGGCCGGGGGGACCATCACCCACCACCACGGCGTCGGGGTCCTGAAGGCGCCGTTCATGGAGGAGGAGCTGGGCGCCGGCGGCCTTGCCGCGCTGCGGGCCGTCAAGCGCTCGCTCGACCCGGCCGGCGTGCTGAACCCCGGGAAGCTCCTCCCCGCGGAGCGCTGATGGCCAGCCCGTTCGGGTCGCTGGTCCTCATCGCCAATCCCCGCTCCGGGCGCGGGCGGGTGGGCCAGGAGCTCCCCGAGGTGGAACGGCAGCTCCAGACCCACGGCCTCCGGTACCGCATCGTCGAGACCGGGGGGCCGGGGGACGCCACCCGGCTGGCCCGCGAGGCCCTGGAGGCCGGGGAGCGGTTCCTGGTGGCCGTCGGGGGCGACGGCACGGTCCACGAGGTCGTGAACGGCATGATCGCGGACGACCGCGCCGTCGCCAACGATGCCGTGCTCGGCGTGGTGGCGGCGGGCTCCGGATCGGACTTCGTCCGGACGTTCGGCCTGCCCGGAGACGCCACGCGCGCGGTGCGCCACCTGACGGGCGACCGCCTGTACCCGATCGACGTCATGCGCGCCGAGTACGACGACGCCGGCCGCCGTGCCGTGCGCTACGTGCCGAACATCGCGGAGGCCGGCCTGGGCGGTGCGGTCGTGGCCCGGGCGGTCCGGCTCCCCAGGCGGCTGGGGCGCTCCCGCTACTTCGTCGGCTTCTGGCTGTCGCTCGGCCGTCACCGCCCTTGGGAGGTGGAGGTGCGCGTCGACCGCAAGGAGTGGACGGGGCGGGCCAACAACGTGGTCGTGGCCAACTGCCAGTTCTACGGCGGAGGCATGAAGATCTCGCCGCGCGCCTATCCGGGCGACGGCCTCCTCGACGTGCAGATCAGCACCGGGCCCAAGTCGGAGGCGTTCACGCTGCTGCCGAAGATCTACCGCGGCGAGCACGTCCCGCATCCGCACATCAAAGAGATGCGCGGGAGGGTCATCTCGGTGGAGGCGGACCGGCCGCTCCCGGTGGAGGCGGACGGCGAGGTGCTGGGCACCACGCCGGCCACCTTCACCGTCCTCCCGCAGATCGTTCGGCTGAAGATCTAGGGGCCGACGCTAGTCGAAGATGCTGACCCCGCCGGGCCCCACGAGGAGCCCGAGCACGATGAGGACGATGCCGGCGACCACGCCGCCGCGGATGATCGACACGATCCCCGCGATGACGAGGACGGCCGCGATGATCCACAGGATCGTGCCGACCTGCGCTACGAGGAACGCCACCTGACCACCTCCTCTCGCGCTGGAGCGGGTCGCCCTCCCGCGAGGGTCCAGCACGGCCTCGTATTCCCCGCACATCACGGGGGCAAACGGCGGAGCCGGAATGGGCGCTTGGTGACGTTTGGCCCGGCACGCCCGACCCGGCAGGAACCGGAGGGCGAGGCGTCGAAATCACGGGACCGTGGCTCCTATCTCGCGCCGCGAGTTCCTCCGGCTCGCCGGCGGTGCCGCCATGGCCGCTCCGTTCCTTGGCCTTCCCCACATGGCTGGGGCCAGGCCCGACACCCGCAGTTGGACGCTCACGACGCTGGCCCGGACGATCGAGCGGGGGCGGGTGCTCGACGAGGGTACGGACGGGGCCTACAACCGCCTGAAGTATGGCCGGGGTGAACCGTACCTCTTCAGAGGCGACCTCGCCGAAGGCGCTCCGCCCCGCTTCCGGCGGTCGCTCCTCAACCTCGTCCACTACACGGACATGCAGCTCGCAGACCCGCAGTCCCCGTTGCGGGTGGAGTACCTCGACCGATTCTCCGACCAGGAGTGCGAGCCGATCCCCTTCTCGGGGGCGTTCCGGCCGCAGGAGGCCATCCATTTCCAGGCCTTCGAGCAGATGCTTCGGACGGTCCGGAAGATCGGCACCAGCCCGGTGACCGGCGAGCCGTTCCAGTTCGCGATCTGCACCGGTGACAACATCGACAATGAGCACTTCAACGAGCTGCAGTGGTTCATCGGGCTGATGGATGGCGGGATCATCGACACGAACTCCGGCGGCCCGGAGTTCGAGGGCGTGCAGGCGGTGAGCTGGGGCACCCCCGACACCGGGCCCGACCCCGAGTACTGGCACCCGGATCCCGTCAGCGACAAGTACAAGGTCCAGTACGGGTTCCCCAACTACCCGGGGCTGCTGGAGCAAGCCATCACGCCGTTTCGCGCCCAGGGCGTGGGGTTCCCCTGGTACTCGTGCTTCGGCAACCACGACGGGCTCATCCAGGGCAACTTCCCGGAGAACCGGACGATGGAAACCATCGCCGTCGAGCGGTTCAAGGCCACCGGCACGCCGCCGGGGTTCAACCCGTGCGACGAGTTCCAGAACCTGGCTGACCACCCCGAGGGGTTGTTCGCGGGTGGCGGTCGGCTGGTCATGCCGGATGACCGCCGACGGCTCGTTTCGAGGCAGGAGTACGTCGCGGTCCATCGCAACAGCCCGACGGAGCCCAAGGGTCACGGGTTCACCAAGGAGAACGAAGATACCGGCACCGCGTACTACTTCGACGACCGGTATCCACTGTTCCGGATGATCACACTGGACACGACGAATCCCGGCGGTGAATCGCGGGGCAGCATCGGTGCGGCCCAGCTCGCCTGGCTCGAGCAGCGGCTCATCGAAGTGCACTCGAAGTACTACGACGCGGCCGGTAACGTCGTCGACACAGGCGACCCGAGCCGGGATCGACTGGTCGTGCTCTTCTCCCACCACGGGATCGCCACGATGGACAACCCATTCGTCAACCCCGACCCGTTCACCCCGGAGGAGAACGACCAGCCTCGGTCCCACGGTCCGCAGGTCGAGCGGCTCGTCCACCGGTTCCCCAACGTCATCCTGTGGGTCAACGGCCACAGTCACGCCAATGAGATCCGCCCCCGGATCGACGAGACGAAACGCAACTTTCAGGGCGGCAAGAACGGGTTCTGGGACGTCACGACGTCGGGCATCTGCGACTGGCCCACGCAGAGTCGCCTCATCGAGATCATCGACAACGGGAACGGGCTCCTGTCGATCTTCTGCACGATGGTCGATCACGCCGCCCCGCCCGTCCCTCGGAGCGACGCCGGGATCGCGTTCCTCGCCTCCGTCCATCGCGAGCTGGCAGCGAACGACCCGCAGGACGGATCGGACACACGGCGTGGCGAGCCCGCCGACCGGAACGTGGATCTCGTGATCCAGGCGCCGTTCCCGCTCAGCGGCGCGGCGGCCGTGGCTCGGCGGGAACGCCGGCGGCCGGCCATGGCCCGCTGACAGACGCCGCCAGCTCCGCATCCATCGTGGCCAGCCGGGTCCTTCGGACCAGCACGTCGTCTCCGGTGAGGGCCATCTCCCGGCGGATCGCGGCCTCGATCTCCACCCGGAGCACGGGGAGTCCAGGAACCGCCTCCTCGCCGAGCCCCGGGTCGTCGCGGACCAGGTCGAGCACGCCGGACCAGTCGTCGCCGTAGCGGCCGACCAGGCGTCGCCCGGCGTCGGGGCCCAGTCCCAGCGATCTCGCGGCGGCCGCCGCTCGCTCCAGTTCCTGCCCGTACGGCACCGTGAGCCCCAGCGGCAGCCGGCGGGTCGGGCAGCGGCCGCCGGCCGCCAGGATCTCGCAGGCGCGGTCGACGACCTGCTCGGCCATCCGCCGGTACGTCGTCAGCTTCCCGCCGGTGACCGTCAGCAGCCGCGGCGGATCCTCGTAGATCACGTGGCGGCGCGACAGGTCGCGGGTGGCCCCCTTCCGGGTGTCGAGCAGCGGGCGGACGCCGGCCCACGAGGCGCGCACGTCGGCCGGGCCGAGGTCCCCCTCGAAGGCTCGGGCCAGCGAGCCCAGGACGACCTCGACGTCCTCCCGCTCCACGGTCGGCGACGGCAGCGGCCCGTCGTAGGGCGTATCCGTGGTGCCCGCATACACCCGCGGCCCCCAGGGGATGGCGAACACCATGGCGCCCCCGCCGGCCACGGAGGGCACGGTGACCGCGCACCGGACCGGGAGGCGGCTGCGGGGGAGGACCACGTGGACACCCTTGCTGGGGCGGAGGGCCGGCGGGCGCCGGACCACGTGCGCGTGGACCCGCGAGGCCCACACGCCGGTGGCGTTCACGACGACGCCCGCCCGCACGTCGAGCGACCCCCCGGAGATGCGGTCCCGCACCGTCGCGCCGCGGACCCGGCCGTCGCCAAGTAGGTCCTCGACCTCCGCGTGGTTGGCGACCAGCGCGCCGCGGGCCGCCGCCTGGCGGACGACCTCCAGCGTCAGGCGGGCGTCGTCGGTCCGGCAGTCGAACGCCAGGTAGCCGCCGCTGGCACGGAGCAGCGTGGGGGCCAGCCGCCGCGCGTCGTCGGGCGTCGCCCAGCGGTGCCGGGCGGGGTTCCGGCCGACCGTCAGGGCGTCGTACAGCGCGAGCCCGGTCCCCATGTACAGCCGGTTGGCCGGCCGCCGGATCGGGATGAGGAACCCGAGCGGACGGACCAGGTGCGGCGCCAGCCGCCGGAGCCGCTCGCGTTCCCGGAGCGACTCGTAGACCAAGCCCAGCTCCCCGTGGCGAAGGTACCGGGCCCCGCCGTGGACCAGCCGGGAAGACCGTCCCGAGGTCCCGGAGGCGAAATCCTCGCGCTCCACGAGGCCCACCGAGAGCCCCCGGGCCGCGGCGTCGAGGGCCACGCCGGCGCCGGTGATCCCCCCGCCGATCACCAGGACGTCCAGCGCCCGGTCCGCCATGGCGGCCAGATGCTGGAGGCGGTTCTCCGCGGACATCGGGAGCACCCAGCGATTGTAGGGCCGTGCCGCCGGGCGCTGGCGCCCGGGGCCTCCGTATGATGTCCGCCGTGGTCCCGGATCACCCTTCCCGGCTGCACCGGACGGCCAGCGCCGTCGTCGAGCGGGATCTCGGGGCGCTGCTCGTGACGCCGTCCGCGGATCTCCGGTGGCTGGTCGGCTACCGCCCGCCGCCGCTCGAGCGCCTCACCTGTCTCGTCCTCCGTCCGGAGGGGCCATCGGTCCTGGTCGTCCCGGCGCTGGAGCGGCCGCTGGCCGAGGCGTCCTCGGCCGGTCGTCTCGTGGAGATCGCCGCCTGGGACGAGACCGACGACCCCTACGCGCTCGTGGGCCGGATCGTCGGCGGCGACGGGCCCGTGGCGTGCTCGGACCGGATGTGGGCCACGCACCTGCTCCGCCTTCAGGCCGCGATGGGGGACCGCGCGTTCGTCTCGGCGACGCCGATCCTCGGGCCGCTGCGCGCGGTGAAGGACGGGCAAGAGCTCGCGCTGCTCGAGCGCGCCGCGCGGTACGCGGACGAGGCGTTCGGCCGCCTGGTGGCCACCCGGCTGGAGACGCTGAACGAGCGAGAGGTCGCCGGCCGGGTCGCCGAGCTGCTCGTCCAGATCGGGCATGACGACGTGGCATTCACGATCGTGGGAGCCGGGCCCAACGGCGCCTCGCCGCACCACGAGCCCGGCGACCGGGAGCTGCACGCCGGCGACGCCGTGGTCCTCGACTTCGGCGGCCGCACCGGCGGGTACTGCTCTGACCTGAGTCGCACGGTCGCCGTGGTGGAGTCGCCCCGGGGGTTCGAGGCGGTGTACGAGGTCGTCCGCGAGGCGCAGGAGGCCGCGTTCCGGGCCGTCCGTCCGGGCGTCCCCGCCGAGGAGGTGGACCGCGTCGCCCGGACCGTCATCTCCGACGCCGGCTACGGGGAGCTGTTCATCCACCGGACCGGCCACGGCATCGGGCTCGAGGAGCACGAGGCCCCGTACATCGTCGCGGGGAACGAGGAGCCGCTCCGGCCCGGGATGTGCTTCTCGATCGAGCCGGGGATCTACCTGCCGGGGGCGTTCGGCGTCCGGATCGAGGACGTGGTGGCCGTCACGGACGACGGCGCCGAGCGCCTGAACCGGGCCTCACGCGACCTGGAGATCGTCCGCTGACCGCGCCGTGGTAACCTACGCGTCGGTAGGTTCCAGCGCAGCGAAACGACCGGGAGGTGCCCCGTGGCCGTCGTCCAGATCCCGGACGAGCTGAAGGAGCTCCGCAACACCCTTCGGGACTTCATCGACCGCGAGATCCGGCCGGTCGAGGAGTCCTACCGCCAGGACATCCAGGACGGGAACTACGCACCGCTGAAGGACGAGCGGCGGAAGATCCGCAAGCGCGCCGCGGAGCTGGGGTTCTGGACGCTCCACATGCCGGAGGAGGTCGGCGGCATGGGCCTGTCCTACCTCGGCCAGGTCCTCCTGATCGAGGAGGCCACCCGGCAAGGGCTCGTCCTCACCCACAACGAGGCGATCTTCCCGATCGTCACCGGCCCCACGCCGGTGTATCTCGACTGCACCGACCCGCAGCGCGAGAAGTACCTGGCGCCGCTGATGACGGCCGACAAGGCGTCGTGCTTCGCGCTCACCGAGCCGGAGGCCGGCTCCGACGCCACCCGCATCAAGACGAAGGCCACGCTCGAGGACGGACACTGGGTCCTGAACGGCCGGAAGCACTTCATCACCGGTGGCGACGAGGCGGACTTCGCGCTGGTGTTCGCGGTCACCGACGCGGAGAAGCGTGCCAAGGGAGGGATCACGGCCTTCCTCGTGGACGCCGACACCCCCGGGTTCTCGGTCAGCCGGATCCAGCACACGATGTCGCCGATCCAGAACCCCGCGGAGCTGACGTTCTCCGACTGCCGGGTGCCGGAGGAGAACGTCCTCGGCGACGTCGGGTACGGGTTCTACTCGGCCATGAAGGGCATCAACGGCGCGCGGCTGCAGATCGCCGCCACCGCGCTTGGGGTTGCCCGGGACCTGCTGGAGCGGATGATCGGGTTCGCCGGCGACCGGGTGGCGTTCGGGCGGCCGATCGGCGCCAACCAGTACGTCCAGGGCATGATCGTCGACTCGTTCGCGGAGCTGGAGCAGGCCCGGCTCCTGGTGTACTCGCTGGCCGGCGACATCGACGAGGGGGCCGAGGGGCGCCGGGAGGCGGCGCTGGCCAAGCTGGTGGCCACCGAGATGGTCAACCGGGTCGCCGACCGCTGCATCCAGGTCCACGGGGGGAACGGGTTCATGACCGAGATGGGCCTGGAGATCTGGTTCCGCGACGTCCGCGCCATGCGGCTGTACGAGGGGACGTCCGAGATCCTCCGCTCGAACGTGGCCAAGACGCTCGGGCTGCCGCAGCTCTAGGCGAAGCCAACAAGCTCCGGCGGCACCAGCACCCGCCAGGAGTTGCCGTGGCGGGCCAGCCGCCAGGCCCGGACCGGGGGTCCCTCGATGCGCACGACGGCGACGTCGCCCCGCAGCGTGGCCTGCTGGAGGTCGAAGTCGGCGTCGATGGCCCGGTCCACGCGGTCGAGCAGGTCGCACCACCGCGCCTCGTCGATCTCCTCCGTGGCCGAAGCGTCGAGCAGGCGGTAGCTCCCGGCGCAGTCGCCGGCGTCCACCCTGAGGGCGAACTCACGGAGGATCTCGCCAGGCCCGCGGGTCCGGTTGTAGAGCAGGAACAGCAGGCCGGAGACCGCCCCGACGGCGACGATGACGGAGATCACGACCACCACGGTGGGGACGGCCGGCCGCCACCGCACCGCTCCGTTGACCTGCGAGGGCGTCTCGCTCATGCGCCGGCCAGCGTACTAGGCTGAGCATCCGACCGCCCGGACCGGAGGAGAGACCGATGCTCGAGACGTTCACCGCGTTCGCCACGCTGCCGGCGGCCGACCTCGACCGGGCCAAGGCTTGGTACCGCGAGAAGCTGGGCCTCGAACCGTTCGCCGAGGATGCCGGCGGGGTGTGGTTCGAGAGCGGGGGCCACCCGTTCCTCGTGTATCCCAGCCAGTTCGCCGGGACGGCGCGCAGCACGGCCATCGGCTGGCACGTCGACGACATCCGGGCAACGGTCGATGCGCTCCGCGACCGCGGCGTGACGTTCGAGGAATACGACCTCCCGGAGGTGAAGACGGAGCGCGGGATCGCCCGGATCGGGACCTACCTCGCGGCGTGGTTCCGCGACAGCGAGGGGAACCTCCTGATGATCGACCACCCCGGCGGAGCGGCCTGACGGCCACGGCGTTCCGGGGACCGGCCGGAGCCGCTCAGCCGGACAGGGGCCGGACGCGCGTCCCCTCCGCACTGTCCATGACTTCCCACCCCAGGCCGCGGAGGCGCTCCCTGAGCGCGTCGCTCTTGGCGAAGTCGCGGCTCTTCCGGGCGGCGTCGCGCTCCTCGACCAGGGCCTGCACGTCCGGGGGGACCTCGAAGCCCTCCCGCGCCAGGCGCTCGATGTCCAGGCCCAGCACCTGGTCCCACGACGCCAGCAGGGCGTACTTGTCGCCGTCCGCGATGTCGGCCGAGGCCGCTTCGTTGAGGACCTTGACCGAGGTGGGCAGGTCGAGGTCGTCGGATACCGCGTCCCGGAATCGCCGGTCGATGTCCTTGGCCTCCGGCGAGAGGCCGTCGCGGTCCGCCGGCGCCCACTCGAGCATGCGCTTGCGGAGGCGGCTGAGCGTGCGGTCGGCCGTGGCCAGCGCCTCCCAGTGGAAATCGAGCAGGTTCCGGTACCGGGTCTGGAAGCACAGCAGGCGGAACGAGAGCGGGTCGTAACCGCGCTCGGCGACGTCGCGGATCGTCCAGACGTTCCCCGTGGACTTGGCCATCTTCTGGCCCTCGGCCAGGAGGTGGCCGCCGTGGACCCACAGGCCGACCACCCGGTGGCCGGCGACGCCGTCCGATTGGGCGATCTCGTCCTCGTGGTGGGGGAACACCAGGTCCATCCCACCCGTGTGGACGTCGAAGCGATCCCCGAGGTACTTCATCGACATCGCCGAGCACTCGATGTGCCAGCCGGGGAACCCCTCCCCCCAGGGGCTGTCCCACTTCATGAGCCGGTCGGCGCCAGCCGCCTTCCACAGCGCGAAGTCCGCATGGTGGCGCTTCCGGCCGTCGCGCTCGAGGTCCCGGTGGCCCGGCTCGAGGTTCTCGAGCGTGTTCCGAGAGAGCCTCCCGTAGTCCGGGAACGAGCGGACGTCGAAGTAGACGGTGCCGTCGTCGAGGGCATACGCGTGCCCCCGCTCGATCAGCACGCGGGTGAGCTGGATCATCTCGGCGATGTGGTCGGTGGCCTTGGGGTTCTCGTGCGGGGGGAGGATCCCGATGGCCGCGATGTCCTCGCGGAACATCAGGGTGTACTTCTCGGCGATATCCCACGGCGACAGGCCCTCGTCGCCTACGGCCAGCTCCATCCGGTCCACGCCGCCCTGTGAGGCCTCGTCGACCATGTGGCCCACGTCGGTGATGTTCACGACCTGGGTGACGTCGTAGCCCTCGAACTCCAGCGCCCGCCGGAGCAGGTCCGACAGGAGGAACGTCCGCAGGTTCCCGATGTGGACCGGGCGGTACACGGTGGGCCCGCAGGTGTACATCCGGACCTTCCGATCGTCGACCGGGTGGAGCTCCTCGACGCGGCGCGTGAGGGTGTTGTAGAGCCGCACGCGGACAGGATAGGGGAGCGGGTCCGGCGTCGTCGGGTACGCTAGTCGCCGTGGACCTCGACGTCGGGCTGTCGCCCGAGCAGCGCGAGATCGTCGGCCTGGTCCGGGGCTTCGTCCAGCGCGAGGCGGCCCCGGCCGCGCCGGGGTACGAGGAGCGCAAGGAGTTCCCCCGCGAGCCGTTCCGCCGCCTGGCGGACATGGGGCTGGCCGGCATCCCGTACTCCGAGAAGCACGGCGGCGGGGGCCAGCCGTTCCTCACGTACCTCCTCGTGCTCGAGGAGGTCGCGGCGGGGCACCTGGCGCTGGCCGTCGGGCTCTCCGTCCACCACCTCTCGGCGTTCGGGATCCACGAGTTCGGGTCCGATGCCCTCAAGGAGCGGTACCTCCCACGGTTGTTCTCCGGGGAGTGGCTGGGGGCCTACGCGCTGTCCGAGGCCGCCAGTGGCTCCGACGCCGCGGCGCTGCGGACGCGGGCGGAGCGCGACGGCGACGCCTATGTCCTCGACGGGACGAAGCGGTTCATCAGCCACGCGGGCGAGGCCGAGTTCTACCTCGTGATGGCCCGGACCGGCGACGACTCGCCGCGGGGGATCTCGGCGTTCTCCGTCGAGAAGGGGTGGGAGGGCTTCGG
>DASZZY010000145.1:0-11920 GCA_036260395.1 Actinomycetota bacterium
GCCCGGAGGAACGCGTCCTCCGGGCCGAGGACCAGGCCGAGAACCCGACGATCCGGCTGGCCGGCGTCCTCCCGGTCTTCGGGCGGACGCCCGACGCCGTGACGAACATGGCCAAGGCCGGGACGCTGATCGCCCGGGCCGGCGAGGTGGTGGCCGGCGGCCTGGCCGAGCTGCCCTCGGGCACGGCCGCCCTGGCGCCGGAGGCCGGGGTCATCCCGCTTCAGCCGTTGCGCAGGCTGGCGCCCTCGCTCGAGGAGGCTCGCGGCCTGCTGGCGGACGCGGCGGCGGTGCTGGTCGCATCGCCCACCAGGGGCCTGCTCCGCTCCGTGGCCCAGGCCCAGGCCGAGCTGGTGGTCCAGCTCGACCGCGCGGAGCGGGCGATCACCGCGGCGGCCGCCCTGTCGCGCGTGCTGCCCCCGTACCTGGGCGGCGAGGGAACGCGGCGGTACTTCCTGGCGGCCCAGAACCCCGCCGAGCTGCGGGGGACCGGCGGGTTCATCGGCGCCTACGCCATCGTCACCGTGCGGGGCGGGGAGCTGGAGCTCGGCGACTTCCGCCCGATCGACACGCTGCCCGACGTGCCGCCGGGCCGGATCGAGCCGCCGAACCCCGACTACGCGGCCCGCTACGACGCCTTCGGCGGCGCCGGGTTCTGGCGGAACATCAACATGACCGCGGACTTCCCGTCGG
Source organism: Actinomycetota bacterium (assembly GCA_036260395.1). GTDB lineage: Bacteria > Actinomycetota > UBA4738 > UBA4738 > CALAEC01 > DASZZY01. Next base: position 691 of record DASZZY010000145.1, read on the forward strand.
CCGCCGTGGCCATCGAGCGGCTGTACGAGGAGGTCCGCGGCGTGCGGCTGGACGGCGCCATGGCCGCCGACCCGATGGCCCTGGCGGCCCTGATGGAGGCCGCGGGCGGCGTGACCGTGCCCGGCACGGACCGGACGCTGGACGCCGAGACCGCGGTGGCGTTCCTCGCCAACGAGGCCTACGCCGTGTTCCCCGACAGCCGCACGAGGAAGTCCATCCTCGGCGACGTGGCGGAGGCCGTCCTCGACCGGTTCCTGGAGGGCGGGTTCCCCGGCGGTCCCGCCGGCGCGGCCCGGGCGCTGGTGGAGGCCGGCGCCGACGGCCACCTCCTCCTGCACTCCGCGCATCCGCGGGAGCAGGCGGGGTTCGTCCGGGCCGGTGTGGCGGGGGCCCTCGGTGGCGCGGGCGGCGACTACCTGGCGGTCGTGGCCAACAACGCCGCGGCGAACAAGATCGACTTCTACGCGCGCCGGTCGATCCGGTACGAGGTCCGGCTGGGCGCCGAGGGCTCGGCGACCGGGGACCTCACCGTGACGCTGGAGAACCCCGCGCCCCGGTCCGGGCCCCCCGCGTACGTGATCGGCCCCTACTCCGACGAGTTCGAGGCCGGCGAGAACGCCAGCATCCTCGACGTGTACTGCTCGCGCGCCTGCGGGCTGGAGCGGGTGGCCGTCGACGGGAAGACGGCCATCGCCGGCGCCGCCAGCGAGCTCGGGCACGTCGTGTTCACGAACGAGGTGCGCCTGGAGAGCGGCGCCACCCGGACGCTGGAGTACCGCCGCAGCCTGCCGGCCGCCTGGGAGGGAGACGACTCGGCCGGGGTCTACCGGCTGACGTTCCGGGGCCAGCCGACGATCCGCCCCACGCCGCTCCTGGTCGACATCCGGGTCCCCGAGGGGACCGAGATCGTCCGGGCCTCGCCCAGGATGCAGGTCAGCGGCGGCCGGGCGGTCTGGGAGGGCACCGCCGGGGACCTCATGACGTTCGAGGTCGAGTTCCAGCGGCCGGCCCTGTCCCGGATGTGGCGGGACGTCGTCCGGTTCCTCAGCCGGCCGGTGGGGTGAGTCCGAGGATCGGCCTACTTGTAACCGGCGCTCGATGTGTTTAGGCTCGTTGAACTGGGGAAGGGGTCGCGGAAGCGTGGTCGCCGTGGCGGCCTGGCGGGAGGTCGATATGAGGAAGACCACCGGAGCGATCATCGCGGGACTGGCGGCCCTGCTGCTGATGGGCCCAGCGAACGCCCAGTACCCACCCGACGAGGAGACCAGCTGCGGCGTCTCCGTCACGGTCGTCCCGCCGGGCGGCTCGCTGACCGTCTCGTGCGGAGGGTTCCTCCCCGGCAGCCCCTGGACGATCACGTTCTTCTCCCAGCCCGAGGTCCTGGCCTCGGGGACCGTGGGGGCCGACGGCTCGTTCTCGGCGACCGTGATGATCCCCGGTGACGCGAGCCCCGGCCAGCACACGCTGCGGGTGAGCGGGACGGCCGACGACGGCACCCCGGTCGTGATCGACATCCCGATCACCGTGGCGGGGGCCGCGGCGGCACCCGGCCCGCTGGCGGTCACCGGCGACAACCTCAAGGTCGGCCTGCTGATGCTGGCCGGGCTGCTGGCGGCGGGCACCGCGGTACTGCTGATCGGCCGTCGGCGCGGGCGCGTCACCAGGTAGCGGCCGGGCGTCCGAGCTCGACGTCTCTCGCCCGCGACGAACGGGGCTATCCGGGCGATCCGGCCACTCGCCCAGCGCGTTTTCTCAGGGAGCCGCTTGCCCTGTAGGATGAGCCCCTCATGTGCGGGATCGTCGGCTACGTGGGGCCCGAGGAGGCCCTCCCGATCATCCTCGACGGCCTGTCGCGCCTCGAGTACCGGGGGTATGACTCCGCCGGCGTCGCGGTCCTGAACGGCGAGATCGAGGTCGCCAAGCGGGCCGGGAAGCTCGGCGTCCTCCAGAAGGACGTGGCCGAGAACGGCGCGCCGCAGGGCCGGATGGGGATGGGGCATACGCGGTGGGCGACGCACGGCGCCCCCACCGACCGCAACGCCCACCCGCACCTCGACTGCGCGGGCCGGATCGCCGTGATCCACAACGGGATCATCGAGAACTGGGCCGAGCTCCGGACCCGGCTCCAGGACGCCAACCACGTGTTCACCTCCGACACCGACACCGAGGTCGTGGCCCACCTCGTGGAGGAGCAGGTCGCCGAGGGGCGGGACCTGCCGTCCGCGGTCCGCGGGGCGGTGGCCCAGCTCGAGGGGGCCTACGCCCTCGTGGTGCTCTCGGCCGACCACCCCGACGTGCTGGTCGGGGTCCGGCTCTCCTCGCCGATGGTCGTGGGGCTGGGGACCGGCGAGAACCTGCTGGCCTCCGACGCGCCCGCGGTACTGCCCCGGACCCGGCGGATCGTGCCGCTCGCCGACGGGCAGATGGTCGAGCTGCGGGCCGGCGGCGTGCGGATCACCGACCTCCAGGGCAACGAGGTGGACGTTCAGCCGCTGGAGATCGACTGGGACGTCCGCCGGGCGGAGAAGGGCGGCTTCGACGACTTCATGCTGAAGGAGATCCACGAGCAGCCCCAGGCCGTCCGGGACACGCTCCGGGGACGGGTCCGGGGCGGCGTGCACCGCCTCGACGAGCTCCGGATGAGCGAGGAGGCCATCAAGGCGGTGGACAAGGTCTTCGTGGTGGCGTGCGGGACGGCGTACCACGCCGGGCTGGTGGCCAAGTACGCCATCGAGCACTGGACCCGCCTGCCGGTGGAGATCGACATCGCCAGCGAGTTCCGGTACCGCGATCCGGTCCTCGACCAGGGCACGCTGACGATCGCCGTGTCCCAGTCGGGGGAGACCATCGACACGCTGGAGGCCCTCCGCCACGCCAAGGCCCAGCGGTCGTGGGTCCTGGCCATCACGAACACGGTCGGGTCGTCGGTGGCCCGCGAGGCCGACGCGGTGATGTACACCCACGCCGGCCCGGAGATCGGCGTGGCGGCCACGAAGACCTTCGCCACCCAGATGGCCGCGCTGCACCTGCTGGCGCTGTACCTGGCCCAGGTCCGGGGCAGCATGTTCCCGGAGGAGATCGGCCACGCCGTGGACCGGATGCTCGAGCTGCCGGGGAAGATCCGGGCCGCGCTCCGGCTCGACGCCCAGGTCCGGGAGCTCGCCGAGCGGTTCCAAGAGGCCCACGACGTGCTGTTCATCGGCCGCCACACCGGCTACCCGGCGGCGCTGGAGGGGGCCCTCAAGCTGAAGGAGATCTCGTACATCCACGCGGAGGGCTACGCGGCCGGCGAGCTGAAGCACGGTCCGATCGCGCTGATCGAGCCGGGGATCCCGGTGGTGGCGGTGGCCACCGAGTGCCACGTCTACCCGAAGATGCTCTCGAACATCCAGGAGGTGAAGGCCCGCGGCGCCGAGGTGATCGCCGTGGCCACCGAGGGTGACCGCGAGATCGCCGGCCTGGCCGACCACGTGCTCTACGTGCCGCGGACGCCGGAGCTGCTCTCGCCGATCGTGGAGTCGGTGCCGCTCCAGCTGTTCGCGTACCACATCGCCAAGCTCCGGGGTTGCGACGTCGACCAGCCGAGGAACCTGGCGAAGTCCGTCACGGTCGAGTAGGGGTCCGATGCGGATCGTCGGCATCGGGGTCGACGTGGTGGAGGTCGACCGGGTGAAGGGCCTCCTGGAGCGACATCCCCGCTTCCGTGACCGGGTGTTCACGCCGGAGGAGATCGCGTATTGCGAGCGCAAGTACACGCCCGCCGAGTGCTACGCGGCCCGGTGGGCGGCGCGGGAGGCGTGCATCAAGGCCCTCGGAGGGATCCGGGGCGTTCGGTGGCGCGACATCCGGGTGGAGCGCGCGCCGTCGGGGGCGCCTGCCCTGGCGCTGGCCGGGGCGGCGCGGGAGCGGGCCGAGGCGGTGGGCGCGTCCGAGGTGCTCGTGTCGCTGGGGCACGAGCGCTCGGTGGCCACGGCGTTCTGCGTCGCGGTCGGCCCGTAAGGCCCGCGGGCCGCGGCCAACAACCCCTTCGGGAGCGTGGTTCCCGGCCGCGGCGGGCTCCCTACGGGATGCTCGGATTTCTATAACCGAAATGCTATAGCCGCTTTGTCCGTATATCGAAGACGCTATAGAACTCGCAGCTTCCCGCAGAGGGATGGTCACGGGGGCTACCCGCCCGCCGGCCGCTCCCGCTCGTCCGGGAGGGCCCGCTCAGGCGGCCCGGTGGCGGGAGCGCGTGTGGTGGATGACTACCGCGGCAGCCAAGAGCTGACCAAAAAAACCAGCGACGGAGAGGCCGACGCCAAGGTAGAGCAGCCCCCTTACATAGTTGGCCACGAGCGCTCCGCCGAGAAGCGGCACCCACGCCAGCACGATGAGCAGTCTCGCCCGATCCACACGACCACCTTCACGATCCAGCGTATCTCTATGACTGAATTCCTGCTCGGTCATCTTCGCTCGGCTCACGGTCGATCCCCGCAGCCGAGGGCGTAGCCGCCGATCACGCCGCCGACAAGTCCCAGGATGCCCACCGCCGCCAGCCACGCGAGCTGCGCCATCCGCGATGGCCCGAGTACCTCTAGCTGTACCAGCCGATCGAGAAGCGGTACCGCGGCGCTCGACAGGCCGATTCCGCTCACGAGGGCTGTGGCGACGATGGCGACGCCGCATCTGACGCGGTGTCGGAGGCGCGCTCGCTTTGGCTCAGAGGGCACGGCGGGAGGGTAGCGGTGGGTGACGACATGCTCGGCGAAGGAGGTAGGGAGTGGGCGCTGTTCAGCCGCCGGGACGGATCGTGGTCCGCTCGACCGTCACCTCTCGGAGCACGTCGGGGATCGGGTCCACGCCGATCCCCGGGCCGCGGGGGACCGCCATCGTCCCGTCCGCGTCGACGACGAACGGCTCTGTCACGTCGCGCTCGAAGTACCGGTCCGACGCGCTGGTATCCCCCGGGAGCGTGAACCCCGGGAGGCTGGCCAGCGCCAGGTTCGTCGCTCGCCCGATCCCCGTCTCCAGCATCCCGCCGCACCACAGCGGGACACCGGCCTGCCGGGCCTCGCGGTGGATCGCCAGCGCATCTCCCAGACCGCCCACCCGGCCGAGCTTCACGTTGATCACCCGGCACGCTCCCAGCTCGATGGCCTCCGCCGCCACGACGGCGGACGTGATCGTCTCGTCCAGGCAGATGGGCGTGCGCATCATGCGCTGGAGCTCGGCGTGACCCAGGAGCCGGTCCTCGGCCAGGGGCTGCTCGAGGTACTCGAGGCCGAACGCGTCCAACGGGGACAGCGCCCCCGCGTCCTCGAGGGTGTACGCCGCATTGGCGTCGGCGGTGAGCGGCGTGTCGGGCAGGGCCTCGCGGACCGCCCGGACCACCTCCACGTCCCGCCCGGGCTCGATCTTCAGCTTGATCCGCCGGTACCCAGCGCCGGCGAACCGGACCGCGAGCTCCACCAGCGCCTCGACGTCGTCCTCGATCCCCAGCGAGACGCCGCACGGCACGCGGTCCCGCATCCCGCCCAGGTGGTCCGCCAGGCGCGTCCCCGACCGGCGCAGCTCGAGGTCCAGCAGCGACACCTCCAGGGCCGCGCGGGCCATCCGGCTCCCGCTGAGCACGAGCGGCGTCCCGGCCAGGGTCGCCGGGACCAGGTGGTCGCGGAGGGCAACCCACGCCAGGTCGTTCCACTCGCCGTCGTGGTACGAGCGCCGGTCGGCCACGCATTCGCCCCAGCCCTCCACCCCGTCGGCGCCGACGGAGCGCACCAGGATCGCCTCGCGCTCGGGCTGAATCCCGAACGAGGTCCGGAACGGGCGCACCAGCGGGAGCCGGACCCGCAGGAGCTCGACGGCCGCGAGGGGCGCGGCCTCCGCCGCGGTGCCGCCGCTCACCGGCGCTCCAGCACGTACCCGCCCTCACGCGTGAAGTCGACGGCGCGGTGCCCGGCGGCGAACGCGGCCTCGAACGCCTCGGCCACCGCGTCGCGCCACGCCGAGGCGGCGCGGGGATCGTCGCGTCGCAGCGCCGCATAGTCGGGCGGCACCCGGATCAGCAGGCGCTCCCCGGCCGCGGGCGCGGGGCGTGGCAGGCCCCCCTCCTCGTCGAGGACCACCAGGGCCCCGGACGGATCGACCGGCTCGGGCCGCCCGGCCACGGCCGCCTCCACGCGCGAGGAGCGGAGGTGCCAGTCGAGCCGCAGCCGGTCGGAGCGGTCGCCGGCGTTGAGCGCGTCGGTCATCGGCCCGTAGAAGTTGCGCAGGAACCCCGTCGCCGTGGCCCCCAGCTTCCTGAGGTTGAAGTGGGCGTTGCGGGCCAGCAGCGGGTCGAACGTCCACGTCACCGTGCCGATGCCCCTGGCCAGGCACCACTCCCGCTGCGCCACCTTGAGCCGGAAGCCCACGCCGCGGTGCTCGAGCCCCGGCAGGACGCCGGTCACGTACGAGTGCAGGTCGATCCGCCACCCTTCCAGCGCCACGAAGCCCACCTGGGCGCCGACCATCCGGCCCTGGCGGAACGCCGCGAGCACGGGGTTGCCGTGGGCGGAGAGCGCCCGGAGGAGGTCGGCGGTCAGGAGGTCCTTCTTCCCCCAGACCCGCTCCAGCAGCGCGGCGACCGCCTGGACGTCCTCCAGCGAGGAGGCCTCGCGGACCTCGACGCCCTCACCCATCGCCGGCCAGGTCGTCGACGAGCCGGGCGACCATCTCCGCCCGCCGCGGCATCTCGTCCACCAGGACGTGCTCGTCGCGGGCGTGCGCGCCGCCGCCCACGGCGCCCAGCCCGTCGAGCGTGGGCACGCCCAGGGCGGCGGTCAGGTTCCCGTCGCTGGCCCCTCCGACGTCGGCGCCCCCCACGTCGTAGCCCAGGGCCACCAGCCGGCGGTAGAGATCCTCGCTGGCCGAGCGCTCCATCGGGGCCCGGCTGATCCCGCCCTCGACGTCCACCCGCGCGCCGGGGAGCGCCGGGCGGAGGGAGGACAGCTCATCCTCCAGGCGGCGGCCCTCCTCGGCGGACCACACCCGTCCGTCGACCGTGCACCAGGCCGCCTCGGGGACCACGTTGGTCGCCGAGCCGCCCCCCAGCGTCGTCACCGCCACCGTGGTCCCGGCGTCCGGGCGGGCCAGCGCGCTGATGGCCCGGATCTGGTGGGCCAGCTCCAGGGCCGCGTTCACGCCCTTGTCGGGGTCCAGCCCGGGGTGCGCGGCTCGGCCCCGTACGCGGACCCGCCAGTCGCCGATCCCCTTCCGCGCCAGCTTCACCTTCCCGCCGTCGGCGGCGGGCTCGAGCACGAGCACCGCGCGGGACCGCCGGGCCTCGTCCTCGATCAGCGCCTCCGAGCCCCGGCTCCCGACCTCCTCGTCGCCGGTGAGCAGGAACGTGGCCGTCCCCCGGCTGGCCCGCAGCGCGAACAGCCCCTGGACAACGCCGGCCTTCATGTCGAACGCGCCGGGGCCGCGGGCCACGCCCCCTTCGACGGCGAACGGCAGCTCCGCCAGCGTCCCGGCCGGCCACACCGTGTCGTAGTGGCCCAGGAGCAGGACCGGCCGCCCGCCGCCCCGCCGCCACACGAGCGCCTCGCCGACGGTCGCCGGGGCGCTCCCCAGGATCTCGCGGAACAGGTGCTCGAGGACGGCCCGGCACCGGGCCAGCGCGGCCGGGTCGGACGACGGGGACTCGGCCTCCACCAGGCGGCCGAGCGCCGCCACCATCGCTCCCGGATCGGGGGTGGGGCCGTCCACGACCGTCAGAGGAGCCGGGACAGGAACGACTGCGTCCGCTTGTGGCGGGGGCTGGCGAACATCTCGCGAGGCGAGCCCTCCTCCAGGATCACGCCGTCGTCCATGAAGATCATCCGGGTGCCGACCTCGCGGGCGAACCCCATCTCGTGGGTGACCACGACCATCGTCATGCCCTCCTCGGCCAGCCGCCCCATCACGTCGAGGACCTCCTGGATCAGCTCGGGATCGAGCGCCGAGGTCACCTCGTCGAACAGCATGAGCTTGGGGCGCATCGCCAGCGACCGGGCGATGGCCACCCGCTGCTGCTGCCCGCCGGAGAGCTGGCCCGGGTAGGCGTCGGCCTTGTGCTCCAGCCCGACGTGGCGGAGCTCCTGCATCGCCCGCTCGCTGGCCTCTTCCTCGGAGAGCCGGAGGACCTTCCGCAGGGCGATGGTCACGTTCCGGAGGGCCGTCATGTGGGGGAACAGGTTGAACGCCTGGAACACCATCCCGATGTGCGTCCGGACCTCGTCGAGGTTCGACCGGACATCGGTGATGTCGCGGCCCTCGAACAGCACGCGCCCCTCGGTGGGCTCCTCGAGGAGGTTGATCGTCTGGAGGAGCGTCGACTTCCCCGACCCGGACGGCCCGATGATCACCAGGACCTCGCCGCCCTCCACGGTGAGGTCCACGCCCTTCAGGACGTGGAGCGTCCCGAACCACTTGTGGACCGCCTCCAGCCGGATCAGCGAGTCGCCGTGGTTCATCCGACGATCACGGCCAGGCCGCTGCGCAACCGGCGCTCCAGCATCGTGACGATCCGGATCATCGGCAGCGTCACGACGAGGTACGCGGCCGCCCCGGCCAGCCACGGGGTCGCGTTGAACGTCTCCTGGTAGGCATCGCGCGCCACGGACAGGATCTCCCGCTCGCCGAACGTCAGCCCCAGGAGCACCACGAGCGACGTGTCCTTGATCAGCGTGATGAACTCGTTGGTCAGCGGAGGGATGACCCGCCGGAACGCCTGGGGGAGGATCGCGTAGCGCATGGCCTGGAAGTAGGACATCCCCAGCGATCGGGCCGCCTTCATCTGGCCGCGCTCGATCGACAGGATCCCGGCCCGGAACACCTCCGCCGTGTAGGCCCCGGCGTTGATCCCCAGGATCACGATGGCCGCCTGGTAGGCGGTCACGTCGAGCCCCAGGCCGAGCACGATGCCGAAGTAGAAGAACGACAGCTGCCACAGGAGCGGCGTCCCCCGGAAGAAGTTGATGTAGGTCCGCGCCGGCGCCCGGACCGCCATCCGCCGGGACAGCGCCAGCAGCGCCACGGCCAGGCCGATGCCGATACCGATGGCCTCGCCGGCCATCGCCAGGATCACGGTGTTCTTGGCCCCGGTGACGAACTGGCGGGCGAACTCGCCCAGCACCTCGAACCGGAAGAACTGGCGGATGAAGACGTCGACGGTCTCCCCGGACCGGAACCACAGCAGGAACGCGGCCACCACGACCGCCTGGGCCCCGAGGGCGGCCCCCGAGACGGCCGCCTCCCGGGCCGGCCGCGTCGGCATCCGCCGGTAGCCCACCGCGCCGGCCACCAGCGCGAGGAGTCCCCCCGCCAGCGACGCGTACAGGACGCCGCTCTGAGCCTCGCTGGTCAGCGTCCGGAGGATCCGCTCGTGGGGGATCAGGCCCCGGGCCAGCAGGAGCGCCAGCGTCCCGAGCAGGACGGTCCCCAACGCCGCGGCGCCGAGGGCCAGCGTGGCCAGGGACACGGGGACCTGGTCGGCGAACCAATCTCGCGTGCGGACACGGATGGCCTCCATCGCTACCCTCCCCGGTCGCGGAACAGGCCCCCCGTGGGGACGGACACCGTGGCCGCGGTCGCCGGTCGGCTACGAGGCGGCGACCACGCTCCCTCCGGGCGGCAGGTCCTCGTACTTCGAGTAGATCTGCTCGTACGTGCCGTCCTCGATGATCTCGCCGAGGATCCGGTCCACCTCTTCCAGGAGCGCCTCGTTCGCCGGGTTCACGGCGATCCCGTAGTTCTCGCCGGTGTCGATGGTCTCCACGATCTCCAGGCCCTCGCGGGCCTCGATCTCCTGGAGGGCGTTCGGCTCGTCGTTGATCACGCCGTCGACCTGCCCGGCCTCCAGCGCCGTGTACAGGTCGGGCGTCTGGACGAACGTCCGCAGCTGCACGCCCTGCGGGGCGACGTTCTGCTCGGCCCACAGCTCCCCGGTGGTCCCGCGCTGCACGGCTACCACGTGCTCGGCGCCCAGGTCGTCGACGCCGGTGATGTCGGACCCGGCCTGGACCGCCAGCGTCTGCTGGGCCCGGTAGTACGGCTGGGTGAAGTTGACCTCCTGCTCCCGCTCCGGCGTGATCGTGGTCGCCGAGACGACCACGTCGAACCGCCCGGCCGCCAGCTGCGTGAAGATCGTGTCGAAGTCGGTGTCGATGAACTCGGCCTGGAGCCCCAGGCGGTCGGCGATCTCGTTCGCCAGGTCGACGTCGAGGCCGACGACCTCGCCACCCTCCCGGAACTCGAACGGCGGGTACGGCACATCCATGCCCACCGTGAGGACGCCTGCCTCCAGCGTCTCCACGGCCGGGCTCTCGCCATCCGCGGGGGGCGGGCCGGCCTGGTCGTCGGCCGCCTGCCCGCCGCAGGCGGCGGCCGTGAGCCCCACCGCCACCAGGAACGCCACCCACCACATCCGCGTGCCCTTGCCCATCACGCCACCTCCTTCTCTACCCGTGCAGCGGCTCCCGCCGGGCTGGCTCGGCTCCGGCGTCCCGCCGGTCCTTCAAGGCCACCGCGAGCGTCTCCAGCGCCGCATCGACGTCGTCCTCGGTGTTGTAGAAGTGGGGGGAGAAGCGGGTCGAGCCGACCCGGGGCGACACGATCACCCCTCGACGGGTGAGGTCCGCGGCCACCGCCTCCCCGTCGGCGCCCGGGAAGCGGGCCGTCACCGCGCCGGCCCGGCGATCGTCCTCCCTGGGCGTCAGCAGCGTGGCCCCCAGCTCGTCCAGCCCCTCGATCAGGCGCGTGGCGAGCCCCAGGTTGTGCCGGAGGATGGCCTCCGGCCCCACGTCGAGGACGTACTCGATCGCCGCCCCGAGCGCGACGCCCGCAGCGTACGACATCGTCGAGAACTCCATCCGGCGGGCGGACGGCGCCAGGTCCTTCCACCGGGCGTCGAGGTCGTAGGGCGTCGTGGTGCTCTTCCAGCCGACCAGCGGCGGGCGGAAGCGCTCGAGCACCGCAGGGCTCAGGTAGCAGACGGCCGCGCCGAACGTGCTGCACAGCCACTTGTAGGACCCGCTGATCAGCACGTCGACGTCCGAGGCGGTCACGTCGATCGGGACCTGCCCCGCCGACTGGGTGGCGTCGACGATCAGCATGGCGTCGTGGGCCCGGGCCAGCTCGACGAGCGCTCCCAGGTCGAAGCGGTGCCCGGTCAGGTACTGGACGTGGCTCACGCAGATCGCCGCGGTGGCGTCGTCGACCGCCGCGG
>DASZZY010000146.1:0-6975 GCA_036260395.1 Actinomycetota bacterium
GGGATCAGAACGTCGGCTTGGTGACCATCAGGAACACGATCCCGATGATCACGACGCCCGGGACGATCCCCACGGCGCGGCCCCGGCCCGTCCGGCGCTAGCATGGCGACGCGGGCCCGGCCAGCGGCCCCCGAGCGACCCGGTCAGCGTTGGAACGAGAGCTCAGGATCCCCGTCGGTGGCGCCGAGGTCGGGGGCACCCTGGCCCTGCCCACCGGATGGTCGGCGGTGGTCGCGTTCGCCCACGGGAGCGGGAGCGGCAGGCACAGCCCACGGAACCGCGCGGTAGCTGCACACCTGCAGGACGCCGGGCTCGGGACGCTGCTCATGGACCTTCTCACCGAGGAGGAGGAGCGGATCGACACCCGCACCGGCGAGCTGCGGTTCGATATCCCGCTCCTGGCCGGACGGCTGGCCGACGCCACCCGCTGGCTCCAGCGGTCGGAGGAGAGCGCGGCCGCGGCCGTGGGGTACTTCGGGGCCAGCACGGGGGCGGCGGCCGCGCTGGTGGCCGCCGCCCGGCCGGAGCTCGGCGTGCGCGCCGTGGTCTCCCGCGGCGGGCGCCCGGACCTGGCCGGCGACGCGCTGCCCGGCGTCACAGCGCCCACGCTCCTCATCGTGGGCGGCCTCGACCATCCCGTCGTCGAGATGAACCGGGAGGCGATGGAGCGCATGCGGGCCCCGGTGGAGCTCCGGATCGTGGAGGGAGCCTCCCACCTGTTCGAGGAGCGGGGGAAGCTCGAGGAGGTCGCGAGCCTGTCGAGCGATTGGTTCCTCCGCCACCTCGGGACCTGACCGGGACGGGCGGCGGCTACCTACTCGGGCCGGGCCCCCTCGGAATCGCCGGGGCCCGGAGCGGTCGGCTCGGCATCGTCGGCCGGGACCGTCGGGTCCTCCGGCGCCGGCGAGCCCTCCTCTTCCTCGGCGGTCTCCCCCGGGGGGCCCTGCGGCTTGTCCTGATCGCGGCCCGGACGCGGCCCGGGGCGGTTCTCGGGGGGGACGGGGCCGCCGGGACCTCGGTCGGGGGGCGCGCCGCGCGACTCCTCGCGCTCGGTCCAGTGCCTGGGATCGACCTGGGTGTGCTCGCTGCGGGCCAGCTCCGGCTGCTGGGGCCTCTGAGTGTCTCCCTTGCCCATCGGCCGGGCTCTACCCGGAGCGCTCCCCGCCGAAACGCCGCCTTGCAGCGACGGCGGACAGCGGGGACCATACGGGCGATGGACGCGAAGGCCGGCGACCGGATCGTCGTGGAGTCGGAGCAGGTCGGCACCCCGGCGCGGGAGGGCGAGGTCCTGGAGGTGCTGCGGGGCGCCAGCGGGCCACGCCTGCGGGTCCGGTGGTCCGACGGCCGCGAGACCGTCTATACCCCCAGCGTGGGCAGCGCCCGCATCGTGCCGGGCCGCCGGCGCCGCCGGGCCTGACAGGAGATCGTCGGGCCCTTCCAGCGGACCCCGGAGATGGAGCGGGGCCTCCCCGGAGGGAGGCCCCGCCTCGTACCGACCGCAGACAGGCGTTAGTCCATCGTCTGCGGGTTCAGGTGGTTGCGGACCCGGTCCGGGTACTCCGGCGAGTTCCTCCAGCGGAACACCACCATGCCGCGCGCGGTCGGCGGGTTGTGGACGCCGTCCGACGCGTAGATGGGGATATCCCGCTGGTTCCCGAACTCCGGCCCGATGTACGGGTACGCCGACCAGTTGTCGGAGCCCTCGGGCCCGGGAGGAGCGATGTCGTACCAGGCGATCTCCTGCAGCCTCCGCGGCCGCGTGTAGTCGATGACGTCGACACCGCCCATGTACCAGGCGTTCACCAGCAGGTCCCGCTCGACGTCCATGACGGACATGCCCATATGGGCCGAGCAGTAGTCGAATCCCTCGCTCTCCTCCGGCCGCACGTCACCGACCTGGAAGTCGCTGAAGAACTCCCCGGTGAACGTGTCCGAGAAGAACATCCGCCCGGTCTTGTGGGTCCCTCCGTCCGGGTTCCACGGCCGCGGCTGGTACGTGGTGAACGGCGGGCAGCCCTCGCCGAAGGACTCGTCGACGGTGTTCAGGACGTCGCCCTCGTTGTTGAACATCGCGGAGTGGAAGAAGTCCACCGCCCCGGGGATGTTCCCGGTGCCGCCGGACGTGACCTCGTCGTCGACGATCGTGATGGGGTCGCCCGTCCTCGGGATCCCGTTCGGCCGGATCCTCCAGACCTGCCCCTGCTCGGCGCAGGCCCCACCGGCCATGCGTTCGTCGACGTGCACCACGATGTCGTGGCAGGCCCGGGCCGCGGGCTCCAGGACCCCCGGAGCGCACAGGCCGCGCTCGCACCAGTCGATCTGGTTGTCGGGGTCACCCGGGTAGTTGATGCGAGGCTGGGCGATCTCGTTGGACGCCGAGGGAGCGTCCAGCGGGACCTCCGCCACCTGGATCACCCCGTGGAGCGGGTCGCCAGGGCTCCCCGGGTCCTCGTCGTACGGGTTCGTCGTGTTGTCGAAGTTCGCCTGCCCACAGGTGGGGCCGGGGCGAAGCGGGTACGACGAGCTGTAGATGATCAGCTTGCGCTCGCTGCGCGCCAGGCCCGGCCACAGCGTGATCGTGTGGGACCCGCAGTCCTGGTACACCGCGGCCCGCTGCCGGACCCTGGCGAACGGGTTCGACGGGTTGTCGCTCATCGTGAAGACCCGGAAGCCCTCCCAGCCGTTCGGGTCGTCGTGGGCCGATCGCGGAGCCCCGCACTCGGGGGACGCCATGGTCCGGTCCACCGCCAGAAGGAGCAGATCGGCCACGCCGTTCTTGTCCCGGTCCCAGACGATCGGGTCGTTCTGGAGACCATCACACTGGATGTCCTTGATCAGGACCGGGTCGGCGGGGTTGGAGATATCGAAGACCCGCACGCCCCCCACCGGGATGTCGTTGCGGTAATAGCCGACGAACGCGTGGTTGCCCCAGAACGCCAGGTCGGAGTTGATGGCCGCGTTGGGGGACGTGAACTCGATCCGCATGCCCCTGTGCTCGTCGGCGTTGTGCGATGCGCCTGCCGGCAACGACGAAGCGGCAAGCGCCAGCATCGCACCGAGCGGAAGTATGAGTCGCCATCGTCTCAAGGGGTGACACCTCCTGGTATGAGGAACTCGACGTCAGAGCCGTTGCGAACGACGGGAGCCGTGTGTCCCGCTCGACCACCCCCTTCCCCTCGACGGATCCTCCGGACGTGGAGGCTCCGCTGGGTGGAAGGCTACCGCCGCCAGCGACGCAAGCGCAATCCCGCCCGGGGAGGCGGTGGAGGGCTCGCGGCGCAGGATCGTCACGCCGTCTCTCCCGGCCGGTGCAGGGCGGCTGAACGTTGCGTGACAAGCGGACTATTGGCACTTGCCCGATTTGACTGCTAATCCGGCGCTCTCTAGCATTATCGTCGCGCTCAAGCGATCCAAGGGGAGGTGACGCTATGAGGCGAACGCTCCGACTGTTGATCCCCGCCCTGGCCGTGGTGACGGCCGTGGCGACGGCCCTACCCGCAGGAGCGGGTCACGTGCCCGCGTCCCACAGGAAGATGCAGCTCCTGTACGAGAACGACAACTTCGGGGACTTCACGAACTCCGATCTGGCGTTCTGGGGCCGGCGGGTCTATCAGGGCCATTACGGGGGGTTCCAGATCTTCAACGTCCGGAACCCCGAATCGCCGAGGCAGCTGGTGGACTTCCCCTGCTTCGGGCCGCAGAACGACGTGTCGGTGTGGCGCAACCAGATCCTGGTGACGTCGGTCGACGCGGTCCTCACCGGGCCACAGTGCGGCGCGACGACGGCCGCGAACCCCGAGGACCCCAGCGGCTGGGAGGGCCTGCGGATCTTCGACGTCTCCGACCCGCGGAACCCCCAGCAGATCGGGGCCGTGTACCAGGACTGCGGCTCCCACACCCACACGATGCTCCCGGACCGCGAGAACGGGCGGCTGCTGATCTACAACAGCTCGTACTCGCTCCGCCCGGGGCCGACCTGTGGGCCGAACACCGGTCCGGCGGCCGGCAGGTCACCGGTCCACGGGGTGGTTCAGGTCGTCGAGATCCCGCTCGACAACCCGGCGGCGGCTCATGAGATCGCCGAGCTGCCGATCAACTACCCGGGTGACCCCGACAACCAGTTCGACCCGGCGGAGCACGGCCTGGACGTCCCGGGCGTGTTCTTCCCGCTGCGGGCCTGCCACGACCTCGCGTTCCTGCTCGAGCCCGGGCTCCCCGGGACCCGGCCGGGAGACCTCGGCCTGGTGGGGGCGGCGTGCGCGGAGCAGGCGCAGGTCTGGCGGATCCAGTCGAACGGGCTCGCGGACACCCGCAACCCGGTGTGGATCTTCGACGACAACAACGACGCCAACGGCGCGACGGGGAACCCCAACGACCCCGAGGTGGCGGTGGACTTCTGGCACTCGTCCACCTTCACCTGGGACGGGGAGATCGTGAACTTCTCCGACGAGTCGTTCGGCGCCGGTTGCCCCACCGTCACCGAGGCCTACTTCACGGGTCCGGCCGACACCGGGAGGACGTTCTTCTTCGACCTGGCCAGCGGCCAGAAGCTGAGCCACTTCTTCATCTCCCGGAGCGCCGGGGACGGCTACTGCTCGACGCACCAGGGGAACGTGATCCCCGACAACAACAACTACTACCTGGTCCAGGCGTGGTACAACGGCGGCGCGGACATCATCGACTTCACGAACCCGACCGCGCCGACCGAGATCGCGCACTGGGACTGGCAGGCCGGTGCGCCGGGCGGTGGCTCCAACAACTGGGCCCACTACTGGTACGAGGGTCCTGACGGGCCCGGAGCGGTGACGACCTACGGCACCGACATCGGGCGTGGGTTCCAGGTGTTCGCCGGGCGGATCCGCGACCAGGCGGACGCGCAGCTCGGGCACCTGAACCCGCAGACGCAGGAGAGGACGCTGTTCCCGTAGTTCAGCGACCGCTCGAGCGCGAGGCGAGGGCCTCCCTTCGGGGGGGCCCTCCCTCTTGTGGGAGGCGAGGGGCCCTAGGAGAAGTACTCGACGATCAGGCGCTCGTCGACGTCGACCGGGAGGGGGATCTCGTCCCGCTCCGGCGCCCGCACCAGCGTGGCGCGGGCCTGGGAGGCATCACGCTCGAGGTAGCCGGGCGGGTCGGGTGCAAGCTCCAGCGCCTCGCGGACGGAGACGAAGTTCCGGGCCCGGTCGGAGAGCTCGATGGTCTGGCCCGGCCGCACGCCGGCGCTCGGGATGTCGACCCGCCGTCCGTCGACGCGCACGTGGCCGTGCGAGACGAGCTGGCGGGCCTGGCGCTGGGTCAGCGCCCATCCCAGGCGGAGGACGAGGGCGTCCAGCCGGGTCTCCAGCTGGCGGAGCAGCTCCTCGCCGGTGACGCCCTTCCGGCGCGACGCCCGCTCGAAGTACCGGCGGAACTGCCGCTCGCCGACGCCGTAGATCGCCCGGAGCTTCTGCTTCTCGAGCAGGCGCAGCCGGTACTCGGTGACCCGCTGCCGACCGCGGCCGTGGATCCCCGGCGGGTAGGGGCGCTTGTTGACCGGGCAGTTGGGGCGGCCGCACACGGCCACGCCAAGCCGCCGGCAGATCCGATGCCTGGGTCCGATCTTCTGCACGGCCGTTCAGTGTAGCGGAACGAGGTGATGGCCGACCGACGGGGAGGGGCCCCCCGCGCGGGAGCCCCTCCGCCGGCTCGACGGGCGCCCGCTACCCGTCGAGGTCGACCTGCTTGGCGTCGAAGAACAACCACACGTTGCTCGGGGTGTCCGGCCCCGCCTGGCCGCTCTGCTGGGCGGCCCGGAGGGCGTCCAGCGAGGTCAGGCAAGGCTCCCCGCCTTCGGGGTTGGCCGGACAACGGCCGTCGAAGTCCGGCCAGATCCGCTCGTCGAAGACCCGCACGGCGATCGTCTGCCACCAGATCGGGTTGAAGCTGTCGCCGTCGACGATGTGGCTGTGGTTCGGGAGCGGGATGTCGCCGGCGCCGATCGGCTCGGCGTGGAGCGTCGACGGGTGCATCGTGCACTCGCTGAACCGGCCGGTGTGCTCGGTGTAGGGGCGACCGGGCTCCGGGCAGTGGACGTCCGCCCCGTCCGGCGTGGGATCCACCGCCTCGATCGTGGGGTCGGCGTCCTGCGAGCTGTCGAAGAACGGCAGGATGGCCCACACCGGCTCGGCCTGCTCGACCGGCCGGCCCGTGGGGTCGATCGAGGGCAGCGAGCCGCTCCGGGTCTCGCCGACGATGCAGGGTGACCCCGGCGGCCCCATCGACGGGTGTTGGAACTCGTCGGGGTCCACGGCCGCCGGCCGCCCGTCGCCCTCGTGGAGCGGGCCATCGAGGTCGTCGGTCGGTTCGTCGGTGCAGAAGAACTGCTGGGGGTAGGCGAACGCCAGCACCTTCTCGTTCCCGAACCCCTCGGTGAAGCCGGGGGGATGGGGACGGGTCCGGTCGTCGTTCGCCCCGAAGATCTGCCCCGAGCCGGTGGCGGCCACCAGCCCGAGGGCGGCCGCTCCCACGGCGGCCCGCGCCAGGCGTGTCCGACGCATAGCTCCTCCTTTCGTCGGCCGACTGAGGAAAGGTTCCCGCGGGCGCTGAAATGAGCGTGAGGGCGCGGTGAGGGTTCCTTCAGGCGCCGCCCTGAACCGTCGGCCGGGGGCGTCGGTATCCTCGGAACATGGGGCGTGCGATCGCCGCGATGGCCGTGTTCGTCCTGGTCGGGTCCGGGTGCCGTCCCCAGGAGCCCGAGGGGGGCGGTCCGGGCGAGCGTTCGCCGGCCCCGGCGCCCCGGCCGATGGCGTCCCCGGCCCCCGAGCGCCGGCCCCCGCTGGGCGAGATCCGCGTCCGGCGGCAGCTCGTGGCCATGCTGGAGCAGCCGCTGGCCATGGCGATCCGGGCCGGCGACGACGCGCTTTTCGTCGCCGAGCGCACCGGCCGCGTGCGCGCCGTCCGGGACGGCGCCGTGGCCCCGATCATCGACCTGTCGTCGGA
>DASZZY010000147.1:0-6452 GCA_036260395.1 Actinomycetota bacterium
CGTGTCGGTGCTCCTCGCCGCCGGCCGGACCACGGTCATCCCGGTCTCCTGCGTGGAGCAGGGTCGGTGGCACTACGGGGAGCGGCCGGACTTCGTCCCGGTGGAGGCCCCGTTCGCCCCGGTGGGCCTGCGGGCCCGGAAGATGGCCGGCGCCGCCGCCAGCGCCCGGGCCGGAGGACGCTACCGCGCCGACCAGATGGCGGTCTGGGACGAGGTCCGCCGGGTGGAGGAGAACCTCGCGGCCCCCGCTTCGGCCACCGGAGCCCTGGGCGACGCGGTCCGGGCCCGGCGCCGGGAGCTGGGTGCGGTGTTGGCGGCGTTCCCGGCGCCCGAGAAGGGGCAGACGGGGGTCGTGGCGTGCATCGGCGGCCGTCTGGTGGCGGTCGACGGGTTCGACCGGGCGGAGACGCTGACGAAGGTGTGGCCCCGGCTTGTGGGCGGGTACGCCACGGACGCCATCGGGCGGCGCGCGGTCGCGGTCCCGGACAGGGCCGCGGAGCGGTTCCTGGAGGAGGTGGCCAGAGGCCAGGCCACGTCACACGAGGGCGTGGGCCTGGGGATGCAGGTCATCGTGACCTCGGGCTCGGCGGTGGCCACCGCGCTGACCTGGGAGGACGGAGTCGTGCACCTGGCGGTGCTTGGTCGTCCGCAGGAGGGCCGGAACCCCGAGCAGGTGTTCCCCTCGCCGTCGGCCCGCGCCCGCCGCTGGTTCCACGAGCGCTCCTGAGAGAGCCTTTGACCAGCACTCTGCCGGCAGCCGCCGCTGGCGGGGCCAGCCTCTTCATGTCAGCGCCCACCGCTAATGTTCGGCCCATGGCGGAAGCCCGCACCCGCTCGCTGGATGTGATCCTTGAGGAGGTTCGGATCGAGAGGCAGGCGCAGTTGCGCCACTTCGACGCTCTCGATGCCAAGGCGGGAATCATCCTCGGGTTTGCTGGGGCGCTGGTCGCCCTGGCCCCCGCCGGTCCGGTGCTTCTCGACATATCGAGATTCGCCGCCGCCCTGAGCGGATTCCTTGCCCTGTCGACCTTCTGGCCGCGTGGGTACTGGGCGATCGAGCTGCGGAGGATCCGGGACCTGTACCTCGCGGCAGAGCCAACCTTCACCAGACTCCGCATCCTCGACACCCAGATCTGGATGGCCGAGGAACTCGGCGGAGTCCTCCACTCGAAGGCTCGACGACTGAAAAGCGCGATGGGAGCGCTCGCGATCAGCGCGCTGCTCACTGCCATCGGGCTCGGACTACACTGACTCGAGGAGACGCCATGGATAAGGAACCTGGAACACCGAAACAGACGGAAACTCCCCAGGCTGGGTCTCAAGAGCCGCCGCCGTTCGATCCTGACCCTCGAATCGTGACCTACCTCGAGCGGGGAGCGAACCCAGAAAAAAATAGGCGCTTCAGGGAGCTGGGGGAGCGCCGCATACCACGTGAGGATTGACGGAACAGTGTCTCAGCATCTCTTGATTGGGGCTCCTTCATATGAGGATGGCGACTAAGGTCAAGAAGCGCCCGTCACACCGCGGGATACCCCTGCGTGAGGGGTACCAAGGAAAAGCCCTTCCACCGGGCGTGAAGGCGAGCCCGCCGAAGGGGCCTGCGGCGGGAGTTCCCCTCTCCCCCAAGAAGTCGGCGTAGTCAGGCCGCCGGGTACTTCCCTGCGGAGAGATGATTCCAGCTCGGGCAGACCGCCTCTGCCATCGAGATCCCGTTCACGGACGCGAAGGGCCGCTTCGAGTGGGGGCCCTGGGCGTCCTTCGACCGCATCGATTTCGAGGACATCCTCGCCACTGGGACGGCTCGGATCGACACGAGAACCCGCCGTATCTGGGTTTCCTGGTAACCCATCTGCCCAGCTACCCGTCGACCTTCGGGCTCGACGTCCTCGTCCATCCCGGGCGGAGGAATGAGCGCCCAACGTTCCATGCCGAGGACAAGGAGCACCCTCTGACCATCGAGCAGACCGAGGGCATCACGCAGGCGCGCTACGAGGAAATCATCGCCACCGCTCTCCATGGAACGTCGCCGAACTAGTTCGAACCGCCGTGATGTTCAGTGCATACACGATGAACGTCCGCCGTTTCCCGATGTTCCCGAGGCTGCGACCGCCGTACCGAGCCTGACCGCCGGGCGGCTCAGCGCAGCAGCGCGCGGGCGCGAGCGAAGTAGATGTCGCGCTCCAGGGAGGCGGCGGTCCCCACGGTGAGGACCCGCCTGGTCCACACCACCGACAGGTGGTGGTCCGGGCCGAAGTAGCTCCCCAGGTAGTCCCCGGGCGGTCGGGAGAAGGCCGCCGAGGAGACCGGGGTCGGATCGGCCTTGACGAGCGTGGGGACCTGTCCCGGCCGCCAGATGGCGCCGTAGACGTGCCAGGGCTCGCTCGTGTTGGGGCGGTAGTACACGCCCATGCCGAGCAGGTCGTTGCGGAAGCGGCTCACCGCCAGCCAGGCGTAGTCGTACAGCCCTGGGACCGGTGTGATGTCCTGGTCGGTCCACGTCGCGCCGTGGTCCGTGGAGTGGAACAGGCGGAGCCGGTTCCGGATCGGATTGGTGTTCGGAACGCCGTCGTTGAACAGAACCCACACCGAGCCGTCGGGCGCCACTTCCACGGTGGGCCAGCTCTCTCTGGGGTGGTCGGTGTACGTCCCGATCTCCCGGCGGGTGAACGTGCGGGCGTCGTCGTCGGAGACGTAGACGTACAGCTTCCCGGCGTCGTTCGTGCACGCCACGTACACGAACTGGGACCCGGGCGTGTGGTCGGCGGCCGGCCGGCACCAGCCGGAGTCCGGGAGCACCTGGCCCACGGGGTCGAAGGTCATCCCGCCGTCGTAGGAGGGGTACACCGTGTACCGGCCACCGTCCCCGAACTTGGTCCCGTCGTTCCCCAGATACACGACGGTGCTGTCCCCGTGGGCCGTCACCCACGGCCGGTCGTCCACGGGGTTGGCCGAGGGGATCAGCGGCCGCGTGAAGTCGAACTGGATGCCGTCCAGGCCCCGGCCGGTAAGGGTCCACCGGGTGATCGTGCTGTCGGGCAGGTACGTGTCGACCAGGTATAGGTGGTTCGCGTCGTCGATGACCAGGTCGCCCTCGATCCCGGGCTCGCGCTGCTCAAGGCTCAGGGCGGTGAGCCCCGGGAT
Organism: Actinomycetota bacterium; assembly: GCA_036260395.1. GTDB lineage: Bacteria > Actinomycetota > UBA4738 > UBA4738 > CALAEC01 > DASZZY01. The sequence goes on from DASZZY010000147.1 coordinate 3,142, forward strand.
GTCGTGCCAGGTGCGCCCGTTGTCCACCGAGGTCCACATCCACGACATGCTCCGGGTCAGCAGCGGCGACCTGGTGTCCGGAGCGAGGAGCAGCTGCCAGTTCTCCTTGTGCGCCGTGGAGAAGATGTTGCCGAAGTCGTCCACGACGACGGTCGGCTCGTAGCCGAACCCGAGCGGCGGGGTCACCTTCACCGGGGGACTGAACCGAACCCCGGACTGGCGCCTGGCGCCGGCCTCCGTGGCCAGAGCCAGAGCGGCCGTCAGCGCCAGAGCGGCGGAGAGAGCGACGGCGCTCCGGGTGCGGGCAGTCATCGAAGCGGGCGAATCATACTCCCTGTCCTCGCAACCGCCAAGTCGGTCTCGCGCCGACCGGGGCGGTTGGCGGCGGTGACCCAGCAACGCACCCGGCGCTCGTTCCCCGTGAGCATGTCATGGCCAGGGTTACCGTCGCGAGCAAGGCGCCCGGAACACTTGCTCGGCCGCTTCCTGTGCGGCTACCGTACGGGGCAGAGGAGGCCCGCATGACACCGTTCGCGCTCTCGAGCCCTTCTCCAAGCGCGAATCCTCCTCGTGCCCGGGCGCTTGAGCATCGACTGGTCCGCGTGCTCGGCGTGGCCGTTCTCTCTGCTCTCTTCCTCGCTGGACCAGCCCCAGCCGGCGCCGCACAGGCCAGCACCGATAACGAGTGCTTCCTTCAAGCGAAACGAGCGCGCGACAGAGGGGTGCGGAACGTGGCTTTTCGGCGAGGCGGGGGGCTCGCCCGCTTGAGCGAACCGGACGGTGGGATCGTGATCGCCTACGGCCGTGAGTCCGCGAGGGGGCCAGAGACCGAACTCCTCAGCATCGACCGAGGCCGGATCACGCCGAGGGCCATCCTGCCCGTCACCAAGAGCACGCTCGAGCGGACAGGTGTGGAAGGCGAGATCACGCCGAGCCAATATCGCGCCTGGGCGAGCGTCAATCGGCTCGGCCAGGTCACGCTGTCGGTCTGCACGGATCCACGCGCGCTGGAGATCGATCCCGGGGAGTATCGAGGCACGGTGACGATCTCGGGGCGTGGAGTCGAGCCGCTGACGCTGCCGGTCACCGTGACGATCCAGTACCCGTACTGGCCGCTCCTCTTCTTCCCGTTCCTGTTTGGCGTGTTGCTGTTCGCCCCGATCGTCGTCTGGTTGGGCGGAGAGCCCTCGGAGATCCCACGGATCCCGGCGCTGTCCAGACGGGGAAGGGGCGCCGACTGGGACCTCCGAGGATGGGCCCGCGAGACTGTTTTTCCCCTGGTCACCGGGGGGATCGCGGCCTTCGGCGCGTTCTTCGCTACCTATTGGCGCGATCCGGCTTGGGGAGCCGAAGCGCCCGAGCAGTGGATAGCCCTCTTCGCTGCGATGTTCACCGCGGCGACGGCCGGGATCGCGGGAAGCGGCGTGGTGCGCGAGGCGCAAGCCCGAAGCGCGGCACGGAGGGCGCGCCGAGACCGCCGCCGCCGCCGAAAAGCGCAGACCTGACCTCGACGGCTCGAGTACCGCCGTCGGTAAGACGGAGAACTCCCTGACTTGGTGGAGCCCCGTCAGGTTCGTGCGTTCGGAAACGTGCGCCCTTCTCTCTAGGCGGAATGACAGGGTTGTGCTTCGTGTCGGACGCCGCCCGTAGTCTTCGCCCGGAGAGAAGGAGAAGACGAGTGCGCGGCCCAATCCACACGGTTCAGCACGTCCACACGACCGATCCGGCCGACCTGGCGTGGGTCCCCGAGGTCGCCGACCGCGGGCTGACGGTCGTCCTCTTCGAGGACTGGGTCCTCGCCGCGAACGGCCTCCGGCTGACGGGGCTGCCACGTGGCTTCCGCATCCTTCGCGAGGTGGCGGGCGACGGCAGCCATTCGTTCCTCGCCGAGGTGGGCGCCTCGCTGGCGTACGTCTCGGCGGAGCGGGGGACGCTTCGGGCCAAGGTCGCCGGGCCCACGCGGAAGACGGCGGAGGACTCGCTCCTCGTCCTTCGCACGGTGTTCCCGGCCGCGGCGCCGGACGAGACCGGACGCCGCCTGCCGGTGCGGTTCTGGCACTTCGACGACGTCATCGGGGGCGACTCCACCGTCCGGGAGATCGAGGTCCCGAGCTGGGACGAGATCGCCGCCAACTACGCGGCCCCCACGCGGGAGGCACTGGAGTCGCTGATGGGCTCGTTCGAGCCCGGCGCGGGCGGGCGGCTCCTCCTGTGGCACGGCCCGCCCGGGACCGGGAAGACCTACGCGCTGCGGGCGCTCGCGTGGCAGTGGCGGTCGTGGGCGGAGCTCCACTACGTCGTCGACCCCGAGACGCTCCTCGGCCGGGAGCCCGGCTACCTCGTCGACGTGGCGCTCCCCGAAGGGCATCGGCCGGCCCGGACGCCGGAGTGGCGCCTGCTGGTCCTGGAGGACGTCGGCGAGATGCTCGGCGTCGACGCCCGGCTCCAGGTCGGCCAGGCGCTGTCGCGGCTCCTGAACCTCGTGGACGGGCTGCTCGGCCAGGGGCTGCCGCTGGTCCTGCTGGCGACGACGAACGAGCCGCTCGGCCAGCTCCATCCGGCGCTGGCGCGGGCGGGCCGCTCGGCGGCGGTGGTCGAGTTCGCAGCGCTCTCAGCGGAGGAGGCGCGGGCGTGGCTCCGTGAGCGCGGCGCCCCGGATGCGGCCGAGCGCATCACCGGGCCGGCCACCATCGCCGAGCTCCACGCGCTCCTGGAGGGTCGCCCGGCGAGCGGCCCGCGCCGGCCGTTCGGGTTCGGCGCGGGGTAGGCCGGCCGGCATGTCATATCGGGGTGCTAGCCTCGGGCGCTCCCCCTCGAAGGCGTCGATTGCCGAGCGCGCGGGGGAGGATGACAATGCCGGTGGATGAACAAGGGAGACACCAGCTGTACCTCAAGCTCGAAGAGGTACTGGGGCCCGAGGAAGCCGGGATCTTGATGGATCACCTTCCTCCGAGGGGCTTCGGCGACCTGGCCACGAAGGGTGACCTCGAGCTGCTCCGGTCTGCCCTGAAGTCAGAGATCGATGCGCTGCGCGTGGATTTCCAGGCCGTGGAGCACAAGCTGACGGCCAAGATCGAGTCCATGGGCCGTCGGCTCGTCATGTGGAGTTCGAGCATGGTGCTCGCCACCGGCGGCCTCGTCGCTGCGATCACTAGGCTGGCTTAGGCGCCCGACAACCCGGCATCGTCCGGGATGTCGGGACGCGGTCCAGGTACCGGGTCCACGCCGCGGACCCTGCCGCCGCCAGCGGCACTTCTCCTTCCGCCTCAAGCGCTGAAGAGCACCTACGCGGAGCTGATGCGCGCGTCCGG
>DASZZY010000148.1:0-3626 GCA_036260395.1 Actinomycetota bacterium
GATGGTGGAAAGCCTGGTTCCCTCCGTCCGGCGTCTTCGGGACGCGCTGGCGGCCAAGGCCGAGGAGTTCGGCGACATCGTGAAGATCGGGCGGACGCATCTCCAGGACGCCGTTCCGCTCACCCTTGGCCAGGAGTTCTCGGCGTTCGTGGCGCAGCTCGACGCCGACCTCGAGCGCCTCGAGCGCTCGCTCGCGGGGCTCTACGAGCTGGCGATCGGCGGGACCGCGGTCGGCACCGGGCTCAACGCTCCACGCGAGTTCGCCGATCGGGCCGCGGCGAAGATCGCGGAGCTCACCGCGCTGCCGTTTGTGGCGGCGCCGAACAAGTTCGCCGCGCTGGCCGCCCACGACGCCCTGGTCCACGCGCACGGCGCGCTGCGGACCCTCGCCGTCACGCTGTTCAAGATCGCCAACGACATCCGCCTGCTGGGCTCGGGCCCCCGCTCCGGGCTGGGCGAGCTCGAGCTCCCGGAGAACGAGCCGGGCTCGTCGATCATGCCCGGCAAGGTGAACCCCACCCAGTCCGAGGCCCTGACCATGGTGTGCACGCAGGTGTTCGGGAACGACGTGGCGGTCACCGTCGCCGGCTCGCAGGGCCACTTCCAGCTCAACGTGTTCAAGCCGGTGATGATCCGGAACTTCCTCCACAGCGCGCGGATCCTCACCGACTCGTGCCGCAACTTCCGGCGGTTCTGCGTGGACGGGCTGCGGGCGCGGGAGGACGTCATCGCCGGCCACGTCGACCGCTCGCTGATGCTGGTGACCGCCCTCAGCCCTCGCATCGGCTACGACAAGGCCGCCGAGATCGCCAAGAAGGCCCACAAGCAGGGGATGACGCTCAAGGAGGCCGCCCTGGCCCTCGGCTACCTCACCGAGGAGGAGTACGACGAGGCCGTGCGGCCGGAGCGGATGGTCGGCCCCGACGACTGAGCGGCGTCAGTCGCTCGGTTCCGGTCGCCCGTCGGTCTCGTCCGGGGCGACGTCCGGGATGTTGTGGGCCGGGACGATCTCGAAGCTGGCGCTGGCCCTGGCCGGCGGACCGCCGCCGACGGCCTTGAACTTCCCCTCGATCGTGTACCGACCGGGTGGCAGCTCCTCGCTCTTCACGCAGCCCCACTGGTCCTTGAGGCACTGATCGAGGCTCCACTCGAACAGCGTCACGGTCTCGCCCGGGGCCATCTCCTCGATCACGATGAGGTCGCAGTGGGTCCCGGGCGGGATGATGAACTCCTCGCCGTCCTCGAACCGGTACGTCAGGTCGCAGGCCTCGTAGCCCGACGCGTTGTAGCGATAGGCGCGGTCGCCGGCGTTCGTGATCCGGACCTCGATCCGCTGGCCCTGGCGGTAGGTGTCCTGGAGCACGAACCGGACGGGGCCGCCGGCGCCGGTGGGGGAGGGGGAGGGGCCCACGACCGGTGTCCCTCCCGGCCTGCTCACCCCACCGCAGGCGGCGAGCGCCAGCGCCGTCAGCGCCAGGAGGGCCAGCCGCATCCGCATGTCTCTCGTTGGACGCGAGGGACGGCCTCGAGGTTCCCGTCGTAAGGTCCCGCCGTGGCCGACCACGCCGGCGCCGCGGCCCGCCTGGCCGATGCCCTCCGCGGGCAGGCGGTCTGGTGCGAGCGGTTGGGGTCGCCGCTGTACGCCGACCTCCTCCGCCGCGCCGCCGACGACGCCGTGGCCGGCGGCCCGGTGTGGGAGGCGCTCCGGGGTCACGAGGACGACCCCAGCGAGAGCTTCCTGGCGCTCCGGTTGATGGGAGCGGTGCACCGGCTGGTCCTCGAGGGGCGGGCCCCGTCCCTGGCCGTCCACTACCCGTCGGCGGGAGGGACGCCGGGAGAGGCGTGGCCCGCGTTCCAGGCCACGGTGGAGGACCGGCTCGACGAGGTCCAAGCGCTGCTCGAGCGGCCGGTCCAGACCAATGAGGTCGGCCGGGCGGCGATCCTGCTCGGCGGCTTCCTGGCCGTTGCGGAGCGGACCGGGCTCCCCCTCCGCTGCCTGGAGGTCGGCGCCAGCGCCGGCCTGAACCTTCGGTGGGACCGGTTCTCCTACCGCTCCGGCGACGCCTCGTGGGGCGACCCGGACTCGCCGGTGCGGTTCACCGGGGTGTTCGAGGGCGCCCACCCCCTGGAGGCCGTGCGCCCCGAGGTCGTGGAGCGGCGGGGATGCGACCGGGCGCCGGTCGACGCGACGACCGAGGAGGGCCGGCTGACGCTGCTGTCGTACGTCTGGCCCGACATGACCGACCGCCTCGAACGGCTCCGCGGCGCGCTCCAGGTGGCCGCCGCGGTGCCGGCCCCGGTGGACCGGGCCGACGCCGTGGAGTGGGTGGAGGCCCGACTCGACCCCGTCCCGGGGACGGCCGCGGTCCTGTTCCACTCCATCGTGGCGATGTACTTCGAGGCCGAGTACCGGGCGAGGTTCACGGCGGCGATCGAGCGTGCCGGGGAGCGGGCCACGGCCGACGCGCCGGTCGCCTGGCTCTCCGTCGAGCTGGGGGAGACGGGCTTCGAGACCCGGCTCCGCCTGTGGCCGGGTGGCGAGGACCGCCTCGTGGCGCGGTCGGGGCCCCACGGCCCGCCGGTCACCTGGCTCGGCGGCTAGCCCCCCGACGAGAACGTGTACATCCGCGTCGGCTCGATGCGGGCGTACGGAGCGTCCCCGCCCCAGTCCTCCCAGTCGTCTCCGTAGACCTCGAGCAGGTACCGCCGGAAGCCCGCCTCCGCCTCCTCGGCGGGGTCGATCGGCACCGCCGTCCCGTGGACCACGACGGCCAGCTGCTCGCCACGGGTGTGCGCCGCGCTCGCCTGCGGCCGGGCGCGGAGGTGCCGCCACCGCACCGAGTCCGCCGAGGAGCCGAAGTAGAACCGCGCCCGGTAGAACAGCCCGTCGACGGGGGCCACCCGCGGCTCGCAGGCGGCGTTCACGGTCGCCAGGTTCAGGACCTGGACGCCCGGCAGGAGCGCGGGGAGCTCGTCGGCGCGGAGGCGCCGCTCGTCGGTGAAGATCCGGCGGAGGTGGGGGCCGGCGCTCGCCTGGCTCTCGTCGAGGAGCCGCTGGAGGGCGGCCAGGTCGTCGCTCGTCTCGTGCACCGCGGCCCATCATGCCAGGTGGCCCCCCCGGGTCGCGTACGCTCGGCGCCCATGGAGCTTCAGATCGCCCTGCGCGGCCCCGGCGGCGAGCCGGTCGACCTGCTCCGGACCATCACCTCGCACGGGCTGGTCTCGCTGCCCCCGATGCTGCTGGACGAGGCGGCGTCGACGCTGGAGATCACGGTCCCGGTGCCCGGCCGGCGGCCCCGAACGGTGGTGATCCGACCCGGCCGGCGCGGGCACGCCCGGGTCGAGGTGCGGGGCCGCGCCCCGGCAGCCCGGGAGGCGGCGGCCCTCGCCGAGGTGGTCCGCCGCGTCCTCCACCTGGATCTGGATCTGTCCGCGTTCTACGCGATGGTGGCCGACGATCCGGAGCTGGCGTGGGCCGCGTCGGGCGCGGGACGGATGATCCGGAGCCCCACGGTGTTCGAGGACGTCGTGAAGACGCTCTGCACCACGAACTGCTCCTGGGCGTTGACCACCAGGATGATCACGGCCCTGGTCGAGCACCTGGGGGACCCGGCCGCCGGCGCCCC
>DASZZY010000149.1:0-6058 GCA_036260395.1 Actinomycetota bacterium
GTCTGGAACCCGAGGCCCGTCCCGACCTCGAGGACGCGCTCGCCGCCGGACATGTGCAGGGCGGCGACCATCTGGCCGATCAGCGACGGTTGGGTCGTCACCTGGCCCCGGGCGATGGGGATCGGCCGGTCCCGGGCGGCCTCCGCCGACCACTCCGGGGGGACGAAGCGCTCGCGCGGCACGCGCCGGAAGGCCTCGAGCACCCGCTCGTCGTGCACGCCCTGTGCTCGCAGCGCCTCGACGAGCATCGACGCGCCCCCGGGAGCTCGGCCACCGGCGGAAGGATCGGCCATCCACCCCAGAGCGTGCCACAGCGGGCCCCGGCGCTACGGCCGCCCCCGGCGGGGTATGTACCTCCCGTCGACCGAGCGGCGGAGGTGTCCTCGATGAAGGTGGTCATCATCGGAGCAACCGGGAACGTCGGGACCAGCCTGGTGGAGTCGCTGGCCCGTGAGCCGGACGTGAGCTCGATCGTCGGGCTCGCCCGCCGCCTGCCGAAGTGGAAGCAGCCCAAGACGACGTGGGTCGCGGCGGACATCGCGGAGGACGACCTCGTGGAGCACCTCCGCGGCGCCGACGTGGCCGTCCACCTGGCATGGATCTTCCAGCCCACGCACGACCCGCTGGAGACGTGGAAGCACAACGTCCTCGGGAGCATCCGGGTCTTCGACGCCGTGGCGGCCGCCGGGGTGCCGGCGCTCGTGTACGCGTCGTCGGTCGGCGCGTACTCGCCGGGGCCGAAGGACCGGCCCGTCGACGAGTCGTGGCCCACGCACGCGCTCCCCACCGCCGCGTACGGGCGCGAGAAGTCCTACGTCGAGCGCGTCCTGGACCGCTTCGAGCGGGACCACCCGGACGTCCGCCTGGTGCGCCTGCGGCCCGGGTTCATCTTCAAGCGGGAGTCCGCCTCGGAGCAGCGCCGCCTGTTCGCCGGGCCGCTCCTGCCGAACCGGCTGGTGCACCGGCGGCTGATCCCGGTGATCCCCGATCTCCCCGGGCTGCGGTTCCAGGCCGTCCACTCGGCGGACGCCGCGGAGGCCTACCGGCTCGCGGTGCTCCGGCCCGTCAGCGGGGCGTTCAACGTGGCCGCCGATCCCGTGCTCGACCCGGGCACGCTCGGCGAGCTGCTCGGGGCCCGGCCGGTTCGCCTCCCGTCCTCTGCGGTGCGAGCCGTCGTCTCGGCCGGCTGGCGCCTGCACCTCCTCCCATCCAGCCCCACCCTCGTCGACCTGGCGCTCAGCCTCCCGATCATGGACATCACGCGGGCTCGGACCGAGCTCGGGTGGACGCCCCGGCACAGCTCGCTCGAGGCCATCGGCGAGTTCCTCGAGGGCCTGCGCGTCGGCGCGGGGATGGACACGCCGCCACTGCGGTCCGACGCCGGTGGCAAGCTCCGGGGCAAGGAGTTCGCCACGGGCGTGGGGCGGCGGGCCGGCACCTGAAGATCGTGGGGGACACCGGCGTGGCGGGCCTCGACGACGGGCGCGCCCTCGCCGCACGCCTGGGACCGGTCGGGGTGTGGACGTTCGCGCTCGATCCTCAGCCGGTCCCCCGGGCCCGAGAGGTCGTCGCCGAGCTCGAGGCGCTCGGCTTCCCGGCGCTCTGGATCCCCGAGGGCCGGGGCAGCAAGGAGGCGCTGAGCCACGCCGCTCTGCTCCTGGAGGCGGGGCGGCGGATCGTCGTGGCCACCGGCATCGCCAGCATCTGGGCCCGCGACCCCGTGGCCATGGCCAACGGGGCCCGCGCGCTCGAGGAGGCGTTCCCCGGGCGGTTCGTGCTCGGGATGGGCGTCAGCCACCGGACGTCGGTCGACCGCCGGGGCGCGTTCCGCTACGAGCGCCCCCTGGCCCGGATGGCCCGGTATCTCGAGGACATGGAGGCGGCCCCGTACCCGCGCCGGGAGGCCCCCGAACGGCCGCCCCGCGTGCTGGCCGCGCTCGGCCCCCGCATGCTCCGCTTGGCCGCGGAACGGACCGCCGGGGCCCACCCGTACTTCGTCCCGGTGGAGCACACCGCGAGGGCCCGCGCCGCGCTCGGGCCGGACTCCCTGCTGGCCCCCGAACAGGCGGTGGTGCTCGAGGGGGACCCCGCCGCGGCGCGCGAGGTGGCCCGGGCCTACATGGGCCACTACCTCAAGCTCGAGAACTACGCCCGGAACCTCCTGCGCCTAGGCTGGTCGGACGGGGACCTGGGCGACGGGGGGAGCGACGCGCTGGTCGACGCCCTGGTGGCCTGGGGCGACGTGGACGCCGTCCGGCGGCGGGTGCAAGAGCACCTGGACGCGGGCGCCGACCACGTCTCGGTGCAGGTGATCCCGCGCGATCCCCGCAGCTTCCCGCTCCAGGAGCACCGCGAGTTGGCCGGGGCCCTCCTCGCGTAGGGGTCGGGGTGGCGAGGACGGCCGCGGATGGTGGAGGCTTGGCCGCGATGGGCGCCCCCTTCGACGTCGCCGCGGTCCGCGAGCGCTTCCCGGCGCTGCGGCGGACGATGGACGGGCGCCCGTGCGTGTTCGCCGACGCCCCCGGCGGCACCCAGGTCCCCGAGGCCGTAGCCCGCGCGATGGCCGCCCACCTCCTGGAGCGGAACGCCAACGTCGGCGGAACCTTCCCCACGAGCCGCGAGGCCGGCGCCGACGTCGAGGCCGGGCGCACCGCGGCGGCGGATCTCCTCGGCGCCGACCCGGACGAGATCGTGTTCGGGCCCAACATGACCACGCTGGCGTTCGCCCTGTCCCGGTCGCTGGCCCGCCGGCTCCGCGAGGGCGACGAGGTGGTGGTCACCCGCCTCGACCACGACGCCAACATCGCGCCGTGGGTGGCGGCGGCCGAGGACCGTGGAGCGCGGGTCCGGTGGGTCGACGTCCGGGAGGAGGACTGCACGCTCGACCTCGGCTCGCTGGAGCGCGCCCTCGGGGAGCGGACCAGGATCGTGGCGTTCACGATGGCGTCGAACGCCGTGGGGACGATCACCGCGGCGGCGGAGGTCGTCCGGGCGGCCCGCGGGACCGACGCGGTCGTCATCGCCGACGCCGTCCACCTTGCCCAGCACCGCGTCCTCGACGTCCGGGCCCTGGGCGCCGACATCGCCTTCTGCTCGCCGTACAAGATCTTCGGGCCACACCTCGGCGTGATGTACGCCCGCCGCGAGCTGCTGGCCACGTGGACGCCGTACAAGGTGCGCCCGGCACCCGGCGACCCGCCCGAGAGCTGGGAGACCGGCACCCAGAACCACGAGGCGCTGGTCGGGCTGGCCGCGGCCGTCGACTACCTGGCGGGGATCGGCCGCACGTCCGTCGGCCCGGGCGCCGGGGGGCGGCGGGCCGCCGTGGTGGCGGGCATGGAGGCCATCGCCGCCTACGAGGCCACGCTGTCGAGGCGCTTCCTGGAGGGCGCCGCGGCCAACGCCGACCTCCGCCTCTACGGCATCGGCGACCCGGACCGCACCGAGGAGCGCACCCCCACCTTCGCCGTCCGGCTCGGCGAGCGGAGCCCCCGCGAGGTCGCCGAGGAGCTGGCCCGGCGAGGGATCTTCGTCTGGGACGGCAACTACTACGCGCTGGCGATCATGGAGCGGCTCGGCCTCCAGGCCTCCGGCGGTGCGGTGCGGATCGGGTTCTGCCACTACAACACGGCGGACGAGGTGGACCGCGTCCTCCAGCAGCTCGATCGCCTGGGGGCCGGCCGCCGGGCGGCGTCGTAACCATCCGCCCCTCCGGCCCGGTCGAACCCCCCGTGCTCCTCGAGGACAAGCGGCTCCTCATCACGGGCGTCCTCACCCCCCAGAGCATCGCGTTCGCCGTGGCCCGCGCCGCGCAGGAGGAGGGCGCCGAGCTGGTGCTCACGGGGTTCGGCCGGGGGCTCTCCGTCACCGAGCGGAGCGCCCGGCGGCTCCCGCGCCCCCCGGACGTCCTGGAGATGGACGTGAACGACGAGGCGCAGATCCGCGCCGTGGCCGACGACCTCGACCGGCGGTGGGACCGGCTGGACGGGATCCTGCACGCTATCGCCTTCGCCCCCGAGGACGCGCTGGGGGGCAACTTCCTGCGGACCGGGTGGGAGAGCGCCGCGACGGCCCTCCGGACCAGCGCCTACTCGCTGAAGGGGCTGGTGGCCGGCATGGCCCCCCTGCTGGAGCGTCGCGGGGGGAGCGTGGTGGCCCTGGACTTCGACGCCACGGTGGCCTGGCCCGCGTACGACTGGATGGGCGTGGCGAAGGCGGCCCTCGAGTCCGTCACCCGCTACCTGGCCAGGGATCTGGGGCGGGCCGGGATCCGAGTGAACTGCGTGGCGGCCGGCCCGCTCCGCACGGTGGCGGCCAAGGGGATCCCCGGGTTCGACCGGTTCATCGACGCCTGGCCGCGGCGAGCCCCGCTCGGGTGGGACCCCACGGATCCGGGGCCCGTGGCCGACACTGTGATGTTCCTGCTTTCGGACCGAGCCCGGGGCATCACCGGTGAGATCGTCCACGTCGACGGCGGCTACCACGCGATGGGGGCGGACCTGCCGGAAGGCCCGTAACGGGCAGGAATCCGCGCCGCGGGCGTCGAAGTAGGTGGCGATCCCTTTCGAAGGAAGGAGCCCGGCATGCGTAGATGGACCTTGCCCGCGGTGGCGCTCGCGGTCGTGCTCGTGATCCCCGCCGGCGTGGCGGCCCACCCGGACGACGACCTCCCGGTGGACACCCACGCGGCGCGGGACGCGGCGCGCGATGCGACCGCGGCGAGCCACCCCGAGAGCCCGGACGAGCACTCGGAGAACATGAGGCTGATTGGCAGCCTCCCATACGAGCGCGGAAGCGACCTGGCCTTCTGGGGCAAGACGGCCATCGCCGGCGTGTACGGCAACTCGCCGACCAGCAACCCGGGGGGCTTCCGGCTGATCGACATCTCCGACCCCGCCGACCCGACGCAGATCGGGCGGTTCGAGTGCCACGGGCCCCAGTCCGACGTCTCGATCTGGCAGGACCTCGCGTTCGTCTCCGTCGACTCGCCTCGCGCCGGCCACAGCTGCAGCACGGAGGACACCGCCGCGGGCTCGGCATTCGAGGGCATCCGGATCGTCAACATCGAGGATCCGGCGGAGCCCAGCCAGATCACGACCGTCAATACGGACTGCGGGTCGCACACCCACACGCTCCTGCCCGACCTGGCGCACGAGAACGACGCGGGCGAGCGTGACCCGAGGCTCCTGATCTACGTACAGTCCTACCCGCTGGGGGCCCCGACGGCGAGCTGCAACGTCGTGAGCCACCGCAAGATCTCCGTGGTCGAGGTGCCGCTGAACCACCCGGAGGACGCCCAGGTGGTCTCCACGCCGAGCGTGTCGCCGGCGATCGGCTGCCACGACGTCACGGTCTTTCCGACCAAGGACCTGGCCGCCGCCGCCTGCATCACCGAGTCGCAGACGTGGGACATCTCGGACCCGGAGAACCCGGTGATCCTGTCCCACATCTACAACCCGCTCATCAACATCCACCACTCCACGACGTTCGACTTCGAGGCCGAGACGCTGGTGATCGGCGACGAGCTGGGTGGGGCGGCCGCGAGCCCGGGCTGCCTGAGCGGCGGACAGCTCCCCACCGGCTCGCTGTGGTTCTACGACGTCACGAATCCTGCGGCGCCCGTGGAGCAGGGCTTCTTCACGCTGCCGCAGAACGAGGAGCCCACCGACATCTGCACGGCGCACAACTTCAACACGATCCCGCTTCGCAACGACCGGGACATCCTGGTCTCGGCCTGGTACAGCGGCGGGACGACGGTGGTCGACTACACCGACCCGACGAACCCCGAGCAGATCGGCTTCTACGAGCCGGAGGCGAACGAGGCGACCGGCCAGCAGGAGGCGGAATACTGGTCGAACTACTGGTACAACGGGTCCATCTACGGGAACAACTTCTTCAGCAATCGGGGGTTCGAGGTCCTGAAGCTCGAGGAGCGCGACATCCTTCGGGCGGAGCAGCGAGTGCCGTTCCTCAACCCCCAGACGCAGCTCCCGCCGCCTGGCCGGCGGCAGGGCGCGGCCTCAGCCAGGCGATAGGACGTCCGCGAGGGGCCGGGGCG
>DASZZY010000150.1:0-14357 GCA_036260395.1 Actinomycetota bacterium
GCCGCGGGTCGTCACGGAGAGCAGCCAGAACACCGCCGCCAGGACCAGGCTGGTCCCCGGGCCCACCACCGTGATCACGAACTCGTCGCGCGGGCGGCGGGTCTCGAGCTTGGCGTGGGTCGCCCCGCCGAACAGGAAGAGCGTGATGCCCCGGACGGGCACGCCGCGGGCCTTCGACGTGACGGCGTGGGCCAGCTCGTGGAGGAGGACGGAGGCGAAGAACAGCACCGTGGTGAGGCCGGCGAGGGCCACCGCCGCGCCGGTCCCGACGTCGAACTCCCCAACGGTGGCGAACCGGATGAACAGCGTGTAGCCGACCAGGAGGAAGATGATCGTCCAGGAGCTGTCGATCCTGATGTCGATCCCCGCGATGCGGGCCACGCGCCACGATTGGCCGAACATCTCCCTCGTTCGTACCCGTCGGTGGCCCGGGTCGAACGTGCACCGTACCGGTTGCTACATTCTGTGGCATGGAGGAACCGAGGACGCGACGCAACGCCGGCGAGGCGCCGAGCGCCGTGCTGACCCGTGAGGCGTACGAACGGCTCCGCGAGGAGCTGGAGCGCCTGACCGGCGAGGGCCGCCGGCGCATGGCCGAGCGGCTCCAGCACGCCCGCGAGCTGGGGGACATCCGGGAGAACGCCGAGTACGATGCGGCGAAGAACGAGCAGGGCCTCATGGAGGCCCGGATCCGCGAGCTGGAGCGCATCCTCAAGGACCCCGACCTCGTCGACGCGCCCGAGGAGGCCGACACCGCCGCCCCCGGCGTGGTGGTCACCGTCCGGGCCCTCGAGGAGGAGGAGCCCGAGGCGGAGACCTACCTGCTGGCCGCCTCGAAGGAGGAGCGGTTCCCCGGCGCTCGCACCGTGTCGGTGGACTCGCCGTTCGGCCGGGCGCTGTTGGGGCGGGGCGTGGGCGAGCGGGTCTCGTACCAGGCGCCGGGCGGGATGTTCTCCTACGAGATCCTCGGGCTGCGCCCGAGGGGCTGACCCAGGACCGGCCCGCGGTACGCTCCCGCCGTGGCCCTGCTCATCGGCGGCACGCTCGCCTACCTGTTCGTTCCGTTTCCCTGGTGGGTCCTCGTCGTCGTGGCGCTCGCGGGCGTCGAGATCTTCGAGGTCCAGCTCTGGCTGCGGCTGCGGCGGGTGGCCCCCCGGTCCGGCCACGAGGCGCTCGTGGGCCAGGCCGGCGTGCTGACCGAAGCGGGGCGGGTCCGGATCGCGGGGACCTCCTACCCCGCCCGGGTCGTCGACGGTCGCCCCGGCGAGCGCGTGATCGTCGAGGAGGTGGATGGGATGACGCTCGTCGTCCGACGGGAGGGCGGGGCGTCGTGATCCGGATCGCGCTGGCCGCCGCCGTGCTGTCGCTGGCCGCGTGTGGCGGCGGCGAGCCGGGCCGCTCGGTGCGGCCGCCCGGCGTCGGGGTCCTGACCGAGGGGCGGGCCGAGGTGCGCGTGAGGGGCGCCCTGCGCACGCGCTTCGACGTGCCGCTCGACGGCGGGGCCATCAACATCTACCAGCATCCCCGCGGAGGGTTCGCGCTGACCTGGGGCGGCCAGGACCAGCCCGCCGTGGGGATCGGCGGACCGCTGTTCGAGGGCACCCGGGTGACGGGGAACGGCCTCTCCGTGACCCTCACCGCTCCGGACGAGGGCCTCCCGGTGGTCTTCACGTCGTTCGACGGCGAGTGCCAGGTCACGCTGGTCGAGGTGGAGCGGGACCGCCTCGACGGAACGTTCTCGTGCGTCGGGCTGTCGGCGCGCGGGCTGGTCATCGACGCCACGGGGACGTTCTCGGCATCCGGCTGACTCGCCGCTCGGCGCCTAGGATTGCGGCGTGACGGAACGGGACCGGCTGTGGCGGCGGCTCCTCCCGATCACGGCGGGGATCGCGCTGCTGTTCGCGTACGGGACGGTCGGCTACGTGATCCTGGGGTTCGGGGTCCTCGACGCCTTCTACAAGACGGTCCTGGCGGTCACGACGCTCGGCATCCCGGAGGGCCAGGGTTTCGGCCCGGCCGAGAAGATCTTCACGGCGAGCCTGGCCCTGCTGGGCGTCACGGCGTTCCTGGCGGCGGTGGCCATGCTGGCCGCGGCGCTGATCGAGGGACGCTTCTCGGAGAAGGCGAGGAGGCGACGCATGGAGCGGAGGATCGAGGGGCTGCGCGACCACTTCATCGTGTGCGCCTACGGGCGCGTGGGTCAGGCCGTCGCCCGCGAGCTGGAGCACGAGGACGCACCGTTCCTGGTCATCGACCGGAAGCCCGAGCTCCAGGACGACATGGAACGGGACGGGGTCCTCTACATGATCGAGGACCCGACGTCCGAGGAGATCCTGCGGCTGGCCGGCGTCGAGCGGGCCCGCGGGCTGCTGTGCGCGGTCGACTCCGATGCGGAGAACCTGTTCATCACGCTGATCGGGCGTTCGCTCAACCCGCGGATGTTCATCGTCGCCCGGGCCGCGCATCGGGAGTCGGTGGACCGGCTCCGGCGCGCCGGCGCCAACCGGGTCATCTCCCCGTACGCCAGCAGCGGGCGCGAGATGGCGCTCCAGGCGGTGCGCCCGCACCTCGTCGGCTCGCTCGAGCTGTCCGCCCGGGGGAACGACCGGGTGCGGCTGGACGAGATCGCCGTCGACGAGGGATCCGACCTCGACGGCCGCGCGATCGGCGAGGCGTGCCGGAGCGCGGTTCCGGTGGTGCTGCGCCGGAGCGACGGGACGGTCCTGTCCAATCCCGGGGCCGACGAGGTCCTCCGCGCCGGGGACGTCATCATGCTCGTCGGCGACCCGAGCACGCTGCGGTCCGTGGAGGCCTAGGCGCTCAGCCCGACGCCGCGCGGACCAGCGCGTCGAACAGCGCCTGATGGACCGGGTCGTCCCTGGACGTCTCCTCGGGGTGCCACTGGACGCCGAGCATCCAGCCGTCCTCGTGCTCGACGGCCTCGACCACGCCGTCGTCGGCCCACCCGGTGGCCACCAGGCCGGGGCCCAGCTTGGCCATGCCCTGGTGGTGGTGCGATGCGCAGTCGGCGCGCTCGACGCCCATGGCCCGGGCGACGCGCGAGCCGGGCTCGAGACGCACGGCGTGGGTGAACGGCCCTTCGGTGCGCGGATCGCCGTGGCCCGGGAGCGACTCGTCCTCGAGGTGCTGGGTCAGCGTGCCGCCCAGGGCAACGTTCAGGACCTGGCTCCCGCGGCAGACGGCCAGCGTCGGAATCCGGCGCTCGAGCGCCGCGCGGACCAGCGCGATCTCGAACGCGTCGCGCTCCGGTTCCACGCCGTAGACCGACGGGTGTCGCTCCTCGCCGTAGCGAGCGGGGTCCACGTCGCCGCCTCCGATCAGGAGGAGCGCGTCGAACCGGGCCAGGCGGCGCGCCGCGTCCTCGGGCGCCAGCTCGACCGGGAGCAGCACCGCCTCCTGCCCGCCGGCCCGGTGGAGGGCCTCCACGTACGCCGATGGCACCCCGACGCCGGGCTCCCGCCATCCGCGCACGGCCCCCGCGCGGAGGGGCTTGCCGGCCACCGCGATCAGCGGCGCGGTCATCGGCGGGCCCCCAGGGCCTCGGGGTTGACGGCCGCCGGGGGCCGCCGGCCCTCGAGCGCGTCGACGAGGTTGCGCGCGGCGGCCATCCCCATGGCCGTCCGGGCCTCGACGGTGGCGCTCCCGAGATGCGGGGTCAGGACCACGTTCGGCAGTGCGACCAGCTCGGAGTGGACCTCCGGCTCCCGCTCGAAGACGTCGAGGCCCACGGCGGCGATCTCGCCGCTCCGCAGGGCCTCCGCCAGGGCGCGCTCGTCGACGACGCCCCCCCGGGAGGTGTTCACGAAGACCGCCGTAGGCTTCATGGCCCGGAACGCGGCGGCGTCGAAGAGATGGGCGGTCCGCGGCGTGAGCGACACGTGGACGGAGACGATATCCGACTCCGCCAACAGCAAGGGCAGATCGCGCGGCTCGGCGCCGGTGGCCGCCTCCGCGTCGGGCTTCCGCGAACGCGCGTGGTAGCGGAGCGGCATCCCGAACCCGCCGGCCCGGGCGGCCACCGCCTGGCCGATCCGTCCGAACCCCACGATGCCGAGCGTCGCGCCGGTGACCTCGCGACCCAGCATGAACCCGGGTGCCCATTCCCACTGCACCCCGGCCCTGATCAGCCGGTCGCCCTCCGCCACCCGGCGGCCGGCGGCCAGGATCAGCGCCCAGGTCAGGTCCGCGGTGGCGGCGGTCAGGACGTCGGGCGTGTTCGTCACCACCACGCCGCGCGCCGTGCAGGCCGACACGTCGACGTTGTCGAAGCCGACCGCGTAGTTGGCCACGACCCGGAGCCCCGGCCCGGCGGCGTCGAGGACCTCCCCATCGATCCGGTCGGTGAGGAGGGCCAGGATGCCGTCCAGGCCGCGCGCCTCGGCCAGGAGGCGGTCGCGGGGCATCGGGCCGTCGCCGTCCCAGGCCGTCAGCTGGCAGCGCCCCTCGAGGAACCCCATCACGGGGTCGGGGAGCCACCGGGTCAGCAGGACCCGCGGCGGGCGCCCCGCCCTCATGCCGCGCGTGAAGCCCGGTCCAGGCCTCGCCAGCCCGTCACGACGCGCTGAGCGGTGGTGAACAGGCCCGCCACGGTCAGCGCCGCGAGGACCGGGAGCAGCATCCCGGGCGCGGTGAGCCCGAACGTGAGCCCCACGTACCGCTCCAGCCGCTGGACGCTGCCCTCGCTCATGTCCAGGCCCGCCGCCTCTCCCTCGGCCCGCACGTCGCTGACCAGCAGCGACGCGATCATGGCCGCCAGCGCCATGCCAGCGGTGGCCACCTGCCGGTGGACCACGAACTCCGCGAAGAACAGGCAGCCGAACACGACGATGTCCGAGGCCCGGTCGATGACCGCGTCGAGGAGCGCCCCCTTCCGGGTCTCCTCGCCGCGGAGGCGGGCCACGCCGCCGTCGAAGATGTCGAACAGCCCGGCGGGCAGGAGAAGGATCCCGGGCAGGAACCGGCGCCCGGTCAGCAGGAGGTAGCCGACGACCGCGTTCCCGGCCAGCGACAGGAGCGTCAGCTGGTACGGGCGGAAGCCGGCCCGGTGGAGGACGAAGAGCGCGAAGCGGTACGGCCACTGGAAGATCCACCGGAAGAGGGGGCCGATGATGCTCGGGTTCTCGCGGGGCGGCGGGAGGTCCCGCATCCTCGGAGTGGGGCGCCCGTCGGGGGCCGTGGGTGCGCTCACCGTCGAAGGGTTTCCGTGGGCACAGGCTATCACGGTGTCCCCGACGTACGATGGGCGCGATGGCGGCCCCGGCCCCCCTCACCCCCCGGCTCGGCGACCTCGACCGGGTCGTGGGGGACCGGCTGGCGAAGCTGGACGCCGACGGGGTCGTGGAGCGGATCTGGGCCCGGGACCACACGGTCTGGCGCGGCGATCCGGCGGAGATCGTCGACCGCCTGGGGTGGCTCGAGGCGCCGGGGGCCGCTCGGGCGCTCGTCGGCGAGCTGCGGTCGTTCGCCAGCCAGGCCGCCGGCGATGGGCTGACCCACGCGGTCCTGCTGGGGATGGGCGGGTCCAGCCTGGCGCCGGAGGTCTACCGCCGGGCGTTCGGGGTGGCGGACGGCATGCTGGACCTCCGGGTCCTCGACACGACGCACCCCGATGCCATCGCCGTGCTGGAGCGCGAGCTCCCCATGGACCGGACGCTGTTCGTGGTGTCGAGCAAGTCGGGCACCACGATCGAGACCCGCTCGCACCTGGCCTACTTCCACGGCGCGGTCGGCGACGGCTCGAGGTTCGTGGCGGTGACCGATCCCGGGACGCCGCTGGAGGAGGAGGCCGGGCGCCTCGGGTTCCGGCGCGTGTTCCGGGCGGCGCCGGACGTCGGTGGCCGGTACTCGGCGCTGACGGTCTTCGGGCTGCTCCCCGCGGCGCTCATCGGGGCGGACCTCGACGGCCTCCTCGACGAGGCGGAGCGGGCCGCCGAGGCGTGCCGGACCTTCGAGGCGGCGGCCAACCCCGGCGCTTTCCTCGGCGTGGCCATGGCCGAGGCGGCGCTCGCCGGACGCGACAAGCTGACCCTGGTGGCGCCTCCGGCGGTCGAGGCCGTCGGCGCGTGGGTCGAGCAGCTCGTCGCCGAATCCACCGGGAAGCAGGGAAGGGGCATCGTGCCCGTCGACCGCGAGCCGGTCCCGGCGGGCGATGACCGCCTGTTCCTGTCCTTCGCCGAGGCGCCGGAGGCGGACCCCGCGATCGAGCTTCCGGTCGACCGACCGGCGGCCCTGGGCGCCGCCTTCTTCGTCCTCGAGTTCGCCGTCGCCGTCGCCGGCCACGTGCTGGGGATCCACCCCTTCGACCAGCCAGATGTCCAGGCGGCCAAGGACCGGACCGCCGACGTGCTGTCCTCGGGCGATCTGCCCGACGAGCCGGCCGGGGACCTCGACGCGCTGCTCGGCTCCGTGCGGCCCGGGGACTACGTGGGCATCCAGGCGTTCGTCCCTCCGTCCGACGGGGCCTGGTCGTCCCTCCAAGACGCCCGCCGGCGGATCGGCGAGCGGCTGCGGGTGGCCACCACGCTGGGCTACGGCCCGCGCTACCTGCACTCCACCGGCCAGCTCCACAAGGGCGGTCCGGACACCGGCGTGTTCGTGCAGGTCCTCGAGCGGCCGGCAGAGGACCGCGCGATCCCCGGGGCTCCGTACACCTTCGCGGAGCTCATCGCGGCGCAGGCTGCGGGGGATCTGAGCGCCCTGCGCGACGCCGGGCGGCGGGCGGCGCGAGTCGACCTTGGCGACCTGCTGGCGTGGGGACGTTGAGTAGGCTTGGCTCCGACGGTCCGGGCGCGGGGAGGCGGTGACATGCGGATCGGGATGGTGGGGCTCGGGAAGATGGGCGGGAACATGAGCGTCCGCCTCGTCGACCACGGCCACCAGGTCGTGGGCTACGCCCGGGGGGACGGGACCCGGAGGGCGGCGTCGGAGCGGGGCGTCGACACCGTCACGTCGCTGGAGGACCTGGTCGCCGCGCTCGAGCCGCCCCGCGCGGTCTGGCTGATGATCCCCGCCGGGGATCCCACGGAGCGCACGGTGTCGCACCTCCGGGGCCTCCTGGACCGCGGCGACCTGGTGGTGGACGGCGGGAACTCGTACTTCCGCGACTCGGTGCGCCGGGGGCAGGACCTGGCCGAGGACGGGATCGCCTTCGTCGATGCCGGCGTGTCCGGGGGCATCTGGGGGCTGCGCGAGGGCTACTGCCTGATGCTCGGGGGCGACCGGGACGCGGTCTCCCGCCTGCGGCCCGTCCTCGACGCGCTGGCGCCCCCCGACGGCTGGGCGCACGTGGGGGCCACCGGGGCCGGGCACTTCGTGAAGATGGTCCACAACGGCATCGAGTACGGCCTCCTCCAGGCCTACGGCGAGGGCTTCGAGATCTTGAGGGCCTCGGACTTCGAGCTGGACCTCCCGGCCGTGGCCGAGGTGTGGCGGCACGGCAGCGTGGTCCGGTCGTGGCTCCTCGACCTCCTGGCCAGCGCCCTCGACCGCGAGCCGACGCTGGAGAGCGTCAAGGGCTACGTCGAGGACTCGGGTGAGGGCCGGTGGACGGTGCTGACGGCGATCGAGGAGGACGTCCCCGCGCCGGTCACCGCGCTGTCACTGCTGGCGCGGTTCGTCTCGCGCCAGGACGAATCGTTCTCGGCCAAGGTGATCGCCGCCCTCCGCCGCGAGTTCGGGGGCCACGCGGTGAGGGAGGCCGACGGCGGCGAGGCGCCGAGCGGCTGATGCGCCAGAAGCTCGCGCCGCCCGATCCCAGCGCGGTGGTGATCTTCGGCGCCTCGGGGGACCTGACCCACCGCAAGCTCCTGCCGGCCCTGTACCACCTGTTCGTCGAGGGGCTGCTCCCGGCGTCGTTCGGCATCGTGGGCTACGCTCGAACCGAGCTGAACAACGCGCAGTTCCGGGAGATGGCGCGGGACTCCGTGGCCCGGTTCGGCAGGACCGAGCCTCAGGCCGAGCCGTGGGACGAGTTCGCCAAGGGCCTCTACTACGTGCCCGGTGAGTTCACCGACGAGGGCGCCATGAGCCACCTCCGTCGGCACCTCCAGGACCTGGACCGAGAGCGGGGCACCGAGGGACGGCGCTTCTACTACGCGGCCACGCCGCCGGCGGCGTTCCCCGACATCGTGGCCCGCATCGGCGAGGAGGGGATGGCGGAGCGGGCCCGGATCGTCATCGAGAAGCCGTTCGGGACCGACCTCCAGAGCGCCCGGGACCTCGGCCGGCTGCTCCACGAGGTGTTCGATGAGTCCCAGGTGTTCCGCATCGACCACTACCTGGGCAAGGAGACCGTCCAGAACATCCTGGTGTTCCGGTTCGCGAATTCCTTGTTCGAGCCGCTGTGGAACCGCCGCTACGTGGACCACGTGGAGCTGTCGGTGTGCGAGGACATCGGCATCGAGGGCCGCGGGCGGTTCTACGAGCGGACCGGGGCCCTCCGGGACATGGTCCAGACGCACCTGTTCCAGGTGCTGTCGTTCCTGACGATGGAGCCGCCGGTGGCCTTCCAGCCCGAGCGGCTCCGCGACGAGAAGGTGAAGGTGTTCCAGGCCATCGCCGACGTCCGCCCGGAGGACGTCGTGCGCGGGCAGTACCGCGGGTACCGCGACGAGGACGGCGTGGCCTCCGACTCGGACGTCGAGACGTTCGCCGCGCTGCGGCTGGAGATCGACAACTGGCGGTGGGCGGGGGTCCCGTTCTACCTGCGGACCGGCAAGCGCCTGTCCCGCCGGGTGGCCCAGGCCGTCGTGGAGTTCAAGGACGTCCCCCACCGGCTATTCGAGAAGGAGGGGCTCGGCGGCGTCGAGCGCAACCGGCTGGCGATGCGGATCCAGCCCGACGAGGGCATCGTGCTGTCGTTCACGGTGCAGGCCCCGGGGCTGGGCATCACGCTGGAGCAGGCGGGGCTCGACTTCGAGTACGGGGAGGCGTTCGAGGGACGGCCGCTGGTGGAGGCGTACGAGGCCCTCCTGCTCGAGGCCATGCACGGCGACCACACGATGTTCCTGCGGCAGGACGGCCTCGAGCGAGCCTGGGAGGTCCTGGACCCGGCGTTCCGCGACCCGCCCCCGGTCCAGGAGTACGAGCCTGGGACCTGGGGCCCCGCGGAGGCCGACGCGATGATCGCCCCCCGCCGCTGGGCGCTGCTCTAGGGGCCGGCGTGCCGCGACGCTCGATGCTGGTCCTCCTCGCCCTGCCGGCCCTCGTGGCGGCGTGCGGGCCACGGGCCGGCGATCCCGCTCACCTCCTGGGCACCTGGCGGAGCGACCAGCCGCCGGCCACGCTGGAGCTCGGACGCCGCTCGTTCCGGCTGCAGAGCGGTGACCTGACGAAGTGGGGAACCGCGCAGCGGACGCCGTTCCGGGTGGCGTTCGTGCTGACCCGCACCAGCTCGCCCGCGTTCCGGCTGTACTGTCGGGACACCGTGGACGTCTACGCGTGGGACGTGGAGGGCGGCGTGCTGCGGTTGGCCGCCGTGGGCCGGCCCTGCGACCGGGCCGCTCGAGCGGTGCTCGTGGCCGCCGAATGGGAGCGGGCGCCGAGGTGAGAGTGGGCACCCGAGGGCTCCGGCTGCTCGGCTGGGCGGTGCTGGCCGCCGGCGTCGCCGGGGCCGGCTGGCTGTGGGCCACGGCGCGGCACGCCGTGGAGGTGACGCGGAGGGTCGTCGGCCACGCCACGCTCACGTTCCGGGACGTGGAGGTCGACGTGTCGGTGGAACGGATCGCCGCCGGTGCGGCCAGTCTCCTCCTCGGCGTGTTCCTGTTCGCGCTCGGCCGGGTCGTCGCCGACCTCGCCGACGAGGTCCGCGGCGGCTCCGAGCGAGGCTGCGGGAGAGGTACGCTGTGACGGCGATGCTGCTCACGCGCGAGGAGCAGACGTACGACTTCGGCGGCGCCACGTTCGACCTCGAGCGCGACCGCCACGTGCTGGCATGGGTGTTCAGCCAGTTCCTGTACGGCGAAGTCACGGGCGTCCAGGTCGGGACGTGGCTGGCCCAGGCCCCCGACTTCGACGCCGCGCAGTTCCTGGCCCGGCAGGCCAACGAGGAGATGGCCCACGTCAAGCTGTTCCTCCGGGTGCTCGGCGCCCTCGACGCCGAGCCGCACCCGCCGCACCGTGCGCTCAAGTTCCTGGCCACCGACTTCGCCGGCGGCACGTTCGTGGAGCACACCTGCCTGGAGATGGCCCTCGGCGAGGGCTTCGTCCTCATGGCGATCTACGCGCTCATCGACACGCTCCCGGACTCAGAGGTGCGCCGCCTCCTCCAGGGGCTGTCGCGCCAGGAGGAGGGCCACGTGTCGTTCGGCGAGGAGCAGACGCTCCGCGCGCTGCGCCGCGACCGGTCCGTCGCGCCGCACCTGCTCGGGTTGGCGCTGGTGTCGCTGGCGGCCATCGGGCGGCTCGGGGGATGGATCGAGCGGCGGTACGCCGGCCACCCGGTCCTGTCCCAGACCCGCGGGTTCCTGGAGCGGGTCGTCGAGGCGGCGGAGCTGCGGCTCCGCCGGATGGAGGTGCTCGACCGGCCGCTGCCGTCGATCCCCGGTGGCGAGCGGGCGCGGCTGATGGCCGGCTCCGTGGCCCGCCGCTACGGGCGAGCCCTGAACCCGTTCCGCTCCAAGCCGGAGCCGCTCACCGAGACGTACCTCCGCGACCCCGCGGTCCGCGAGCGGCTCCGGGCCGGCTGAGGCGACGTCCGCGCCCGGCCTTCGGTAGCCTACGGCCCGCCGAACCGACGTCCCGAGGAGGATCGACGTGGCTCGAGAGATCGACTGGCAGCTGTTCGAGAAGGCCGTCGACCTGGCGGCGGCGGCCCTCCGGGGCGCCATGGGTGGCGAGAACTCGCAGCCCCCGAGGTACGCGGCCGAGGTCTTCAACGAGATCTGGGGCGCGCTGAAGGAGGCGTCGAAGGACCTTCCGGAGCGCGGCCGGGCCGGCTTCGGGCCGTAGCCGCTCGTCCCCCCCTAGGCGGACGTCGCCCGGGACAGGTCGCGCAGCGAGACCACGCCCACGACCTCGCCCTCGTCGAGGACGGGCAGGTGCCGGAAGCCGCGCTCCAGCATGGTCTGGAGCGCCTCCTGGACCGGCGTCTCGGGCGACGCGGTGACCGGGTCCTTGGTCATCCACTCCGCCACCGGGTGGGCCGCCGCGTCGAAGTGCCGTCCCAGGGCGCGGACGATGTCCCGCTCCGTGAAGATCCCCACGAGGACTCGCTCCTCCATCACCAGCGCAGAACCCGCGGCGCGCTCGCCCATGATCGTGGCCGCCTCGGCGACGGAGGTCGAGGGCGATACCGTCAGGATCCGTCGCGTCATCACCTCGGCCAGCGTGACCACGGGCCAACCCTACTACCGGAGGCAGCGCCGAGGGAACCGGCTCCGGCGAGGAACCCTGTGAGCCCCCCGGCCCGTCCAACGCGTACAACAGGGCAAGGAGGGGATCATGGCGAGGAAGCGTCTGGCGATGGCGGTCGTGGCTTTCGGCGTGGTCGCGGCTGCCTGTTCCGGCGGAGGGGCTGGCGGCGGCGCGCCCCAGAGCGAGGGCGACGGCGCCGCGAGCACCACCGGCCTGGCCCGCGAGGCCGACGCGGCGCCGGGAGCCGAGCCCGGAGGGCTGGGATCGGCCCCCGCCGGGGCGGCGGCCCTGCCCCCGCTCGGGCCCTCGGTGATCAAGACGGCGGAGCTGGAGCTGCAGGTGCCGCGAGACGGCCTGGACGAGGCGGTCTCCGAGGTCACCACGGTGGCCGCCGCCGCGGGCGGGTTCCTGCTGTCGAGCACGACGGCGGAGGGCGGAGGCGGCGTCGCCACGCTCGTCGTCCGCGTGCCCTCGGCGCGCTTCGAGCGGACCCTCGGCCGGATCCGCGGCGTGGGCGAGGTCCGGACCGAGCACGTCTCCGGGGAGGAGGTCGGCCAGGAGTTCGTGGACCTCGAGGCCCGGCTCCGGAACTTCGCGGCCCAGCAGGCGGTGCTGCTGCGGCTCATGGACCAGGCCGCCACGATCACCGACACGATCCGCGTCCAGAACGAGCTCCAGGGGGTCCAGCTTGAGATCGAGCGGATCCGGGGCCGGCTCCGGTACCTGCGCGACCAGACGGCCCTTGGGACGGTGACCGTCCGCCTGACCGAGGAGGGCGTGGCGGCGGCCGGACGGTTCGCCAAGGCGTGGGACCGCGCCGTGGAGCTATTCCAGGGGGTCGTCTCGGCGCTGATCGTGGCCGGGGGGGTCGTGGTGCCCTTCGGGCTCATGGCCGCGGCGGGGCTGGTGGGGTACCGCCGGCTGCGGCCGCGCTTCGGCGGCTCCTGAGCCGGCGGGCTAGGAGCCCTTGAGCGCGGGCAGGACCTCCTCGCCGAAGAGCTCGACGGCCCGGGTCGAGGTCTCGCCGTCCATCCCCGGGTAGTGGAGCCGGACGACGAGGTGGAACTCCCGGCGGTCGGCGAAGGCGTCGACCAGCGGGCGGAGCGCGCGGAGCACCTCCTCCGGGCGTCCCGCCGGGGTCAGGGCCCGGAGCGTGCCCTCGTCGAGCGCCGGGACATCGAGCCCACGGCCGGGTGTATCCGCGCCCGCCCGCCAGGCCGCGTACACCGCGAGCTGGTGGTTGGCCGCCTCCCGGACCACCTCCCAAGCGTCGCCGTCGTCCCAGACGAACGTGTTCTGGAGGAGCGCGAACCCGAGGTCGGCCGGGTCCTTCCCCGCGTCGCGGGCCCCAGACTCCGCCCACGCCAGGGCCTCCTTCGACGCCGCGAAGTCGCTCCGGCTGCGGATGTAGCCGTCGCCGAGCCGACCGGCCCGCCGGACCGCCGCCTCGGAGAACCCACCGAGGTAGATCGGCGGCCCCGGCCGCTGCGCCGGTGGCGGCGTCACCCGGACGTCGTCGAAACGGAACACCCGGCCCTCGTGGGAGAAGCGTTCGCCGGTCCAGGCCCGGCGGAGGATCGAGACGGTCTCGGTGGTCCGGCGCGTCCGCTCGGCCACCGGCACCCCGAACATCCGGAACTCCTCCTCTCGCCAGCCCAGCGCCAGCCCCAGCACCAGGCGCCCCTCCGAGAGCTGGTCGACGACCGCGGCGTCCTCGGCCAGACGGAGGGGATCGTGGAGCGGGGCGAGGATGACGCCGGTGCCCAGCAAGACCCGGTCGGTGGCCGTGGCCAGCGCGCCCAGCATCGGCAGCAGCGACGGCAGGTACCCGTCGGACGATCCGTGGTGCTCGCTGACCCACACCGAGTCGAAGCCGAGGGTCTCCGCCAGCCGCGCCAGCTCGACCGTGTCCCGGTACTCCTCGGCGAACGTGCGGGGGCTCCCCGGGGGCAGCTGGCCGGTGAACAGCCCGAGCCCGATGCGGACGGTCACGGGCCGTACCCTACCGTGACCGCGCCTTCGGCGGCCCTCACGCGGAGCGGACGCCGCGGCGGGGAGCGGGCGCCGGCTCCTCGGCCAGGGCGCCCTCGGAGTCGACCACCCGGGCGGTCACCGGCGAGGACAGGACGATCGAGGTGATCGTCTCGGAGTAGCTGTTGAGGCGGTCGATGAGCTCCTGGAGGTGCTCCACGGAGCGGACCGCCACCTTGGCGATGTAGGAGTCCTCCCCCGTCACCCGGTGGCACTCGAGGATCTCCGGGATCGACCGGGTCTGCTCGCCCAGCTCCAGGCAGCTCAGGTCCCCGGCGGCCCGCATCCGGACGAACGCCAGGATCGGGTATCCCACCTTCGACAGGTCCAGCTGCACGCGGTACCCGACGATCACGCCAGCTTCCTCGAGCCGGCGGACCCGCTCGGCGACGGCCGGAGGCGTGAGCGCGACGCGCCGCCCGAGCTCGCTGTACGTCATCCGCGCGTTCGCCTGGAGCTCCCGCAGGATCGCCAGATCCGTGGGGTCCAGCGGCTGTTCAGGAACGAAAGCCATCGCCCTCTCCCTCCATCGATTCGAAAAGTACGCCCGGGGAACTCCTTCGAAAAATCATTCTCGCAGACCCTCGGGCTTTCTATCATGGCGGCATGGCCGATGGCAACGGCTCCGCCCCTCGCGCCGAGAACAGCCCCGCGGCCATCTGGGCCGCCATGGCCGCGATCTACGTCATCTGGGGCTCGACGTACCTGGCCATCCGGGTCGCGGTCGAGACCCTCCCCCCGCTGCTGATGGCCTCGGTCCGGTTCCTGGTGGCCGGCGGCCTGCTCTATGCGTGGGCCATCCGCCGCGGAGCCCGCTCGGAGGACCGGCCGACGGCGAGGCAGTGGCGCGCCTCGGCGATCGTCGGGACGGCGCTGCTGCTCGGCGGGAACGGCGGCGTGGTCCTCGCCGAGCAGACGGTCCCTTCCGGCATCGCCGCCCTGCTGGTGGCCAC
>DASZZY010000151.1:0-11648 GCA_036260395.1 Actinomycetota bacterium
GTTGTGGACGCGAGCGTGTGCCGGGGCGGCAGGAGGAGCAGAGCCGCGATCGTCAGCGGGAGGAGCGGGCGCCTCATCCGGTTCGGATTCTTCGCCTTGAGCGTCCGGAACGCCAGCGCCCGCGTGGCGATCGGGCGTGTCGGGGTCGAGGTGTAGACTGCGTTTCGGTGACCGCGCTAGGCGGGGAGCTAGCGGTGCCCTGTACCCGCAATCCGCTTAGCGGGGCCGATGTCCGCCCGCGGCCCGAACGGTTCGAGGCAGCCCCGGATACGGGGCGATGAAGGCTGGGTCCCGCGCGACGTCGCGCCGCGAACCCCGTCAGGCCCGGAAGGGAGCAGCGGTAAGCGGAGAGCGGCGGGTGCCGCGGGGGCGCCTGGCCGGAGCCGCCGGTCCGGGTAGCGCTCGGGTCGTTCGTGGTCAACGGCGGATGCACGGTCACCCTTAGACTTCGCAACACCTTCCCCGGAGCGAGGCGTCGTGGACGAGTACCGAGCGCTGTACCGGAAGTACCGGCCCCAGGCGCCCGACGAGGTGCTCGGGCAGGAGCACGTGATCCGGGCGCTCGCCGGGGCGGTGCGCGAGGGGAAGCTGGCCCACGCCTTCCTGTTCTCGGGCCCGCGGGGGACCGGGAAGACCTCCACGGCCCGGATCCTGGCGAAGATGGTCAACTGCGAGCGCGGGCCGACGCCCGAGCCGGACGGCACGTGCGAGCAGTGCATCCGCATCCGCGACGGCACGCACCTCGACGTGTGGGAGATCGACGCCGCGTCGCACGGCGGCGTGGAGGACGCCCGCGAGCTGCGCGAGCGGGCCCCGACCGCCCCGGCCCAGGGGCGGGAGAAGGTCTACATCATCGACGAGGCCCAGCGCCTCTCGCGCGAGGCCTTCGACGCGCTCCTGAAGCTGCTGGAGGAGCCGCCGCCCGGCGTCCGGTTCGTGCTGGCCACCACCGAGCCCCACAAGATGCCAGCCACGATCGTGGGACGGTGCCAGAAGTTCGAGTTCCGGCGGGTGGCCGGCGCGACGATCGCCTCGCACCTGGCCCGGGTCGCGGAGGGCGAGGGCGTCCCGCTCCACCGAGAGGCGGCGGATGCCATCGCCCGGGTGTCCGAGGGATCGGTCCGGGATGCGCTGTCGCTCCTCGACCAGGCCGCGGTGCTCGGCGCCGGAGAGGTCACCGCGGAGGTGGTGTCCCGCCTGGTCGGGACCCCGGAGCTCGAGGTCCAGTTCGCGCTGGCCGACGCCGTGGCCGTCTCCGACGTCCGCGAGGTGTTCGGGATCGTCCACCGGCTCGTCGAGGAGGGCCACGACGTCCGCCACTTCGCCGCCCAGGCCACGGGGCACTTCCGGAACCTGCTGCTGGCTCTGGCCTCCCCGGACGACCCCGCGGTGCTGGACGTCCCGCCGGAGGCCCACCCCCGGCTCGCCGCGCAGGCCGGGAAGTTCTCCCCGAGCGAGCTCGACCGGATCCTGTCGCTCCTCCTCCAGGCCCAGACGGACATGCGCTGGTCGACGGCGCCGAGGCTGACCCTGGAGCTCGCGCTGGTTCGCGCGGCGCTGCCCGAGACCGACCCGCGCCCGGCGGCGCTCATCTCGCGCATCGAGCGCCTCGAGCGCCTCTCGGGCCTCCCGACCGAGGCGTCGGGACCGCCGTCGTCTCCCCGCGACGAGCCGTCGGGCGCGCCTCGGGCGCCCCGCCCGGAGCCTCAGCCCCCCCGCTCGGCCCCCGCTCCGGCAGGGGGCGAGGAGCGCGAGGTCGAGAGACGCGATGGCGGCCCGACCGGCGACGAGCCCCACGCGCCGGCGGCGTCGGCGGTCACCGCGGAGATGCTCCGGCGCGGCTGGCCCGACGTCGTCGAGGCCCTCAGGGCCCGGCGGAAGATGATCGTCTCCGCCAACGCCCAGGTCGCCACGGTCGGCTCCTACGACGGCACCACGCTCGAGCTGGTGTTTCCGCCCGGACGGGAGTTCGGCGCGAAGAAGGTTCAGGAGAAGGCCCAGGAGCTCGCCGATGTCCTCACCGAGCTGTTCGGCATCTCCCCCAAGCTCCGGTACACGGTCCGGCAGGGGACCGTCGTGGAACCAGAGGCCGACGAGCCGCCCCCGTCCCCGGAGGCTGCCGAGGAGCTCCTGCGGAAGCAGTTCGGCGCCGAGGTCGTCGACGAGACGTAGTAGGATGACACCGGTGTGATTCGGGGGGCCGGCCCCCCCGAGGAGGACCGGCGTGTACGAGGGCCCCATCCAGGATCTGATCGACGAGCTCAACCGCCTTCCCGGCGTGGGCCCCAAGTCGGCCCAGCGGCTGGCGTTCCACATCGTCAAGTCCCGGACCGAGGACGCCCGCCGCCTGGCGGATTCGATCACCCGGGCCAAGGACCGGGTCCGGTTCTGCCGCGAGTGCTTCGGCGTCGCCGAGGGCGAGCTGTGCCGCCTGTGCGCCGACCCCACCCGGGACACCTCGGTGGTCTGCGTGGTCGAGGAGCCCAAGGACGTCTCGGCCGTGGAGAAGGCCGGGGCCGTCAGAGGCCGCTACCACGTGCTCGGCGGCGCCATCTCGCCGATGCAGGGCATCGGGCCCGACGACCTCCGGGTCCAGCAGCTGCTCGACCGCGTGGGCCGGAACGGCATCGCCGAGGTCATCCTGGCCACCAATCCCAACCTCGAGGGCAACGCCACCGCGATGTACGTCTCCGGGCTCCTCAAGCCGCTGGGGGTCAAGGTGACCCGTCTGGCCTCGGGCCTCCCGGTGGGCGGCGACCTGGAGTACGCGGACGAGGTGACGCTGGGCCAGGCCCTCGAGGGCCGCCGCGAGATGTGACTAGGCGGGCTCCTCGGCGGCGTGCACGCCGCGGGATGCCAGCGACCCCAGCAGGATGAGCCCGCCGCCGATCAGGAGCCCGAACTGGTTCCCGTCGAGCCTCACCGGCCCGATGGAGAACCCCCCGAACGAGCCGGCCAGCCCCCCGATGCCCAACGCTCCGGTGGCCAGGCTGATCCGGAACAGCATCTGAGCTCCGCCCAGCAGGCGGCCTCGCATCTCCTCCTCGACCGTCCGCTGGACGATCGTCACCGCCAACATGATCGCCACCGAGAAGGCCATCCCGAAGAACAGGGCGGCGATGAGCGCCAGCCAGGTGAACGGCAGGAACGCCATCCCCACCATGATCGTGCCGCACGCCGAGACCGAGGACCGGAAGGCCAGCGGCTCGCTCCCCGCCTCCCGGACGAGGAACCGCACCATGCCGAGGCCCAGGGCCATCCCCAGCCCCCACAGCGAGGCCAGGAACCCGAACTCCACGTCCCCGCCGCCGAGCGTCTCGCGGATGTAGGCGATCCCCAGCGCGAACAGGACCCCGCCGCCGAACATGGCCACGCCGATCCCCGCGGCCAGTCCCCGGATGACCCTGGAGCGGCGGACGTAGCGGGCGGCCTCCCCCAGCCCGCTGAACACGTTGAGCGCCTGCTCGGGCCGCCGCCCGCCGCCCGGGAGCCGGGCGAACATCGCCGCGGCGAACACGAAGGTCGCGGCGTCGAACAGGAACGCCAGGACGGTCGGATTGCGAGCCAGGAATCCGCCGAACGGCATCCAGCCCGGGAGGTGGTCCGAGGCCAGGCGCAGCCCCGAGAACAGCGCCGCGCCCACCGGCAGCACCCCGTAGGACGAGCCGAGGACCAGGCCGTTGGCCTGGGGGAGGCTCCGCTCCGGGACCAGCTCGGGGATCGAGGCGTCCCGCGACGGGAGGCCCAGCAGCAGGAAGAACTCGGCGGCGAACGCCACCGCGAACAGCGGCCCGATCCCCAGGAACGGCGCCAGCGCGATGAGGCCCCCCGCGATGAGGTTGGTGCTCACGAGCATCAGTCGCCGGTCCACCCGGTCGGCGAGGACCCCGCCGACCGGCGCGGCGAACAGCGGCGGCACCAGGCGGAGGACCAGCATGCCGCCGACGGCCGTGGGGGAGCCCGTCAGGTCGAAGGCCCGAGCCACGAGCGCGAACGTGCCCACCCAGTCCCCGAGCGACGACACCGCCTGGGCGGTGAGCAGCGTGCGGTACGCTCGACGTCCGAGGAGCTGGCGGATCCCGGCTGGTGGGGCGCCGTCGCTCACCACGACCCCCGGACCCCGGCGCGCGCGGAAAACCGGCCCGTCGAGGGGCCCGGGAACGAGGAGCGAAGCCTGGTCGCCGTCGTCACGGACAGTGCCGCGAGCCTCCCGAGCGAGCTCGCGGCGGAGCTCGGCATCGCGGTGGTGCCAATCTACCTGAGCCTGGGGGGCCGGTCGCTCGCCGACGAGGCCGACCCGGGCCGGTTCTATGAACGGCTCCGCCGCGAGCCCGGCGTGGCCACCACCTCCTCGCCGCCCCCCGGGGACTTCGTCGAGGCGTTCGAGCGGGCGCCGGCGGACGAGGTCGTGTGCGTGACGGTGGCCTCGACCGTCTCGGCGCTGCACCAGACCGCGACGGTGGCCGCCGGGATGACCGGCAAGCGGGTGGAGGTCGTCGACTCGGGGACGGCCTCGATGGCGGAGGGGTTCGTGGCCATGGAGGCGGCCAGGGCGGCGACGAGCGGCGCGTCGCTGGAGGGGGTGGTCGACCGGGCCCGCGCGGTGTCCGAGGCCGTGCGGCTGGTCGCGGCCATCGACACGTTCGAGCACCTCCGGCGGTCGGGCCGGGTGGGGTGGATCGCCTCCTCGGCGGGGACCATGCTGCGGATCAAGCCGGTGTTCCGGGTGCGCGGCGGGCGGATCGAGTCGGTGGGCCGCCCCCGGACCCGGCGGCGGGCGCTCGACCGCCTGGTGGCCGACGCCCGGCGCGACATCGGCGGGCGGCCCGTCCACCTGGCGGCGGTCCACGCCGACGCCGAGCGGGAGGCCCGCGACCTGCTCGAGCGCGTGGCCGCGGGGTCCACCGTGGTGGAGGCGCACGTGGCGGGATTCACGGCGGCGATGGGGATCCACACGGGGCCCGGCGTGGTCGGGCTGGCGTACTTCTGCGACTGACGGGCCATGGACTAGGGTGGGAGCGGATGGACTGGGACGCCATCGCCTGGGTCGCGGGCGGCTACCTGGCCGGGACGCTGCCCTCCACCTACCTCGTGGCCCGGGCCAGGCGGGCGTCGGCCGTCGTCACCGGGTCCCGCCGCGACGCCTCCGAGGGCGACGCGCACATCCTGATGACGAAGCACCTGGGCGGCCGCTGGTCCGCCCTGGCGGCCACGATGGACGTCGGAAAGGGGTTCGCCTTCCCGCTGGTGGCCCGGAGCCTCGGCGGGCTCCGCCCCGAGTGGGTGGCGCTGGTGGCCGTCGCCGTCGTCGTCGGACACGGGTGGCCACCCTACGCGCGGGCCATGGCGGGCCGGGGCCTGTCGACGGCCGCCGGCGTCCTGCTGGGGCTCCTCCCGGTGGCCATGGTGATTGCCGGCGTGGTGATACTCGTCGGGGTCGTCCTCCGGTACACGGGGCCGGCCTCGACGATCGGGCTGCTCTCGGCGGCCCTGGTGGCGGCTCTCCGGGGGCAGCCGTCCGCCTACGTGGCCATGGTCGGCGCCGTCGTCGTCGTGATCATGATCCGGCGGCTGGAGGGCGTGACGGCGGTGGTCCGCCGCGGGCGGTCGTGGCCGTCGGCCCTCTACCACCGCGCCGTGTGGGACACCGACGGCCCTGCCCCGGCCCCGGGCCGGGGCGAGCGGGCCCCCTCGCCCGGACGCCCGTAGCCACGCCGGGCGGGGGCGATCGCTCGCTGGTACCCTGAGGCGGCGCCGAGGAGGGTCTTCCCCGTGTCCATCATCGTCCAGAAGTACGGCGGCACCTCCGTCGCCGACATCGACCGCATCCGCGCCGCCTCCGAGCGCATCATCCGGGCCCGTCGCGAGGGCCACGACGTCGTCGTGGTGGTCTCGGCCATGGGGCACACCACCGACGAGCTTCTGTCGATGGCCCATCGGCTCACGCCGATGCCGAACGCCCGGGAGCTCGACCTGCTGCTCACGGCGGGGGAGCGTATCGCGATGTCGCTCCTGGCCATCGCGATCAATGCGGCGGGGTATCCCGCGGCCAGCTACACGGGCTCGCAGGCCGGGATCATCACCGACACGCGGCACGGGCAGGCCAAGATCATCGACATCCGCCCCGGCCGAATCCGGGAGGCCCTGGACCGCGGCCAGGTGGTGATCGTGGCCGGGTTCCAGGGGGTCTCCACGGCGTACGACGTCACCACGCTCGGGCGGGGCGGCTCCGACACGACCGCGGCTGCCCTGGCCGCGGCGCTCGGGGCGGAGGTCTGCGAGATCTACACCGACGTCCCGGGGGTCTTCACCGCCGATCCCAGGATCGTCCGGGGGGCGCGCAAGCTCCACGCGGTGTCCTATGAGGAGATGCTGGAGATGGCGGCCAGCGGGGCCCGGGTCCTCCAGCTCCGTTCGGTGGAGTACGCTCGCGGCGCGGGAATCATGCTCCACGTCCGCTCGGCGTTCACCGACGACCAGGGGACGTGGGTTCGGGAGGAAGACGAACGGATGGAGCAGGCGATCATCTCGGGCGTGACGCACGACGCGTCCGAGGCCAAGGTCACGGTGGAGGACGTCCCCGATCGCCCCGGCGTGGCGGCCACGATCTTCCGGGCCATCGCCGACGAGGGGATCGGCGTCGACATGATCGTCCAGAACGTCTCGAAGGACGGCCGGACCGACGTCTCGTTCACCGTGCCCAACGACGACCTGCCGCGCGCTCGAGGGGTGATGGATCGCGTGGTCCCCCAGGTCGGCGCGCCCCGGTACACGGCTGACGACGGCGTGGCGAAGGTCTCGCTGGTCGGGGCCGGGATGAAGACCCATCCCGGCGTCCAGGCCGACATGTTCTCGGCCCTCGCGGATGCGGGCATCAACATCGAGATGATCTCGACCTCGTCGGTCCGGATCACCTGCGTGGTGCGGGCCGCCGACGTCGAGCGCGCCGTGGCCGCCCTCCACGAGCGATTCTCGCTGTCCGACGAGGCCGCCGTGAGGAAGCACTGACATGCTGGTCTGCCCCGCGTGCCGCGGCGAGAACGACGAGGACGCTAAGTTCTGCACGTCGTGCGGGCGCTCGCTGTCGCCGGAGGAGACGCCGATGGCCCGCGTCGCCCGCCAGGAGCCGCCCGACGACGAGATGGACATGCCGCCCGCGCCCCAGCGGAGCCCGGTCGTGGCGCTGGCGGCCGTCGTCGGGCTGGTGCTGCTGGCCGGTGCCGCAGCGACGTGGTGGGCGCTCCGCCCGAACCCCTGCGAGGGCAAGTTCAGCAGCCAGCAGTTCCCCTACTGCGTCGAGGTCCCCCAGGGCTGGCAGGAGAGCCAGGAGACGATCCAGGGCTCGCCGGCGGACGCCTTCGCCTCGCCGACGTTCGACCCGGTCGTCCTGGTCTTCGCCGAGGAGGGGGAGCCGGGGCTGGCGACCGAGGCGCTCGCCGAGTCGCAGCGCGCGGCCCAGGAGGAGAACGGCGTGTTCCCCGGGCCGATGCGGCCGGTGGACGTGGGCGGGACGCCCGCGGTGGCGTGGGAGTTCACCAACACCGTCGACACCGGGGACGTCCTCCGGTACCGCAACGTCGTCCTGGTCCGCGGCGGGACGGCATGGACGATCCAGTTCCTCGTCGAGCGCGACCGGTTCAGCCGGGCCGTCACGAAGTTCGAGCGGATGCTCGAATCGTGGGCCTGGAAGTAGGACCGGCCGGCCCGGGCGGTCCCCGCGGGTAGACTGACGGCCATGCGGGTCGCCGTCGTGGGCGCCACGGGCGCCGTGGGCCGGGAGATGCTCCGGACGCTGGAGGAGCGCCGCTTCCCCGTGGACGACCTGGTGGCGCTGGCGTCGCCCCGCTCCGAGGGACGGCGCGTCGCCTTCGCGGGGAGCGAGGTGGCGGTCCGCGCGGTGGAACGAGCCCCATGGGACCGCGTCGACCTGGCGCTGTTCTCGGCGGGCGCGTCGGTCTCCCGCGAGCACGCCCCGCGGGCCGTGGCGGGCGGCGCCCTCGTCGTCGACAACTCCTCGGCGTTCCGGATGGACGCCGCCGTGCCCCTGGTGATCCCGGAGATCAACCCGGAGGCCCTCGACGGGCACCGCGGGATCGTGGCCAATCCCAACTGCACCGCGATCACCGGGCTGATGGCCGTGGCGCCGCTCCACCGGGCCGCCGGCCTGCGCAGGATGGTCGTGTCGTCCTACCAGTCGGTGTCGGGCGCCGGCCAGCGAGGGATCCGCGAGCTGCTGGAGCAGGTCGAGAAGCTGCGGGGCCAGGAGGAGGACCTCCGGTCGCCCGACCCGGAGGCGCTGCCCTCCGGGGAGGCGTTCGGGCGGACGATCGCCTACAACGTGCTGCCGCGGGGCGGGACCTTCGAGCCGGACGGGTCCACCTCGGAGGAGACCAAGCTCGTCAACGAGAGCCGGAAGATCCTCGGTCTCCCCGAGCTCGACGTGGTCGCCACCGTCGTCCGGGTGCCGGTCGTCGTGGGGCATGCGGTGTCGGTGGTGGTCGAGCTGGACCGGCAGATCGCCCCCGGCGAGGCCCGGGGAGCCATCGCGGACTTCCCGGGGGTCCGGGTGGTCGACGACCCGGCCTCCGACCTGTTCCCGACGCCGCTCGACGCCGCCGGACGCGATGAGGTCCTGGTCGGACGGATCCGCCGGGCCGGCGACCGCCTGGACGCCGTGGCGCTCTTCGCTGTGGGCGACAACCTCCGCAAGGGCGCCGCCCTCAACGCGGTCGAGATCGCCGAGCGGCTGGCCGCCCGATAGACCGCCGCCCCGGCGGCGTCAGGCCGGGACCGCCGGCTCGACCTCGAAAGGCCGCTCGCGACGGCTCGTGAGGTACGCGCCGCCGAGCACCAGCGCGATGCCGATCAGCGACAGCCGGTGGACCGGCTCGCCGCGGAACGTCACGCCCAGCACCACCGCCACCACCGGCAGGAAGTAGATGGCCACCGCCCCGCGGGTGGCCCCGGCCCGGCCGACGAGCGTGACCATGGCGATGAACGCCACGCCGGTGGCGAACACCCCGAGCACCGCCATCGAGACCGCGGCCGGCCAGGAGAACGTCGATCCCGGAACCGACAGCAGGCCGTACGGCGTCAGGACCGCCAGCGCCACGAGCTGGGCCCGGAGCACGACCGGCAGGGCCCCGTACCGCTGCTGCAGGGGCACCGTGATGTTGGCGGCCAGCCCGTAGAGCATCGTCCCGAACAGCAGGAGCCCGGCGCCCACGGCGGTGGCCGAGCCGCCCTGCGCCGTCGGGAGGACGATGAGGACGACGCCCGAGAATCCGAGCAGGAGCCCGGCGCCCTGCCGCCCCTCGGGGGCCCGCCCGAGCAGCCACCACGCGAACAGCGCGGCGAACAGGGGCATCGAGCCGTTGATCATCCCGGCCACGGACGAGGCGACCCACTGCTGGGCGATCGGGAACAGGGCCAGGGGGATCGCCATCCAGACCACGCCCAGCACGGCGATCCGCGGCCAGTCCTCGCGCCGCACGCGCCGGCGGGAGCCGGGCGCCAGCGCGACCGCGGCCGTGCCGAACGCCAGCCGGAGCGCGGCCACGAGGCCGGGCTCGAACGCCTCCAGCCCGAGCGCGATGAGCAGGAACGACGACCCCCACATGAGCGCGATCGACGCCAGCAGGCCCCATTCCAAGGGGCCGAAGGCCTCCGTCCTCGTTCCCCGGGCCGTCGAGATGACCGGCGTGGCGCGCACCGAGCCAGCGTACCGCTCCCGTGGTTTCATGCCCGGGTGCGAACGATCGACTACGTGATCCGCTACGTGGCCGACCTCGACCGCTCCATCCGGTTCTACCGCGACGTCGTCGGCCTGCGGTTCAAGCTTCGGGGGGTGGGCTACGCGGAATTCGAGACCGGCCCGGTGCGCTTCGGGCTGTTCGAGCGAAGCAAGGTCCCGGAGCTGGTGGGCCGGGAGGCGGGCGTTCCGGGCCCCGACGGCGAGGTGGCGATCCTGGTCCACGACGTGGACGCCGAGGCGCGCCGCCTCCGCGAGGCGGGCGTCGACATCCTCACCGGGCCGGTGGACCGCCCCTGGGGCCACCGCACCCTGCACCTGGCCGATCCCGACGGGCTGATCGTCGAGCTGGCGCAGGAGATCCCTCGCGCCGACCGCGAAGGGCCGCCGGCGCGATGAGGCGCGGGCCGCTCAGGTCGTCTTGACCAGCAGCACGTGGCACCCCGCGTGGTGCGCCACGCGGCTGGGGACGCTGGACAGGAACCGGCGGGCGCCGGTCATGCCCTTGTTGCCGACCACGATGAGGTCGCATCCCTCGGCCCTGGCCAGGCCGGTCAAGGCCGCGGCGGGCTCGCCCTCCACCGCTCGGGTGGCGGCACTCGCCGGGAGCCGGCCGGCCGCGTCCCGGAGGATCCCCTCGGCGCCGTCGTCGCCGGCCCGGGCCAGCAGGATGTCGGCGCCGACCCCCGCCGCCAGCGCACCGCCGACCTCGACGGCCCGGGTCGCGGTTGGGGACCCGTCCGTCCCGATCAGGACCCGGCGGTAGGGCGGCGGCGGCGCCGCCCCGGTGGTGTGCGCGATCAGCACGCTGCACGGCGCCCGGTGAGCGACCTTGGACGGCACGGCGCCCAGCAGCGTCCGGCGCCGACCCATGCCCCGATTCCCGACGACGATGGCGTCGGCGGACGCCTCGAGGGCCACCTCGATGAGGACGTCGACCGGATCGCCGGCGCGCAGCTCGCAGCGGAGCTCCGCGGCGTCCTCGAACGACTCGGCGACGTCGCGCAGGATGCTGGCCCCCACCTCCGGTCCGGGATAGACGTCGACCCGATCGGCGCGCGGGCTCCCGGGCGGCGGGTAGGCGTTGGTGACCACCACGCCGGCGTCGAGGGCCCCGCCCAGCCGGACGGCGTGCTCGACCGCCCGCCACGCGGAGTCGGAGCCGTCGGTCCCCACGACCAGGTGCCCGAAGACGCTCACCCGGAGAGCGCCTCGCGGATGGCCTCCAGCACCTCGTCGGGCGCCTCGAACGGCACGAAGTGCCCGACGCCGGGGAGCCGGCGCACCGTCGAGCTCGGGAAGAACTCGCCGATCCGGTCCGACCACTCGACGGGGATGACGGGGTCCGCCTCCCCCCACAGGACCACGGTGGGGACCTTGATCGCGAAGTCCTCGGGGCTCGCCTCCTGCGGGAAGTCCTGCGGCCACGTCACCCACCGGGCCCGGTAGAACTGGAAGCCGCCGCGCACCGTGCCGGGACGGGCGTAGACGTCCACGATGGCCTCCAGCTCGACGGGCCGGAGGGCCTCCTTCCGCCCCGTCCAGTGGTCGTAGAAGTGCGAGAGGTACAGGCGCACGGTCTCCCGGTCGTGGCCCACCAGGCGGTCCGACCAGGGCTGGGCGTGGAAGTGCTGGTACCAGTGCTCGCGCTGGATCCGGTACTCGAACCGCCGCTTGCCGATCCCCAGGTACGGTGGGTTGAGGAGGACGAGCCCTCGAAGCCGTTCCCCCGCCCCGAGGGCCAGGGCCTGGGCCACGGTGGCTCCTATGTCGTGGGCCACCACGATCGTGGTCTCCACCCCGAGGTCGTCGAGGAGGGCCACCATGTCCCGGGCCAGGACCGCCGGGTTCGAGGTCTCCTCCGGTGGCCCCGCCGGCTTCGTCGAGCGCCCGAATC
>DASZZY010000152.1:0-14257 GCA_036260395.1 Actinomycetota bacterium
TCGATCAGTGCGAGAACTGAGGAGCGCCGGAGCGAAGCGCTTCCGCTAGACCTGGGTCGTGGACCAGAGGGGACACTACCCAAACCAGGACTTCCGAGACGTCATCCGGAAAACTTCACAAGCTCGTGAAGCCTCCCGATCGCCATCTTCGGCAGCCCGCCACCTGAGGCAAGCCATCGAGACGGGAGTCTCCGCCGCGCGAAGGAACACCCATGTCAAGCAGGAGAGCCTCGGACTCTCGCTGGAACCAAGCGGCGCATCCAGTTGGCTCGGGATCGGCAGCCGGAGAACACATGCTCGCGTACCCTTGGTCGGGTGGCGGACAAGGAACCGCCTACGAGGGAGCCCGTCCGGGCCGCCGAGCTCATCGCTGCCGCGTGCCTGGCCACCGATCTGGGCATGGGGTTCCCGTTCGAGCATGGCCTCCACGGCACGCTGATGGCCATCACCCTCGCGGACCGGCTCGGGGTCGATCGGGAGACCGAGTCGCAGACCTACTTCGCGTCCCTCCTCATGTACTCGGGATGCACCACCGACGAGGACATCGCCGCCCGGATCTTCGCCGGGCCCAGGAACGAGAACATCACCCCCGTCCAGTTCGGATCGACGACCGAGGCCCTGCGGGGCTTCCTCCGGGCCCTCCCCCCTCCGAACGATCTTCCCCACCGGCGCGCCTACGAGGTCGCCCGGCGCCTGGTCCCCGCGGCGAGGTTCAGGAGGCCCCATTTCGCGGCCCTGTGCGAGGTCGCCGAGATGATGGCCGAGCGCCTCGGCCTGCCGCCCGAGATGTACGGACTGTTCCTCCATCTGACCGAGCGCTGGGACGGGAAGGGGGTGCTGAGGCGGGCGAAGGGAGACGAGATCCCCCTTCCCGTTCGCATCGTGCACGTCGCTCGTGACGCGGCCTACCAGCGGCTCGTTGGCGGGGACGACCATGCCGTGGAGGTGATCCGCCGGCGGGCCGGACATGCATTCGACCCCGGCATCGCGAGTCGGTTCGTAGAGGAAGCGCCGGAGATCATGGCCGCGGCCCGGACCACCGGCTCCGCCTGGGAGGCGGTCCTTGCCGTGGAGCCCCGTCCCTGGCGGACCCTCGACGGGGAGGGGGTGGACCGGGCGCTCGCCGCCATCGGCGACTTCGCCGATCTCGCGTCGCCGCACCTCTCCGGCCACTCGAGGGGGGTCGGTCAGCTGGCGGCCGCCGCGGCCCGCCTCTCCGGCTTCGGCCCCTCGGACGTGGCCCTGGTGCAGCGGGCCGGGTTCGTCCACGACGTCGGGCGAGTCGCGATCGAGCCGCGGACCTGGCAGAAGCCGGAGGCCCTGACCGTCGACGAGTGGGAGCAGGTGCGCCTGCACCCCTACCACACCGAGCGCGTGCTGCTCCGCTCGGGGTTCCTGGCCTCCCTGGCCGACGTGGCCTGCGCGCACCACGAGCGGCTCGACGGAAGCGGGTACCACCGGAGAGCGTCGGCGACGTCACTCACCCCGGCTGCCCGCCTCCTCGCCGCCGCCGACGCGTTCCACGCCATGAGTGAGTCGCGCCCACACCGCGGCCGGCGCTCACCGGAGGAGGCGGCGGAGCAGCTCAGCGATGAGGCCCGGGGCGGGCGTCAGGACCCCGAGATGGCCGCCGCGGTGATCGAGGCGGCCGGCCAGCCCGCGCCTCCGGTGGAGCGCCCTGCCGGACTGACCGAGCGGGAGGCCGAGGTCGTGGGGCTCGTCGCCCGGGGGCTGCAGACCAAGCAGGTGGCACGGCGGCTCGGGATCTCCATCAAGACCGCCGACCGTCACATCCAGAACGCCTACCGGAAGATCGGGGTCTCCACCCGCGCCGCCGCCACCCTGTTCGCCATGGAGCACGGCCTCGTGGCGGGACGGGCCTTCGCCGACCCCCGGGCGGCGGCACGTTCCCGGCGCTGACTGCACGGCGTTCACCACGCGGGATGCGACCGACCCCTCACGGAGATGGGGAGAACTCCCCATTCCCCGGCGTCCCAGCCGTCGATACGGTCAACGGGATGGCGACGGTTCACCGGCCCGAGGAGCCGGATGGACCGCCACGGAAGGAGGCGGCAGCCATGAACGCTCTCCGCACGGAGCGGACCGATACGCTCGTCATCGGAGGTGGCCAGGCCGGACTCGCGGTCGGGTACCACCTCGTGCGTCAGGGCATCCCGTTCCTGATCGTCGATGCCAACCCGAGGGTGGGGGACGCCTGGCGCAATCGATGGGACTCGCTGCGGCTGTTCACCCCCAACCGCTTCAACGGGCTCCCCGGCATGCCCTTCCCGGGGCCACGCTGGGGACTCCCGACCAAGGACGAGTTCGCCGACTACCTCGAGAGCTACGCCGAGCGGTTCGAGCTGCCGGTCCGGACCGGCGTCGAGGTCGAACGACTGACGAGGAACGGGGAGCGGTTCGTGGCGACGGCCGGCGACCGGATCTTCGAGGCCGACAACGTGGTGGTGGCCATGTCATCGTGGCAGCGGCCCCGGACTCCGGATTGGGCGTCCGAGCTCGATCCCAGGATCTTCCAGATCCATGTCGCCGACTACCTGAACCCCGGGCAGCTCCAGGATGGGGACGTCCTCGTGGCAGGCGCCGGCAACTCCGGGGCCGAGATCGCGATGGATGTGGCGGGGGGCCGCCGGGTGTGGCTGTCGGGGCCGGACACCGGCCAGCTGCCGTTCCGCCCCGAGAGCCCCGTCGCCCATGTGCTCATGCCGTTCGTCGGTCGGGTGATCTTCCACCGGGTGCTCACGACCAGCACGCCGATCGGGAGGCGGGCCCGTCCCAAGATGCTCGCCAAGGGCGACCCCCTCATCCGGGTGAAGAGGAAGGATCTGGCGGCGGCGGGAGTGGAGCGGGTCCCGAGAACCACCGGCGTGGACGAGGGGCTCCCCCAACTCGAGGACGGCCGCCGTCTCGATGTCGCCAACGTGATCTGGTGCACCGGGTTCCATCCGGGATTCTCCTGGATCGACCTCCCCGTGCTCGGTCCGGTTGAGCCGAACCATGACCGGGGAATCGTCGACTCCGAGCCCGGCCTCTACTTCGTCGGCCTCAAGTTCCTCTACTCGAAGTCGTCGGAGCAGATCCACGGGGTCGGCCGCGACGCGGGCCGTATCGCCGACGCCATCGCCGCCCGGCAGCGGCAACGGGTGAGCGTCCCCCGGTGAAGGCCTCTGGCGATCCTCAGTTGCGGAGGGTCGTGAGCGTTGCCCGAAGCGACACCGTGAAGGTGTCGTCCGTGCAATCCCCCTCCTCCGACAGCTCCCCAAAGTCCTCCTCGTGGGCACGCGCAGTCAACGTGATCAGTTGATCCGTTTCGGGGGCAGGCAGAACCGTATCGCCGATCCTGTCGCCACCATCGCCCCTTCGTGCCAACTGGAACATGTCATAGATGCCGAAGTTCCAGCCGGGGTCGGGGGACTGGCCTTCTAGGACGACGGACAGGTCACATGTCGCTTCGCCTTGCGGAACTCCCGTGATGTCGGCAAAGGCGCTCACGAGCAGGACCTCGCCCGCCTTCTGCGTGTACGTCTCGGTGCTGAGCGGTATCTCGGCTGCCCCATCGTCCGGATCCACAGACGTGACCGGGCCGCCGGTGATCGTGAGATGTGTAACCTCATCCTTGTTGAGCTTGTCCTTCGCGATCGCCCCTCCGCTGAGCGCGAGCACCAAGGCCAAGATGGCGATGACCGTTGAAGGAGACGGCGTCCGGAGATGCGATAGAAACCTGTTGCTCATGATGCCCCCCTTTCCCCGAGAGGGCCGCACAACAGCCGCCACCACCGCACGGTCCCTCATTTCTACAAGCAAAGTAAGTAGGGCACACTACTCCAGGGGTGTCAAGGGCGACCCCCTCCCGTCTCCGTGCTAATGAGTTTCGCGGGCCCTACTTCAAGACATGACCGACAACGATTTCGCCGCCGAGAAAGTGGTTTTTTGCAAAACCCAGCCTGCAGGCCAGAGGGGAGACTATTCAAAAGGGTAAGCAACGACCCACGCGCCGCCGGGTCGGCGGACGGCCAAAACTACGGCCCACCTGCTGAAATGGCTTGCGAAAGCCACCGGATCGCTGGTGGAGGTGAGGGGAGTTGAACCCCTGACCTCTGCCGTGCGAAGGCAGCGCTCTACCACTGAGCTACACCCCCGAGCCAATCAAGAGTAGCAGTTACCGCTCGCGGCGCAGGTCCTCGGCGTGGCGCTCCAGGGCGTCGCGGAGGCTGCGCTGGACGATCGACACCGACAGGTCGCCCCGGGTCCGCTCGATGAGCCCGCGGGCCACGTCGGTTGCCCGCCGGAGGTTCCCGGTGATGGCGTCCGGATAGTCGATCGTCACGAGCACGTAGTACATCTCCTCCATGGCCCGGAGGACCTCCTCGCTGCGCTCGACCTGGCCGTGTCGGAGGAGGTCCAGGACGGCCCGCCGGCCCTCGCCGACGGCCTCCGCCATCCCGTTCAGGTAGGCGGCCGCCGATACACCCAACTCGTCGGGCGGGGGCAGGTCCTTCCCGGTGATGATGGCCTCCGTCACGCGGGCCTCCGCGTACTCCTTCTGGGCGTCGTGGAGGAAGCCCGCGAACCGGACGTCGGGGTGGTCCTTCACCGCGCCC
This sequence comes from Actinomycetota bacterium, assembly GCA_036260395.1. GTDB lineage: Bacteria > Actinomycetota > UBA4738 > UBA4738 > CALAEC01 > DASZZY01. The sequence goes on from DASZZY010000152.1 coordinate 4,620, forward strand.
TCGCCTGCCGCCAGCGCCTCGGCGGCCTCGTCCATCAGCCGGTGGGCCTCGTCCAGCTCTCCCCGGTGGATCGCCCGGATGGCGTTCGCGGAGCGGCGGATGGCCCCCCGGGCCGCGGCCAGGGCGGCCTCCCGGGCGGCCATCTTGGCCTCGAACTCCCGCTGGAGGTCGGCGGACAGGGGCTGGAGGTCCACGGCGAGGATTGTCCCAAGCGGCCCGGGGCCCGTCCAATCGGCGGCTATGGCGAGCGGCGGAGCGTGCGGTGATCGGTGATGCCCCTGCCCGCGCCGCCGTTCCCGGCGACCGCGTGGTCCTGTCGGTCCATGCGGTGGAGCAGGACGTCCAGGGCCATCCAGATGGTCTTCGAGTACGGATAGAACACGATGGGGACGACGGCGTTCACGCCCACCGCCACGATCGTCAGGAGCCCCCACGGCACGTCGGGCCACGTCAGCGCGATGCCCCCGACCAGCACCACCAGGAACGCCAGCTCGGCCACGGCGATGTTGACGATCATCGCCCCGACCCAGTAGCCCTCCTCCCGCTCGAACCGGAGGCCGCAGCCGGGACACCGCTCCACCATCTGCGTCCACCGGCGGAACAGGCTCCCGTGGCCGCACCGCGGGCACCGCTTCAGCAGGCCCCGCCCGAACGCCCGACCGGCCAGCCCCCACCCTCCACGGGGCCGGGAGGGGGCGAGGCGCATGCGGCCAGTGTAGGGGAGGGCTCGAGATCGAAGGAGCCGGCTACCGACCCACGCCGACGAGCGGGCGGTCCTCGTCCCGACGCTCCGGGATGACCACCACCGAGGGCCTGGACGGCGGGGCGTGGGCGGCGTGCGCCACGGGACGGCTGGCGACCATCCGCAGGACCAGCCCCACGTAGGCCAGCAACAGCAGGGCCAGCACGCCGGTGAGGTACAGCATCGCCCGCAGCGGGGGGAACAGGCCGATCAGGGCGGTGAGGCCGATGGCCTCGAGCATCACCACGAAGACGCGCCGACGCCGCTCGCGGGCCCGCATCCGGGCGCGCTCCTGCGGCCCCAGGAACCTGGCGCCTTTCTTCGGGGCCAGGACCCAGCGGCCCGGCTGGTTCGTGTCGCTACGCAGCTCCATGTTCTGCCTCAGGTCCGGGAAGGTCTTGGGCGTTCCTCGTCGTGGTGCGGGCACGAAGACCGCGGCCCACATGATGCACAAGATGGCCAGCCAAAGCCAATCCACGTCCCGTCCCCTGAAGGGCGGCTCCCCCGCTCCCCACCCAACATGGTGGGATTACAAGGATGTTATTCGCGAAGATATAGTGGTTCAAGCACATCGAGGATCTTCCGGGGAACCGCGCGGCCTACCGCTCGAGCGAGCGGAACACCTGGACCCGGACCTGCTCCCCGGGCGCCAGGGCCGTGTCCCCGGGCGGGACGAACACCAGGCCGTTGGCCCGGACCAGCGCGCCGAGGCCCGCGGCGCCCATCGGCGTGGCGTGCCACGCGCCGTCGCGGTGGGCGACCCGCGCCGGCACGGCGAGGGTCACGCCGGACGGCCCGGTGATCCCCTCGTCGAGCACCGCGCGGACCTCGGGCCGCTGGACGTCGCGCCGGCCCATGGTCTTGAGGATCGCCGGACGAACGAACGTCTCGAAGCCGACGAACGCCGCCACCGGCTCCCCGGGGAGCGTGAAGAACGGCCGGCCGTCGACGATGCCGAACCCGACCGTGCCTCCGGGATGCATCGCGGTGCGGTACGTCGTGACCTCGCCGAGGCCGCTCAGGACCACGGACATCGCGTCGCCCTCGTCCGTCAGCACGTCGCCGGCGCAGATGAAGGCGTCGGCCCGGGAGAGGTCGGAGAGCAGGACCTCGCGGAGCTGTCCGGCGACGTCCTGGACGATGGGGATCCGGTACGGCACCGCGCCGACCTCGCGGAGGCCGGCGATGAGCGCGTAGGAGATCGCGTCCCGGACCTGCCCGAACACCGCGGGACGGCCGGGCTCCACAAGCGTCGGCCCCGCCGCCACGACGGAGACCCGCAGGTGCGGGAAGACCAGCACGGTCCCGTGGCCCGCGGTGGCCAGCAGGCCCAGCTCCGGCGCGGAGAGGCGGCGGCCGGCCGGGACGAGCACCGAGCCCGCGCGGAGGTCCTCGCCGGCGGGCCGGACGTGGGCCCGTGGCTCCACCGGCGAGCTCACCGTGGCCGTGTCGGCGTCGGCCTCGGCCTGCTCCAGCGGGACGACGGAGTCGGCGCCGGCCGGCATGGGGGCGCCGGCGGCGATCCGGACGGCCTCCCCCCACCCCACCGTGGCCTCCGGCGCACGTCCCGAGAGCGCCCATCCCGCCACCCGGAGGGCCACCGGCGCATCGGCGGTGGCGGCGTGGATATCGGCGGCCCGGACCGCGAACCCGTCCACGAGCGCGGCCGAGAACGGCGGGATGTCGTACTCGGTGACGACCTCGCGGGCGAGCACGCACCCGTGCGTCTCGGCCAGCGGGAGCTCGATCGGCTGGAGGGTCGGGACATCCGCCAGGATCCGGCGGCGCCCCTCATCGAGCGAGAGCGGCGCGGTCTCCACACCCCTCATCCTATCGGCGAGGACGCCGCGGGCCGCGCAGGCTCAGAGCAGCTTCTTCCGCTGGACGAGGTCCGTGAGGAACTGCTGGAACTCGGGCCCCAGGTCCTCGCGGTCCGCGGCCAGCTCCACCGTGGCCCGGAGGTAATCGAGCTTCTTGCCGATGTCGTAGCGGCGGCCATCGAAGACGTAGGCGTATACCGCCTGGTCGCGGGCCAGCAGGCCGATGGCGTCGGTGAGCTGGACCTCGCCGCCGGCGTCGGGCGCCGTCTCGCGGATGGCGTCGAAGATCTCCGGCGTGAGGACATACCGGCCGATCGCCGCCAGGTTCGAGGGGGCCTCCTCCGGCGGGGGCTTCTCGACGATGTCGACCACCCGAGCCAGGTCGTCCTCCACGAACTCGGGGTGGACCGCGCCGTAGAGGTGGATGTCCTCGCGGCGGACCTCCTGGACGGCGATGACGCTCCGGCCGTACCGCTCGTAGACCTCGACCATCCGGCGCAGCAGCGGGTCCTCCGCGACGACGATGTCGTCGCCTAGGAGCACGGCGAACGGCGCGCCGGCGACGTGCGGCTCGGCGGTGGCCACCGCAGAGCCGAGGCCGAGCGGGTCGCGCTGGCGGATGTACTGGACCACCGCCATCTCGGTGATCTCCCGGACCTGCTTCAGCTCTTCGTACTTCCCGCCCTTCTCCAGGTAGTACTCGAGCTCGAACGATCGGTCGAAGTGGTCCTCGAGCGTCCGCTTCCCGCGGCCGGTCACGATGAGGATGTCGCGGATACCGGCGCGGACGGCCTCCTCGACCACGTACTGGATCGCCGGTTTGTCCACCACGGGCAGCATCTCCTTCGGCTGCGCCTTGGTGGCCGGCAGGAAGCGGGTGCCCAGCCCCGCGGCGGGGATGACCGCTTTCTTCACCATTCGCCCGAACCCCCCGTGACGGAGCCCACAGTGTATTCCCGGCCCTTCCGGTGGGGAAGCCAGCGTCGGGCGCCGGATCAGTCGTTGCGGGCGGTGGCCACGCGGTCGCGGCCGCGGGCCTTGGCCCGGTACATCGCCGCGTCGGCGGCGCGGAGCAGGTCGTCGGTGGTCAGCCCGTCGCGGGGGTACGTGGAGGTCCCCACGCTCACCGTGATCGACACCGGCGGGCCGGAGGGCCCCTCGAGCGGACGCTCGCGGACGGCCTCGCGGATCTTCTCCGCGACCACGCGGGCGCCGTCCTCGTCGGTCTCCGGCAGGATGATGACGAACTCCTCGCCGCCGTAGCGAGCCACGGTGTCGATGCGGCTCCGGATCTGGCCGCGGATCCGGCGCGTGACCTCCACCAGGACGTCGTCCCCGCGGCGGTGCCCGTACTCGTCGTTGATCCGCTTGAACCGGTCGAGGTCGAGGAGCAGCAGCGACAGCGGCCGGTCGAACCGCTGGGCCCGCTCCACCTCGCGGGTCAGCGTCAGCTGGAGCGAGCGGCGGTTCGCCACGCCCGTGAGGGAGTCGGTCACCGACAGCCGCTGGGCCTCCTCGTGGAGGAGGACGTTCTCGATGGCCACCGCGGCCTGGGCCGCCAGGGACTCGAGCGTCCGCGCGTCCTCCTCGTCGAACGGCTCCGGGACCGCACGGCCGTACAGCGCCAGCACGCCGATGGCCTCGTCTCGGCCCACCAGCGGGACGGCGACCGCCGTGTCCGCCGGGGGCTCCTCGGGGGCCAGCTGGCTCGGCGGAAGGGCCGCCGGGACGCGGACCGGGCAGGCCGCGGCCGCCGCCCGGCCGGCGAGGCCCTGGCCGATCGGCAGGGCCGCCCCTGGCAGCGCGCGGTACCCGCGGGCCGCCTCGAGCCGGATCTCCGAGCCCCCGGTCATGAAGATGGCCCCGGCGCGCGCGCCGAGGGTCACCATCGCCGTTTCCAGCACGACCCGGAGCATGCCGCCCAGGTCGTGCGTCACCCGCAGGGCGGCGCCCAGCCGCTCGACGCCGCGGCGGAGCTCGTCGCGCGAGCCCTTCAGCTCGGCGATGTAGCTGCGCAGGTTGGCGGTCATCGAGTTGAACGCCTCGGCCAGGCGGGCGACGTCCCCCTGGCCGCCGGGTTCGATCGTCGTGTCGAGGTTGCCGGCGGCCACGGCACGCGCGCCGGCGGCCAGCCGCTCCAGAGGCCGCACGATTACCCCCGCCAGCGCACGCCCCAGCAAGACCGCCAGCGCCAGCCCGGCGGCGGCCACGATCCACACCGCGCCGGAGCCGACCCCGGCCTCCGCCGGGGCCACAAGGACCACGGCCTGCCGGCCACCGCCCACCGGGACGGCGCGAGCCCGGGTGCCGTCCGGCAGCTCCACGGTGCCCTGGCCGGTCGGGACGGAGGAAAGCTCGGTGGTCGAGGCCAGCACGCGGCCGTCCTCGACGATCGAGACGCCCATGCCGGTGACGGTGGCGAACCGCTCCGCCATCTCGATGTCGGTGAACCACCCTCCCGTCACCACGAGCCGTCGCCCGCCGGCCACCACCGGGACCTGGCTCCGGAGCGCGCCCGTGGGCGGGGAGGCCGACGCCAGCTCCACCGCGTCCGGCGGCTCGACGCCCGGGTCGAACCGGGGATCGCTCACCGACGACGCCAGGACGCGCCCTCCCGGGCCGGTGATGACCAGGAAGTCGAGCCCGACGTCCTGGCGCAGGGGCGCGGGGTCCGCGGTGGGTCGGCGGCCGGCGTCGCGGGCGACGAGCGTGACCTCCCGCTCCGCCTGGCGCAGCCGCTCGCCCCACAGGGCCACGACAGCCCGGGCCGCGGACTCGAGCCTAGTATTGGTCCGGCGATCGACCTCGCCCGCCACCAGCCCGCGCAGGACGAACGCCGCCACGACGAGGGGAACCACCACGATGCCGACGAAGAACAGGGTGAGCCGTGCCCTCAACGTCACTCGGCCGATCCTCCGTGCACGCGGCACCGGCCCACGCCCACCGACGGGCGCGGGCTACCGCGGCTCCATGAGAGGTATCGGCAGGCGGCGCCACCGCCTTGAAGCCCCGCGGGCGGGATGAGCGACAAGACCGAGCTCCGGCGCCGGATGCTGGCGCTCCGTGCGGCGATCCCGCCCTCCGACCGTCTCGGGATGGCGGCCTCCGTCGAGGAGCGCCTCTTCGCCCTCCCCGAGGTCGACCGCGCCCGCACCGTCATGCTGTTCTACTCCTTCGGCTCCGAGATCGAAACCGGCCCCATGGCTCGGCGGGTGCTGCGCGAGGGCAAGCGGCTGCTCCTGCCCTACCTGGAGGCCGGCGCCATGGAGGCCGCGGAGGTCCTGGCCCGCGACGAGCTCCTGCCCTCGGGGTACGGGCCGCGGGAGCCGGCCCGGCGGGTGGCGGTGGACCCGGCCACCGTGGCGGTGGTCGTGACGCCGGGGCTGGCGTTCGACCGCCGCGGCCACCGGCTGGGGTACGGGGGCGGCCACTACGACCGGTTCCTCGAGCGGCTGGCCCCGCGGGCGGTCCGGGTTGGTATCGGCTTCTCGGCCCAGCTCGTGGACCGGATCCCCGACGAGCCGGGCGACCAGCGTCTGGACCTGGTGGTCACCGACCGCGAGGTCGTCGACCTCCGGAGCGGACGTTCCCGCTGGTCGGAGCGCTGAGGGACATCGGCGGCCCCTATAATCGATGCGATGCCGACCTACGAGTACGCGTGCACGCGGTGCGGGACCCACGTGGAGGTCGTCCAGCGCTTCAACGACGACCCCCTGTCGGACTGCGGCGTCTGCGGTGGGCCGCTGCGCAAGGTGTTCCACCCGGCCGGCATCGTCTTCAAGGGCTCCGGGTTCTACGCCACGGATTCGCGGGGCTCGGAGTCGGCGAAGCCGAGCGACGGCGCCGCTGGGAAGGGCGCGGCGGTCGGGGGCGACGCCAAGGGCGGGGCCACGGCGGGAGCGAAGGAGGCGCCGGCCTCCGGCGCCGGCAAGGGCTCCGGCTCGGCCGGCTCCGCCAAGGAGAAGTCGGCCTGACCCCTCGGGCGGAGATCGGCGTCTTCGGGGGCTCGGGGTTCTACTCCTTCCTCGAGGGCGTCGAGGAGGTGGCCGTCGAGACGCCGTACGGGGAGCCCTCGGGGCCCGTGGCGCTCGGCGAGGTCTCCGGTCGCCGGCTGGCGTTCATCCCCCGCCACGGCAAGAAGCACGAGTACCCGCCCCACCGGGTCCCCTACCGGGCCAACCTGTGGGCCATGAAGGAGCTTGGGGTCCAGCGGGTGATCGGCCCCTGCGCGGCCGGCTCGCTGCAGCCCCACGTCAAGCCGGGACACTTCGTGATCTGCGACCAGCTCGTCGACCGGACGTGGGGCCGCCCGGACACGTTCTACGACGGCCCGGAGACCACCCACATCGCGTGGGCCGACCCGTACTGCCCGACGATGCGCGGGGTCGCGGTGGACCAGGCCCGGGATCAAGGGATCGACGTCCACGACCGCGGCACGGTGGTGGCCGTGCAGGGGCCGCGGTTCTCGACGCGCGCCGAGTCGGCCTGGTACCGGAGCCTGGGGTGGGAGGTCATCAACATGACCCAGTACCCGGAGTCGGTCCTGGCCCGCGAGCTGGAGCTCTGCTACCTCAACATCTCGCTGATCACCGACTACGACGTGGGCGTCGAGGGCGAGGACGTGGAACCCGTCAGCCACGAGCTGGTCATCAAGGTCTTCACCGAGAACAACGCCAGGCTGCGTGACCTGCTGTTCCGCGTCGTCCCGGCGCTGCCGGCCGAGCGGGACTGCCCGTGCGCCACGGCCCTGGAGGGCGCGCGGTTCGAGGTCCACTGATCCCCGCCCCGGGGGTCGCCCACAGGCGTGTCGGCGCCGGGCCGTAGACTCGCGCCGTCCGTCGGAGCGTTCCTCCCCCGGAAAGGAGCGCCATGCGTCGCCGTCCTCCCCGAGCGTCCCGCGCGCTCGTCGCCCTATCGCTGGCGGTGGCCGGCGGGGCCACCGTCGTCCTCCACGACCACCTCGAGCGGCTGACCGCCGCCGCCCTGCGCCCGGGGCCAGGCACGCCGGTGGTGGTCGCCACCGCGGCCCTGCCCCGCGGGGCCACGCTGGGCCCGAAGGATCTCTCGACCCGGGAGCTCCCGGCCCGGTTCCGGCCGCCCGGCGCGCTGACCGCTCCCGAGCAGGCCGCCGGCCGGATCCTGGCGGCGGCGCTGGCCTCCGGCGAGGTCGTCACCTGGACCCGGCTGGCGCCGGTGGGCGGCCCGGTCGCCTCGATGGTGCCGGCGGGACTGCGCGCGGTCCCGGTCACGGCGCCGCTCCCGCCGGGAACCGTCGCGGAGGGCGACCGGGTGGACGTCCTGGCCACGTACGCCGGCGGACGGACGTACACGGAGACCGTGATCCAGGCGGCCGAGGTCCTCCGAGTGTCGCCTCCCGCGGAGCAAGGCGGCGGGACGACGGTCCTGCTGCTGGTGGACCCCGAGGGCGCGGAACGGCTGGCATACGCCCGGGCGTTTGGCGACCTGGCGCTGTCGGTCGTCCCGCCCCCGGCCGTCGAGGGGGCCGAGTGACGGCCCGCGGGCGCCGCCGGTGCCGGGCGCCGCCGGCGCACCGGTAGACTCGCGGGATGCTCCGCTCGCTCGTCCTGGGCGCGATCCAGGGGCTCACGGAGTTCGTGCCGATCTCCTCCTCCGCGCACCTCGTCCTGGTGCCGTACCTCCTGAACTGGCCGGTCCCCGACCTGGCGTTCGACGTGGCGGTCCACCTGGGGACGGCCCTGGCGGTCGTGGTCTACTTCTGGCGGGATCTTTGGGCGATCGCCGGCGGCGCGGCCCGCACGGTCGCGGGGCGGGGACGGGAGGGCGACCGCGAGCACGCCCGCCTGGCCCTCCTGCTCGTGGTGGCCTCGGTGCCCGCGGCGATCGCCGGCATCCTGCTCGAGGGCCCGTTCGAGGAACTGTTCACGACGTCGGAGGACGTGGACCGCATCGGCGCCCCCGTCGTGGCCGGGTTCCTGGTGGTCACCGCGGCGCTGCTCGTGGCCGCGGACGCCGTGCACCGGCGGCGGCCCGAGCGGCGGGGGATGTCCTCGGTCGGGCTCCTCGACGCCGTGGTCGTCGGCCTGTTCCAGGCGCTGGCCATCGCCCCCGGCATCTCGAGGTCCGGGGCCACGATCGGCGCCGGGATGTTCCGCGGCCTCAGCCGCGACGCGGCGGCACGGTTCTCGTTCCTCCTGGGGCTCCCGGCGATCGCCGGTGCGGCCCTGGTGGCCCTGCCCGACCTCCGCGGGGCGGACGAGCTCGGCGCCATCGCCGCGGCCACGGCGGTCTCCGCGGCCACCGGGTTCGCCGCCATCGCGTTCCTGCTGCGGTGGCTGCGGACCCGAACGCTGTCGCCCTTCGCGGCCTACTGCGTCCTGGCCGCGGCCGTCGTGCTGGCCTACTGGTCGCAGACCCGGTAGGGCTCAGGTCCCCCCGACGGTCATCTCGCCGACCAGCAGCGTGGCGGTGCCCAGCGCGCCGCCGCCGGGGAAGAACCGCAGGTCCGAGCCCACCGCCTCGATCCGCCTCAGGACCTCGGGGAGCGTGCTGGCGATGGTCATCTCGCGGAGCGGCCCCGCCAGGGCGCCGGCGTCGACGCGGAGCCCCGTGGCGCCCACCGAGAACTCGCCGCTGACGGGGTTGGCCCCGGAGTGGACGCCGGTCACGTCCTGGACGTAGACCGCCCGCCCGGCCCGGCGGAGGAGCGCCGCCGGGTCCTCGGGCCCCGGCTCCAGCAGGAGGTTCGTGGGCGAGACGCCCGGCACGCCACGGTAGGAGGCCCGCGAGGCGTTCCCCGTCGAGGCCGCGCCCTCCCGGCGGGCGGTCGTCGTGTTGTGGAGGAACCCGCGCAGCACGCCGCGCTCGATCACCGGCGTCCGGCCGGAAGGCACCCCCTCGTCGTCGAACGGAGCGGAGGCGGGGCCCTCGGGGAGGCGGCCGTCGTCGACGAGGGGCACGGCGGGCGAGGCCACCTCCTGCCCGACCAGCCCCGCCAGGAGCGAGCGCCCCTTCTGGACCTCCTCGGCCGACAGCGCCCGGGCCAGGACGCCGAGGAACGCCGCGGCCGCCCACGGGTCGAGGACGACCGGCAGCCG
>DASZZY010000153.1:0-8789 GCA_036260395.1 Actinomycetota bacterium
GGCCGCGGCCGCCTCGCGCGGGCGTCCGCTCCTGGCGTGGAGGGCCTCCATCACGAGCAGCCGCCCCCCGGGCCGGGTGGCGTCGCGCCACGCGGCGAGGGTCGACACCGGCTCCGGGCTGGTCCACAGCGAGTTCCGCTCGACGACGGCGTCGAACGGCCCGTCCGGGGGCGCGTCCGCCGGCGCCACCACGAACTCCACGTCCGTCGAGGCGAGCTTGGCGCGCGCCCTACCCAGCATGGCCTCGGAGATGTCGAGCGCCGTCACCCGGTAGCCCTCCTCGGCGAGGAGGGCGGTCACCGCCCCGGTGCCCGCGCCGGCCTCCAGGACCCGGGCGGGCGGAGCTGGGAGGTGCCGCCGCAGCACGGCGCGCCAGGCGGCCGCCTCGACCGGGTCGGTCAGCGCGTGGACGGGACTCCGGTCGTAGGTCTCCGCGTCCCGGTCCCAGTAGTCCCGGATCCGGGCAGTGAGATCGGCCATCGCTGGATCGTATCCGGCCTTCTGGAGAAGCGGCGCGCGCTGTCCAGCAGCTAGTAGGCTGATCTCGCCAACGAGGATGCCCGCGGCGAACGAGCCTTCAGGCCGGCCGGTCCGGCGGAAGGCGGACCGGCAGCTGCTCGGCCGCCCCCGTCTCGGGACGTGGGACGCCGTCGGCCAAGCGATGGTCGTCGGCCCGATCGTCTCCGCAGGGCTGGCCGCGTACCTCCTCGCCGGCGCGGCCGGCGCCATCGCTCCGCTGATCCTGCTCTTGGGATTCGCCGGCACCTTGTCGTTCGGGTGGGCCATCTCGCTTTACGCGCGACGCTACGCGGGCGCCGGAGCGACGTACGAATACCTTTCGAAGGCGGTCAGCAAGCGGCTGGGGATCTACTCATCGAGCCTCCTCTTGTTCGAGGCGCCCTTCGCCACAACCGCCGGCTACGTCGCCCTTGGGCTGCTCTGGCAGGGCTTCCTCGCGACGCACGTGGGGCTCGATCCGGGCTGGTGGCCGGGCGCCCTCGCGTCGGGTGTGCTCATCTTCTTCCTCCAGTATCTGGGCGTCCGCCTGGCCGTCCGGACCCAGCTCCTCTTGACGGCGCTGTCAGCGGTGCCGCTCCTGGTCCTCGTCGGGGCCGTCATCGCCTCCGGTGGAGCGACCGGAAACACGCTCGGGGTGTTCGACGCGCGGAACGCGCCCGACGGGGGAAGCCTCTTCCGCGGCGTGATCTTCGCCCTCCTGATGTTCGCGGGGTACGAGTCGGCGGCCACCCTCGGCGAGGAGACCCGGCTCCCTCACCGGTCGATCCCCAAAGCGATCTTCCTCACGATCGGTCTGGTCGGTACCTTCTACCTGCTGGTGGTCTACGCGGCCACGATCGGCCTTGGCCCGGAGGCCGTTCGGGTGGGCTGGGGCGAGAATCCCCTGGCGCTCTCGCTCCTCGCCGACCGCTACGTGGGCAAACCGATGGGCGCGGTGATCGAGCTCGCCGTGATCCTCGACCTCATCGCGGTCATGACGGCGTTCGGCAACGGTCTCTCCCGCCGCTACTTCGCCCTGGCCCGGGATCGGCTGCTGCCTCGGTTGTTCGCGAGGGTCTCGCGGTACGAGACGCCGGTGGGGGCCCTGGCCGCCATCCTGACCTACGCGGTCATCGGGCTGCTCGCGGCTTCCTTCTTCACGGACAAGTTCGAGATGTTCGAGCTTCTGACGATCGGTGTGACCCTCGTGGGGATGTCCGTCTCCCTGATGCTGTCAGTGGGCGCCTTCCGTTTCCTGCGCGAGGAACCGAGGAGCTTGTGGCGCCCGGTCGTGCTGCTCGCTGCCGCGGGGGTGCCCGTATTGGGACTGTACGGGACGCTCGTGCCCTTCCCTGCAGGGCCGGCGCGGATCGGGCTGGGCATCGCCGTCGCCATCGCGGTTCTCGCGCTGGTCTGGCTGCTCTACCTCCAGCAGCGCCGGCCCGAGGCCGTCGCCTCGGCCGCCGACTACGCCCTTCGACCGGACGAGTCGGCGACCGAGGCGGAACGGTTCTAAGCATGCCGGACGGCCTGCCCGGCCCTACTTTGTCCGGATCTCCTCCTGGAGCCCGAAGTTGAAGCTCCGCATCGGGATGGCGTCTCTCAGTGCGGGATGGCGGATCGAGAAGACGTCGAAACCCCGGTCGCTCCCGATACCCGGCAGCCCGTGCTCGAAGGCCTTCACATGGTTCGCGTAGATGTGACCGTTGTACCAGTACGACGACCAGGGGAACGAGTGCTGGTCCGGATCGTCGACGTCCGCGATGTAGTACGCGATCTGTCGCGGGGGGTTGGCCGGCCCGACGTCCGTGAAGTCCACGACGGTCGTCCCGCCCCCGTACCAGCCGGCCACGAGAACGTCCCGGCCGCTCTTCAGGGGCACCACGTTGAACTGGTGGGCGGTGCATCCGCGATCCGGGACCGGTTGCGGCAGCTGGTAATAGCTCAGCAGCACCGGGATGGAAGGGTTGCTGATGTCGTAGAACCACATAACCCCCGTCGGGGACGGCGTTCCCCCCTGGCACTTCTCGCCCACGAGATTCGCAGCGTTCTCGTCGACGATCATCAGTGTGTCGCCGTCCGAGGAGAACGCGGATGAGTGATGGTGGGCGACCAGCGGGTTCACGATCCGCCCGACCACCCGCGGACGCTCGGGATTCGAGACATCCCACAGCATGGTGTCGGGCTGGATCCCGTTGCACGTCGCGAGGCGACGCTCCACGAAGAAGCTGACGTCGTGGCACCCCTGCGACGGCTCCGTATCGATCCATGAGATGACCTTGGCGTCGGCGGGTCGCCGGAGCGGCACCTCGACGATCTCCTCCGGGGCGACGCCGCTGACGTAGACGAGGATCCGAGGCGCCTTGCGGTCTCTGGCATCCCGGTGATCCAGATCCGGAAGCAGGGTGTGCGTGTGTGATCCCGAACCCACCGCCGTCATGTTCGTGGGGACAGCGGTCAGCTGGACGGGACGAGCGGGATCTTCGATGGACACGACGCGGATCCCGGCGAAGGCCTGTGGATCCTCGCGCGTCGTCCTGTCCGCGTCGCAGTCGGTGCCCTTGACCGGCACGCTGACGGACAGGAACACGAGATCGCGCCAGATCCCCACGTCGTAGGCGGACCCCACGCACGTGAACTCACCGATCTTCCGGGGATGCGACGGCGTCGAGATATCGAGGAGGACGAAGCCGTCGTTCCGTGGATCGCCGTCGGTCGCCCCGTGCGCGAGCACGGCGGTGTCGCGCCAGAACGCCAGCTCGCCGCCGCGGCCGGTCGCCACGTTCGTGACCAGCGACATGTTCGCCGAGTGGATGTCATCCCCCTCGTGCGTTGCGACGGCACTGGGCCCCAGGCCCGCCAGAGCACCGAGCGTCACCACGGAAACCGCTACCCGAAGCGCTCGCATCAGCTTGCCCCCCTCTCCTCGGTCGTTTTCCTCATCGTCGGTCCTGCGGTGGCCGCATCACGGACGGCAGCCGATGACGGAGAAGATCCAGCTGCGGGCGCCGTTCCAGGGGTTCAACGCCCAGACCACACACTCGATGAACTTCTTGACGTCCGGCTGGGGCGGCAGGTAGATGTCCGGCGCCCGGGAGGCGGTGATCCGCGTCGTCTCCGTCGACGTGTTGTTGGCGCCGTTCGGATCGCGCTCGGTGGCCTTGACGGTCGCCGTATTGGCGATCGTCCCGGGAACCAGAGCGGTCGTGTAGATCGCCACGAGTCCGCCTTGGCCGGCGGCAAGCCGCCCGACATTGCACGACGCGGTACGGGACACCGGATCCCAGCTGCATGTTCCCGCGGTGCCGTTGACGGGCGTCACCTCGGTGACGGCAACCTCCAGCGGGAGCTTGTCGGTGATCGTGACGTTGCTGGCAGCCGAGGGGCCGCCATTCGATACGGCGATGAAGTACGTCAGGTTCTCTCCGCTGGCGACGGGGTCCACGAAGTCGGTCTTGACGACGGCGACATCCGCGCCGGTTACCCTCGTTCGAGTCTGCGCCAGCGCCGAGGCGACTGGCTGCATGCCCAGCAGCAGTACAATCGTCGCAGAGATCCTCCACAGCTTCATCGAACCGTCCCCCTTTCCTCCGCCCGCACCAGGTCCCCGCGGGCCTCTTCGAGCGCTGCGGCGAGGTCGAGCCAGCCCCGGAACGGGCGGCCGTCCCCACCGGGACCATGGAGAACCCCCCCGATCCCATCGGCGACGAACTCGATCTCCACGGTGATCCGGCGGACCGCTCCCGTGGGCTCTCGCATGTATCGGACTATCAACGGCGCAGCCCCGGCTTCGCATGGGGGCGGGACCCTACCTTTTTGGACGGCATCCGCCTCGGATAGGCTTGTTGAGACGGGAGGACGGAGAGACGTGCCCGCGGTACGGGATGGCCCGCTCCTCGAGCGCGAGGCGGAACTCCACCGTGTCGACGACCTGCTCGGATCGGCCGAGCAGGAAGCAGGCCAGGTGGCGCTCATCGAGGGGCCCGCGGGTATCGGCAAGACGGAGCTGCTGAAGGAAACCCTTGCCGCGGGGCGCCGCCGCGGTTTCCAGGTCTTCGGGGCCCGGGCGGGGGAACTCGAGCAGGGACTGCCGTTCGGCGTCGTCCGCCAGTTGTTCGAGCTCCCCCTGGCGCGGTCGATCGACCGATCCGTGTTGACCGGCCCCGCCGAGCAGGCAACCCGCTTGCTCACGCTCGGCGACGTCCGTGGCGAGCCGGTCGGATCGCCGCCCGACCAGTTCGCTCTCGTGCACGGCCTTTACTGGCTCTGCCTCAACCTCGCCGAGCGGGGTCCCGTCTTGATCGCGGTCGACGACGTCCACTGGGCCGACGAAGCGTCGCTCGGCTGGCTCGCGTATCTCGTTCGCCGGATCGAGGATCAGCCGGTCGCCGTGGCGTTGGCGCTCCGGAGCCCGCATCCGGTGGCGGAGAGCTCCGTCCTCCGTGACATCCGTGCGCACCCGTTCACCGCAACGCTCCCCCTGGAGCCGCTGAGCGAAAGCGCGGCCGCCTCGCTGGTGCGAGCGACCTTTCCGGATGCCGCGGAGGAGTTCTGTCGCGCCTGCCACCACGTCACCGCGGGGAATCCCTTCTTCCTCCGGGAGCTCGTAGCCGCGCTTCGGGCGGAGGGCGTTCCCCCCACCGCTTCCGAGAGCGAGCGCGTGCGGCAGATGGCACCCGGGACCATCACGCACGTGGTCCTCCTCCGACTCGGCGCCCTACCGCCGCCAGCGCTGGACGTCGCCCGGGCGATCGCCGTCTTCGGCGCCCGAGCGGAGGTGCGGCACGCGGCCGCCCTGGCCGATCTGGACGTCGAGCAAGCGGCGGAGGCCGCGGACGCCCTGGTGGCGGCCGGGATCCTCAACGAGGGTCGGCCGCTCGAGTTCGTCCACCCCGTCGTTCGGACGGCGATCTACGGCGACATCCCGCCAGGTGCGAGGGCGGCCGCCCACGCCCGCGCGGCGCGCATCCTGGCCTCGGACAGGGTTCCGCCCGACCGGGTGGCGGGACACGTCCTGCTGACGGAGCCGGCGCACGACGCGTGGGCCGTGGAGGCCCTCCGGGCGGCGGCCCGCTGGTTGGCCGACGCCGGTGCACCGGCCGGCGCGATCCCCTACCTGCGCCGGGCACTGGCCGAGCCGCCGCCAGAGGTTCGCGCGGACGTCCTGTTCGAGCTCGGGTCCCTCGAGGTGATGGTCGGCGACCGCAACGCCGCGGATCGGCTCCAGGAGTGCCTCGAGGCGAGCCAGGATCGCCGGCGGCGCGCCGAGATCGCGCTCCTCCTGGGGCGCGCTTCGGCGGGGTCCAGCTACGCCGAAGCCGTCCAGACCTTCCAGCGGGCGATCGACGAGCTGGGCGAGGACGAACGAGAGGTCCGCCTACGCCTCGAGGCCGAGCTGCTGGCGGTGGCGCGATGGGAGCCGACGCTGCGGTCGCTGGTCCGGGAACGTCTACCACGCGTTGCCGCGGAGGCCAGCCGGGGGGAGACCTCGGCGGAACGGCGCCTGCTGGGGTTCCTCGCGCAGGAGACGGCTCTGCTGAACGAGCCCGCCGAGGAGGCCCGCCGGTGGGCGGAGAAAGCGCTCGCGGGCGGGCTTCTCCTCGCGGAGGAAGGCTCGGACTCCCGCCTCTACCACTACGCCACGGACGCGCTGACGCTCACCGGCGCGTACGAGCGGGCGGATCGGGCGTCGGCCGAGGCGCTGGAGGACGCGCGCTCCCGGGGGTCATTCGCGGGCTTCGCGCGGGTCGCGTTCTCTCGGGTCCTCCTCAACATGCACCGCGGCCACATCTCGGACGCGGAGGTTGACGCCAGAGCGGCGATCCAGAGCGCGGAGCAATCGGGGGCCCGCATCCTCTTCGTGCCGGCTGCGGGCTTCCTGGCCGAAGCGCTCGTCGAGCGAGGGGACGTTGAAGGCGCGGAGGAGGTATTGCGGGAGGCGGCCTCGACGCCGGACTTCGAGAACAACCCGGCTGCGTTCATCGCTCTGGCGGCCCGAGGCCGATGGTTCATGGCCGTCGGCAGGACCGTCGAGGCGTTGGAGGATCTCTCGCGCACGGCCCGCCTGGGCGAGCGCTTCGACGTCGTCACGCCCGCCGTCGTGCCGTGGCGTTCTCTCACGGCGGTAGCCCTCGCCACCCGGGGGGCACCGGAGGAGGCTCGTCAGCTGGTCGCGGAGGAGCTGGCGCTCGCACGTGCCTTCGGGGCACCGCGACCGATCGGGATCGCGCTCAGGGCTCAGGGCCTCGTCGAGCGCGGCGAGGAAGGGCTGGCCCTGTTGCGCGAGTCTGTCTCCGCCCTCGAGGGGTCGGGCGCGGACCTCGAGCATGCCCGATCGCTGACCGACCTCGGCGCCGCCCTCCGTCGCGCCAACCGTCGGTCCGAGGCGCGGGAGCCGTTGCGGCGAGGAGCGGAGATGGCTTTCCGGTGCGGGGCGACGGCGCTGTTCGAGCGCGCACAGGCGGAGCTGAAGGCCACCGGCGCGCGCCCCCGTCGGGTGGTTCTCCACGGCGTCGACTCGCTGACGGCCAGCGAGCGGCGCGTCGCCGCCATGGCGTCCGGAGGCATGACCAACCGTGAGATCGCCCAGGCGCTGTTCGTCAGCGTGAAGACGGTCGAGAAGCACCTGGGCCAGGCGTACGCGAAGCTGGGGGTCAGCTCACGGGCCGAGCTCAAGAACGTCCTGAAGGGGCACGGCCGGTGAACGACACCCGAGACTATGCGCCCCAGCGCTGGGCGATGTAACGCTGGCGCTCGGTCTCGTCGCCGATCTCGCGGGTGGCGTTGTTCAGCCGGATGAAGAACCCCCGCTTCCTCGAATGCTGTCCCTTCGAGTCGCCCACGGTCACCTCTGACACCACCGGATGGCCGGAGGGCTCCACGTGGACCCGGCACACGTCCTGGCCGTCGAGGTGGTGGATCGTGGTGGTCACGTTCGCCGCGGCGGCGACGCCCACGGCGTTCTCCACGAGCTGGTTCAGGTGGAGCAGGAACAGGTCCGAGTCGCCCTTCCCCGGCTTCCTCAGCGTGGCGTAATCCTGCTCCAGGCCGGCGACACTGCCGTCGTCGGCACCCGATCATCAGGGTCCCGCCATACTCCGAGTTCAGGAACGCGGCCACGGTCTTGATGGTGGCGGCCTCGACCAGCTTGCTCTTCTGCCCGCGGACCCGGTCCCAGCGCAGGGAGGCCTTGAACTCCAGGTGCTTGTCCTCGTCGCGGGCGATCAGCTCGCCAATCGGAGCCGTCTTCTGGTGGGCCACCCGGGCCCGCTCGTAGACCCGGGGCATGAGCGTCCGCATGACCTCGGTCCGCAGGTCCGGTTCCTTCAGCAGACGGATTGTCAGCTCCTCGGCCAGGTGCATCCGGGTGGAGATGGCCTTGATGAACCGCTTGTCGAACTCGATCCCGAAGTTCTCCTCGGTGTTGGCCGCGGCCTCCTGCTGGACCTCCGGGTTGGCCACCATGTCGGCGCCGACGGCCTCGATGTGCAGCAGGTCGGCATCCGAGAGATCGGCCCCGAACCGCTCGTTCAGCCGCTTCACCAGCTCGGACAGGGGCTCGTGGAGGTCCTGGTACCCGCCGGGCCCGCCCTCGCCGAAGGACCGAACCACGCCGCGGCCGCGGTCCAGGCTGACGTCGTGCTCGCCCGTCTTGGTCACCCGGAGGTGGGTCATGCGGACCTCCACGTCCACGGAGCCGGCCGGCTTCGACGGCAGCACCGCCTGGAGGTGACGGCAGTACGCGTACCGCTTCTCCATGTCGATGTCGGCCATCGGAAGAACCTGGGAGATGAACGCGTAGCGCGACACGAACCGCTTGAGCCAGGCCCGGAACTCCTCCTGCTCCCCCTCGTCGAGGTCCACGAACCGCTCCTTGGCCACGTCGAGCGCCGCGTAGAGCTTCGCCTGGGCCCCATCTCCGAAAAACGCCCGGGCGAAGGCCTCCACCTCGCCGGGTCGGACCACGCCGAAGCGGTCGAGCTCCCGCCAGGTGTCGTACAGCTCGTTCGGGTCGGTGGGGACGGCCACCGTGGCGTCGTAGTACGGGGCGAAGGCCCGCTGGATGCCTTCCACCTCGTTCACGAAGTCGAGGACGAACGTGTCGTCCTTGTCGGGGTGGATGCGGTTGAGGCGGGACAGCGTCTGGACGGCGTTCACCCCGTCGAGCCGCTTGTCCACGAACATCGTGTGGAGGAGGGGCTGGTCGAAGCCGGTCTGGAACTTCTCCGCCACCACCAGGATCCGGTACTCGTCCGAGGCGAACCGCTGGGCCGTCTGGGACTCGGGGAACC
>DASZZY010000154.1:0-2168 GCA_036260395.1 Actinomycetota bacterium
GGTCAAGCCGTAGAGACCGCCCATCGGCCCACGGGCCCGGGGGGAGGGAGAGGAAGGGGAGCCTTCGGGCTCCCCTTTCGCTATCCGGCGCCGGCGCGTTCGCGGGCGATCCGGCCGAGGATCCCGTTGACGAACCGCCCGGAGTCCTCGGTCGAGAGCGCGTTCGCCGCGGCGACCGCCTCGGAGATGGCCACGGCCGGAGAGACGTCGTCGCGGTTCAGCATCTCCTCGCAGGCCACCCGAAGGAGCGTCCGATCCACCGGTGCCATCCGCTCGACGGTCCACTCCTCGGCGTGGTCGCCGATCAGGGCGTCCAGCTCGGCTCGGTGCTCGGCCACCCCGCGGACCAGGGCCTCCGTGAACCCCGGGATGCGCTCCCCCAGCGCCCGGCGCTCGTCCAGCACATCGACGGGGTCGCGCTCGAGGAGGTCCGCCTGGTACAGGATGTCGACCGCCAGGCGGCGCGCCGCGCGGCGGCGGGCCACTACCGCTCCCGGGTCAGGTACTCGCCGGTCCGGGTGTCGACCCGCACCCGGTCGCCCTCCTCGACGAACAGCGGGACCTGGACGGTGATCCCGGTCTCGAGCGTGGCCGGCTTCATCGCCCCCGATACGCGGTCGCCCTTCACGCCGGGCTCGGTGGCGGTCACCGCCAGGGCCACCGCGGTGGGCACCTCGACGCCGATGGCCAGGCCCTCGTGCATCGGGACGACGGCGGTGGAGCCCTCCACCAGGTAGCTCATCGCCTCGCCGACCACCTCCACTGGGACGTGGAGCTGCTCGTACGTCTCGTTGTCCATGAGGACCAGGTGGTCGCCCTCCCGGTAGAGGTACTGCATCTCGCGGCGCTCGAGGATCGCCAGCCCGACCTTCTCGTCGGCCTTGAACGTCCGGTCCTGCACCGATCCCGTCTTGACGTTGCGGAGCTTGGTGCGCACGACCGCCTGCCCCTTCCCGGGCTTGTGGTGCTGGAACCCCAGGACGGTCCAGAGCTGACCGCCCAGGTTCAGCGTCATGCCGTTCTTCAGATCGTTCGTCGAGACGCTCATCGCCGGCTCACAGGACGACCAGCTCGTGGGTGGTCCGGGGCAGCGGCCGGGCGCCGTCATCCTGCACCACCACCATGTCTTCGATCCGGACCCCTCCCCTCCCCGGGAGGTACACGCCGGGCTCTACGGTCACCACGGCCCCCGGCGGAAGCACGTCCGAAGACTCCGATCGCAGTGTGGGGCCCTCGTGGATCTCGAGCCCCACCCCGTGCCCGAGCGAGTGCCCGAACCGCTCCCCGAAGCCCGCCTCACGGATGACCGCCCGAGCCGCCTCGTCGGCCTGGCCCCCGGAGACCCCGGCCCGCACCGCCTCCACGCCGGTCGCCTGCGCCCGCAGCACCAGCGCGTGGACGTCGCGGAGCTCCGGCCCCGGGTCGCCGAACGCCACCGTGCGCGTCATGTCGGAGTGGTAGCCGTCCACGACGCAGCCGAAGTCCAGCTTCACGAGGTCGCCCCGGCGAAGCTCCCGGTCCGTGGGGCGGTGGTGCGGCTCGGCGGCGTTCTCGCCGAACGCCACGATGGTCTCGAAGGCCACCCGCTCGGCCCCCGCCTCGCGCATGGCCAGCTCGAGCTCGAAGGCCGCGGCGCGCTCGGTGATCCCCTCCGAGAGCTTGCCGGTCAGCCGGTCGAACCCCTCGTCGGTCAGCTCCTGGGCCCGTTCGAGGAGCCGGATCTCCTCGCCGTCCTTGGCCCACCGGAGGCGCTCGACCTCGTCCTCCACGGGGGTCAACTCGCCCTCGAGCGCCTCGGACAGCTCCCCGTAGGTCTTGTACGTCACGCCGGCGGCCTCGAACCCCACCCGCCGCAGCTTCGCGTCCCGGCACGTCCCCCCGAAGGCCGCGGCGAACGACCCCAGGTAGATCTCCCGGGGAAGGTCCGGAATCTCCCGGGCCGACTGCTCCTCGTACCGGGAGTCCGTGAAGAAGACCGCTCCGTCCTCGGTCAGGACCAGCTGGCCGTTGGAGCCGGTGAACCCGGTCAGGTACCGGACGTTGACCCCTCGGGTGAGGAGCAGGGCATCGATCCCCACCTCGGGGAGCCGGTCCCGCAGGCGTGCGCGTCTGGCCGCGTGATCCATGGTGGCCCATGATAGCCACCAAGCGCGGGGGGGGGGCCCCGC
>DASZZY010000155.1:0-17621 GCA_036260395.1 Actinomycetota bacterium
GCCCCCGCGGCGCGCGCCCCGCGCGCGCCCCCGCCGAGCCGCAGGAGCCCCACCGCCGCCAGGACCATGGCGAGGATGGCGCCCCACTGGCTCCCGGTCAGGCCGAAGAACTCCTTGTCGACGCGGAGGAAGTCGGTGAGCACCCGCCCGGCCCCATACCAGAGCGCGAACGTCATGATCAGGGCTCCCTCCGGCCGCGGCCGCCGGTTGAGCCACAGCAGGAACAGGAACAGCCCGAGCGCGATGAAGAAGTCGTAGAGCGCGGTCTGGTGGACCCCGGGTCCCTCGGCGATGACCCGCGTCCCGTCGATGAGCTGCGCGCCTTCCCGCGAGATCGTCTGCACCAGGCCGCCGGAGAGCGGCGCCTGCCACTGGTCGAGGATCGGCACGTACTGCCACGGGCCCGGCAGCTCGCCGCCGCGATAGGCCCAGCCGAGCACGAAGTCGGTCGGCTTCCCGAGGTGGTCGCCGATGACCAGGTCGCCGATCCGCCCGATGATGATGCCGAATGCCAGCCCGATGGCCGCGGAGTCCATCACCTGCAGGAACCGGTACCCGAACCGCCGCATCAGCGGATAGGCGAAGGCGATGGCGCCGGCGATGCCGCCGAGCAGGCTGATCCCGCCGCGCCAGATGGCCAGCATGTCGGTGAAGCTTTCGAACTCGCTGAAGTGCGCCACGACGTAGAAGAACCGCGCGCCGAAGATGGCCCCTACCAGGGCCCACAGCAGGATCGTCCCCATGTGGTCCTCGGACAGCCCCCGCTTCCGCCCCTCCCGCAGCATGAACCACGATCCCGCCAGGTAACCCGCGGCGATGCCGAGGCCGTGCGGGGAGATCGAGAGGGGGCCGAGGGGGATGCGATCGAGGACCGGCCACCCGATGACCGCGACGTTCATCGGTCGGAGTCTACCGGCTGCCCTCCGGGCCGGGCTGCCGGCCGGTGACCGACGGCGAGACCGCCCGGCTCCACGTGTCGGCGAGCCCCCGTGCCAGGAGCAGCCCGCCGGCCACGTCGGCCGGGTAGTGGACGCCCAGGTACACGCGCGACGCGCCCACCAGGCCCGCCAGCCCGGCCAGCCCCCGCCGGACCGGCCGCCGGAGCTCGAGGTCCCGGGACGCGACCGTGACGAACACCAGCAGGACCGCGGGGTGGCTGCTCGGCCAGGAGGCGCCCTTCGGGCGCCCGATGAGCAGCCGGATCGGCCTCGGGAGGTTCGCCTCGTACGGGCGCACCCGGGCGAACACCTCCTTGAGGCCCTGCCCGACGATCCACATCGTGACCGCCGCGCCGGCGGCATCGGCGGCCTCCCGCCGACGCCCCGCCAGCGCGATGGCCGCCCCCGCCGACAGCGAGGCCCACAGGGAGCCGAGCTCGGTGATCGTCCAGAAGAAGCGGTCGAGGTTCGGGTGCTCGAAGCGGGAGTTGGCCCAGTGGAACAGCCGGTCGTCGAGCGCCCGGCCCCGGCCCCGGGTGGTGGCCACGGCTAGCGTCAGCGCCCCACCGACCAGCAGGGCCACGCGCCGGCGGCCCACCCGACGGGGATCGGTCTCGACGATGGCGCGGTCGGGCACGGGGCCCTCATCGAAGCGACGACCCCCGCGAGGTGTCAAGCCGGTCGGCCCGGGAATAATGCGGCCGGCCGAGCCGGAGGAGCACATGAGCCAACCAAGCGGGCGCCCGCGCGAAGGTGATGGCGGCCGGGGCACGGGGCCATCCTCCGGCGATGAGCTCGCCGCCCATCGCCGGGCGACGATCGCCAAGGTCGTGGTGGGCCTCGTCCTGCTGGTCCTGTTCCTGATCTTCGTGATCCAGAACTCCGAGCCGGTACGGGTCTCGTTCATCTTCACCGACGCCGAGATCGCCCTGGTGTGGGTGTTCCTCGGATGCGCGGTGTTCGGCGGGCTCATCGCCTACCTCGTGGGCCGGCCCGGGCGGCGCCAGATGCGCCGCTACATCGAGCAGCTCGAGAAGCAGCGCCCGGGCGGCAAGCCGCCGGCCCGCTAGCCCCGCTCGACCTGGCGCTTCTGGGCCCGGACGCCGCGCTTGAGCACCGTGGGAACCCCGATGAGCTGCAGGCCCCGGGCGATCACGTTGCCGATGGGCCCGCCACGCAGCCGGTACTCGACCTCGTGCTCCAGCCGGGACCGTCCCCGGCCGGCGGGGCGGATCCAGGTCCGGACCGTCGCGTCGATCGGGCCGGAGAGCCGGATACGCGCGAACCGCGGCGCGTCGATCTCCTCCACCTCGGCGGTCACCCGGAACGACACGCCCATCACCGACATCTCGGTCCAGTAGCGGGTGCCCTCCCGGAGCCCGTCGTCGGGCACACCGTGCACCCCGCGGATGTACCGGTTCCAGCGCGGGAGGTTGCGGGGGTCCGAGACCACGCGCCACACCTCCTCGGGCGGCGCGTCCACGAGGTCCCACTCCCGGACGACGCTCATCGGCGGGGCCCGCCCGGGCGCGCGGTCATCATGGACGGTCCACGGTACCGCTCGACCAGCCCTTCCACCACACGGCGCTGTGGGGTCGGAGCCGCAGCACGGCCGCATCGCCGGGTTGAACGGCGAGGCCCTGGAGGAGCGAGGCCAGCGATCGCTCGCCGGAGCCCAACCGGCCCGGGACCACGACGTCGGCGGGCCCTCGCAGCAGGATCCCGGACATCTCCGCCGCGCGCCACGCCGAGGCGCGGTCGATGACCAGCGCCGCCACCGCGCGGGGACCCGCCCCCGACAGCTCGAGGCCGGCCCTGGCGACCGCCGCCAGGTACGTCCCGCCGAGCCTCGTCCACCGCGCTGGAAGGACCACCGGACCGCTCGGGCCGTCGACGCCGACGGCCGCGTCGGTGGGCGGGCGGAGCAGCTCGTCGAGCCCATCGGGAAGGCGGCCGTCGGGGAACGACGCGGTCGACGAGGCGCTGAACCGCTCGGCCGGAGCGATACCGTCCTCCCACGGCCCCCACATCTCGGCCACCTCGGTGCCCTCGAGCACGGCGCCGGCGTCGAGCTCAACCGACACCACGATCCGGCCCGGCGGCGTCCACGCCAGCGGGACCCGACGGGCGTCCCTCGCGTAGCCGGCGAAGAACCGGGCGTTGCGCAGGGTGAACCGGGCGGAGGCCCGCGCCAACTGGACGGCGCGGAAGGCCACGGCGGGCCACGTGAAGGGGTCGAGGGCGTCGTAGAGGGTGACCCTCCCCCGGAACGTCAGCGCGCCTGCGGGCCCGCGGACCATCCCCGCCGCCTGCGGCGTCCGCCGCCAGGCGGCGGCCTTGACGGTTCCCCGCGAGATCGTGGCCCAGAGCCGCTGGCGGTCGACCGCGTAGACCACCGGGGTGACGTGCGGGCCCCGCGGCGAGGGGGCGCCCAGGTAGCACAGGGCCGCGGAGCGGAGCACCTCCAGGGCCGAGGAGGGGACGGTCACGGCCGGGTGCGAACCGGAGGGAGCACGATCATGAGGCCCGTCCACACCGCGTGGCACAGGACACTGGCCAGGATGCCGCCGGTGAGCAGCGCCAGGGCGGTCCAGGCCGCGCCGCCGACGACGGCGCCGAGCACGATCGGCACGCTGGCGCTCACGACGTTGGCGGCCACGTAGGCCGCCCAGGCCGCCACCGCGCCCGCCACGGGCCCCAGGGGCCCGGCCAGCAGCGGCTGGACGAGCCCCCGCCACAGGGCCTCCTCCCCCGGGGCCACCACCAGCGCGGCGAGGGCCACGGCCGCCGGGACCGACAGGCCGCGCCGCTGGTCGTACAGGGCCTGGGCGTGCCTGGCCAGGGAAGGCCACCGGCCGGCCACCGCCATGAAGGCCGCCGTGGCGCCGTACAGGACCACCCCCGAGACCACGCCGGCCACCGCGGCCGGGAGCGGCCGGACGCCGGTGGCCAGCCGGAGGCGGCCCGTGGCCAGGGCCAGGACGCCGGCCAGCCCGGTCGCCACCGCCATGGCCGTCCAGATGGAGGCCCGCCCGCGCCGGACCACGGCCCAGGCCGCCACCACGGCGGCCCCGCCCCCGACGGCCACGGCGACAGCGGGGACCGGCGCCCCGACCGGATCGGCCGCCATCTATCCGACGAACCCGGCCTTGGCGGCCATCTCCGCGGTGAACGCCGTGATGACCGCCAGGTAGAAGAATCCCGTGGCCGCCTGGACGGCCCGGGCCCCGGCGCCCTTGAGCGTGGCCCGGATGAGCACCGCGATCAACGCCGTGCAGGCCACCATCCCGAGCGCCAGCCAGGTGGACAGCCCGGCGATCTGGAGGATGGGGCTGAAGCCTTCGCCCGCCGGTCGGCCGAACCCAAGCGCGGCGATCACGGCGGCCTCCAGGACCACGGCGGCCAGCAGCAGCACAGCGTACCGGCGGATGTGGTCGCGCCGCAGTCGCCGGTCCACGAGGTACCAGTGGCCGAGCAGGAGGCCCCCGGCGACCGCCCCCATGAACGCCGCTCCCGCCGCCAGCTGGAGCAGCGCCGAGCCGAACGAGGGGTCGACGGCCCGGGCCGACGCCACGAGGGCGGCGCCCGCCGCCACGGTGGCCCCCAGGCCGAGGGCCCGTCCCGCGGCGTCGAGCCGGAGGATGAGGGCCGAGAGCGAGAGACCGAGCAGCACCGACGTGGCGGACGTGGCCACGACGGCCAGCCGCAGCCCGGCGGCGCCGGGGGCCGCGGACGGCGTCCCTCCCGCGGCCGGCACAGCGCCCGATGCGGCGAGCGTCGCCAGGAGCGCGCACGCCAGCGCCACGGAGGACGTCAGCACGAAGTACCCCCGCTTCACGTTCCCCCACAGGCCGGTCAGCCACAGGAACGCGGTGGCTCCGGCAGCGGTCTCGAGCAGCACGAGGGCGACGACGCCCGACGGTCCTTCCATGGGGCGGTGAGGGATAGCCTACCGGTCGTGGCGCAGGCGGAAGGAGGACGATGATCGCCCCCGGACTGGAGGAGACGGCACAGCAGACCGTCACCGAGGACATGACCGCCGCGGAGATCGGCTCGGGAGACGTGCCGGTGCTCGGCACTCCCGCGGTGCTCGCGCTGGTCGAGCGCGTGGCCGTGGCGGCGGTGGCCCCCGCCCTCCAGCCGGGGACCACGACCGTGGGCGTCCGAGTCGAGCTCGACCACCTGGCGGCCACGCCGCCGGGCTCGCTGGTCTCGGCCAGCGCCCGGCTGGAAGCCAGCCGTGGGCGGGCCCTGACGTTCTCGTTCGAGGTCTCCGACGCCGCCGGCGTGATGGCTCGCGGCCGGCACGTTCGCGTGATCGTCGTGCGCGAGGAGTTCCTCCAGGGGGCCGCCGCGAGAACGAACCCACCGGGGTGAGCGGAGGGGCGATCGCGCCTGCCGTGGAGGCCCGGTCGTCGCTGGCTCCTCTGCGGGATCCGGCGCTCCTGGCGCTCCTCGGGATGGTCGCCACGCTGCCCCTTGCTCGCCCCTCGCTGCTGAGTCTCGGGGCCTCCTCGCTCCAGGTCACCGACGTGCTGCTGGGATCGGCCTGGGTGGCCTGGGCGATACGGGCGGCGCGCGGCCGGGCGCCAGCCCGCCCAGATCTGATCCTCGTCGCCGGGACGGTGTTCGTACTGGTGCTGGCGGGCTCGGTGCTGGCCTCACCCACGGGCACCGCGGGCTCCGTGGCGAAACTGACGGCGTACGGCGGGTACGTCTTGCTGCCGTGGCTGATGGTTCAGCTCTTGAACGACCCCGAACGGCTGGCCTGGGCGGTGGGGGCGTGGCTCATCGGCACCCTGGTGGCGGTGGGGATAGCGCTGGGAGGCATCCTGTCCTTCGCGATCGACCCCGACGCGCTGACGTCGCTGGGGTGCGTATACGGCCGCCTCCCCGCAGGGCCGTACCCGAGGGTGTGCATCCCGTTCCGCAACCCCAACCTGTTCGCCAACTACCTGACCGCCAGCGGGCCGCTACTCCTCGCGTGCGGCGGGTTTCTCCTCCACCGGCGCTGGGCCCGGCGGGCGGCGGTGTCGGGGACCGTCCTGGCGGCGGTGTCGACCCTCTCCACCGGGATCGGCGGGTTCGGGCTCGCGATGTCGCTGACCTCCGCGCGGACGCGCGGGACGGATCCCCGCCGCGACGCTGTCCGCGCCGTCCTCGTCGCGATGGGGATCGTTGCAGCGGTGGGGTTCGCCGCGGCGACCGTCGGACGGGTGGTGCCCGCCGGGCGGGGCCACGTGCCCCTCGGCGAGGCCGAGTTCCACTTCCTCCGCGGCCCCCGGGTCCACACGTGGCTCACCGCGGCGGCCACGGTGCGCGAGCATCCGGTGCTCGGGACGGGGTACGGAACGCTGGTCGCCAGGACCCCGGGGCGCGACCTGTCGCGGTGGTTCGCCATGGACCTGCTGGCCCCGTTCCGCGAGCCGGGACAGCGCGTGGCCGACGCCCACAACACCTGGTTGAGCGTGGCCGCGCAGGGCGGGCTCCTGGGCCTGGCGGCGTTCGTCGTCCTCCTCGTCGTCCTGTGGCGGAGGATCTCGTTCCGGCCCGCCCCGTCGCTGGGCCGCTTGGCCGGACTGCCGCCGGCCGCCGCCGCCGGGATCGTCGGCGCGCTGCTGTTCCACGGGCTGTTCGCCTCGGCGGAGGAGTTCCGTCACCTCTGGCCGCTGTTCGGGCTGGCGCAGGCGGCCCATGCGCTGCCGGCGGGGGAGGCAGCTACCCGAGGTACGACGCCCGCTTCATCAGCGAGGCGTCCACCATCACGTTGATGCAGGCCGGGACGCCGGCGTCGAACGCCCGGTGGAGCGCGGGACCGATCTCCCGGGGGTCGCTCACCCGCTCGCCGTAGCCGCCCAGGCCCTCGACCATCTTCTCGTAGCCGGTGTCCTGCGACAGGAACGCGGCCGGCGCGTTGCCCTCGCCGTACAGGGCCTCCTGCGCCACCTTGATCTGCCCCCAGGCCCCGTCGTTGCCGATGATCCCCACGAACGGGATGCCCTGGCGGATGGCGCTGTCGTACTCCATGGCGTTCAGTCCGAACGACCCGTCGCCGTAGACGATCAGCACCTGCTTGTCGGGCTTGGCGAGCTTCGCGGCCGTGGCGAACGAGGGCCCCACCCCCAGGCACCCGAACGGCCCGGGGTCCAGCCAGTGGCCCGGGGCCCGGGCGTTCACGATCGACGCGGCGATCCCCACGATGTCGCCCCCGTCGCCGACGACGACGGCGTCGGGGTCGAGGAAGTCCCGGATCTCCCGGGCGAACCGCTGCGGGTGGATGGGGACGGCGTCCGACTCCATCCCGGGCCGGGCCTCCTCCCGGAGGCGGCGCTCCTCGTCCCGGACCTCGGCCGTCCAGGCCGGCTCGTGGGCGGAGCCGACGCCCTCGGCCAGCAGCTGCTCGATGACCTTCCCCGGATCCCCCACGATCCCGACGTCCACGGGCCGGTTCCGGCCGATGTGGCGCCCGTCGACGTCGACCTGGATCACGCGGACGCCCTCGTTCAGGTTGCGCCGGCCGAACCCCAGCCGGAAGTCCCAGTCGACGCCGAGGGCCAGGAGCAGGTCGGCCTTCCCGAGCGCGTACTTGCGCGAGGCGGAGAAGAACATCGGGTGCTCGGGAGACAGGCAGCCCCTGCCCAGGGAGTTCAGGAACACCGGGACCTTCAGGGCGTCGGCCAGCGCGGCCAGCGCCTCGTGCGCGCCGGACCACCGGACCCCGGAGCCCGCGAAGATCACGGGGTGCTCGGCGTCCCGCAGCAGCCCCGCGGCGCGCTTGACGAACTCCGGATCCCCCAGCGCCTTGGCCTCGGTCCGGTAGCGCTCCGGGACCTCGAGCCCCGGCGGCCAGGCGTCGAACTGGATCTCGAGGGGGATGTCGAGGAACGCGGGCCCCTGGCGCCCCGAGGTAGCGTGGCGGAACGCCTCGGTGACGTAGTCGGCGATCCGCCGGGTTTCCCAGCAGGTCTTGGCCCACTTGGTGATCGACCGCACCAGCGCCACGTGGTCCATCTCCTGGAGCGAGCCCATCTCGAGCTCCGCTAGCGGGCTCTTCCCCCCGATGACCAGGAACGGGGAGTCCGCATAGAAGCCGTTGGCGATGCCGGTGACCGCGTCCGTCACGCCGGGGCCCGCGGTGACCGCCGCCACGCCGGGCCGGCCCGTCACCCGGGCCCAGCCGTCGGCGGCGTGCGCGGCGGCCTGCTCGTGGCGGAAGTCCACGATGCGGATCCCCTCGTCCACGCATCCGTCGTAGATGGGCGCGATGTGGCCGCCCGACAGCGTGAAGAGGTGCTCGACGCCCTCGCCCCTCAGCGCTCGGGCGAGGAGGTGTCCTCCGTGGCGCGGCTTGTCCACAGCCCTGTCCTCCGCTCGGGGTCGCCACGATGGTGGCGGCTCACCCCAGCGGCCGCAAGGCGGGCGTGGGGATCTGCGCCGGAGCGAGCGCTACGCGTAGTGGCCGCAGGAGGCGCAGCGGTACCAGGTGCCCTCGGGGTCGAGGGCGAAGTCGGACCGGGCCCCGCAGTTCGGGCACGTCCGGACGTCGTGGCCGGGGGAGCGCCGCGCCGTCCGGTGACCGCCGTTCCGGGCCAGGCCCCGCAGGTACCTCGCCAGCACGAGCCCGTAATCTTCGTCGAGGTGAGTCGCGGGAGTCGCCACGTTCCTCTCCTTCCGGCTCGTTGCCTCGTTCCCTACCCACCTCACCCCGACGTGAATCCCGCCACCCGATAGCATTCCGGTGATGTTCCGTCGAAGGCGCCCGCCGGCCCCGCCGGCGCCCACCGCGGCCCGCCGCCAGGACGACTGGCGGTCGTACGACGCCGTGGCCGACCTGTACGAGCGGACCAGGGCGCCGATCCACGAGGCGCCGGCGCGCGACCTCGTCGCCAGGATCGGCCCGCCGACCGGGGGGCGGTTCCTGGATGTCGGCACCGGGACGGGGGTGGCGGGCGAGGCGGCCACGGTGGCCGTCGGCCCGGATGGGTTGGTCGTCGGGATCGACCCCTCGGTGGAGATGCTTCGCCGCGCCCGTCGCCGGGGCGTGACGGCGGTGGCCGGGGAGGCCATCGACCTTCCCTTCGCGGACGACACCTTCGATGCGGTGTGCGCGAGCTTCGTGATCTTCCTGTTCAAGCGGTACGAGACGGGGCTGTTCGACATGGTCCGCGTGCTCCGTCCCGGCGGGCGGCTGGGCGTCACGACGTGGGGCGACCGCACGGACGAGTTCGCGACGGTCTGGCGGGAGACCGCGGAGTCGTTCACCGGGCCGCAGCTGCTCCGCGACGCCCGGGCCCGCGCGGCGCCGTGGGAGGAGCGGTTCTCGCGCCCCGACGCGCTCGAGCAGGCGCTACGCGACGCGGGGCTCCGGCCCGTCGACGTCGAGCGCCGCCAGTACCGGCACACGGTGGCCGTCGAGGACTACCTCCAGGGCCGCGAGACGAGCGCGATCGGGCGCTACCTGCGCAGCACGCTCGGGGAGTCGCTGTGGAACCGCTTCCGCGAGCGCACCCGCGAGGAGTTCCGCCGCCGGTTCCCGGACCCGCTCGGGGACACGTCGGACGTCCTGATGGGGGTCGGGACGAAGGGCTGAGGCCGCGTCCGGGGCTCAGCCCCAGAACTCGTCGTCCGCGTACATGTCGTCCGGGTGGAACCAGGACTCCGTGACCTTCCCCTCGGCGTTGACGTGGAGGACCTGCGCGCCCTTGGTCTCGTGCCGCCGGCCCTCGCGCTCCGCCGTGCTGCGGGTGAGGGCGACGACGTGCTCGTCGTTCGCGAGGATGTCGTGAACCTCGATGCGGAACGTGCCGCCGCTCAGGTCCATGAGCTTGGCGAAGAACGAGAACACTTCGTCCTTGCCGCGGTAGTCGCCGCCCAGCTGACTCCGCCCGGGCACGTGCCAGACGACGTCGTCGGTGAAGGTGTCGCGGACGGTGTCCATGTCGCCGGAGCTGAACGCCTCGAACCCCGTCCTCGCCCGCTCCTCGTTCGGGTGGGCCATGGTGCCTCCTTTCGGCGCTGGCAGCCAATCTAGGGAGCGCTCCGGCGGGGGTCAATCGCGCGGCTACCGCCGCGCGCGCCCTCGCTCCGCCTGCCGCTCGACGAAGCCGATCAGGGTCCGGACCGGGTTCCCGGTCGCCCCCTTGGGCCAGTAGTCGCCGGCTCGCTCCGAGAACGCGGTGCCCGCGATGTCGATGTGCGCCCACGGCAGGTCGCCGACGAACTCCTTGAGGAACAGCGCCGCGGTGATGGCCCCGCCCCACCGGTTCCCGACGTTCTTCACGTCGGCCACCGACGACTCGATCTGATGGCGGTACGGTGCCCAGAGCGGGAGCCGCCATCCGGGCTCGCCGGCGGACTCACCCGCGGCCAGGAGATCGTCGACGACCCGGTCGTCGGTGCCCATCACGCCCCACAGGTCTTCCCCCAGCGCGATCATGCAGGCCCCGGTGAGCGTCGCCACGTCGATCACCGCGCGCGGCTTGCGCTCGGCGAGGAGCGCGAGCG
This sequence comes from Actinomycetota bacterium, assembly GCA_036260395.1. GTDB lineage: Bacteria > Actinomycetota > UBA4738 > UBA4738 > CALAEC01 > DASZZY01. The sequence goes on from DASZZY010000155.1 coordinate 10,443, forward strand.
CGTCGGCCAGGATGAGCCGGCCCTCAGCATCGGTGTTGAGGACCTCCGAGGTCTTCCCGCCGCGGTGCCGGAGGACGTCGCCGGGCCGGATCGCCGTCCCCCCCGGCATGTTCTCCGAGCTGGGGATGGCGGCGATCACGTTGACCCTCGGCTCCAGTCGGGCGATGGCGCGCATGGCCCCCAGGACGCTGGCCGCACCGGCCATGTCGGCCTTCATCCACTCCATCCCCTTGGCGTCCTTGATCGAGAGGCCGCCCGAGTCGAACGTGATGCCCTTGCCCGACAGGGCCACCGGCGCGCCGGAGCCGCCCCGGTAGCGCAGCTCGATGAGCCTCGGCGGGTTGCCGCTTCCCCGCCCGACCCCGAGGATGCCGCCGAACCCGCCCCGCTCGAGCTCCGCCTTTCCCCAGACCTTGCACTCCAGCCGCACCTCGCGAGCCATGGCCCGCGCCGTCCGCGCCAGGAACTCCGGCGTGGCGTCGATGGCCGGGGTGTTGACGAGGTCGCGGGCGAACGAGGTCGCCTCGGCGTAGATCTCTCCCCGGCGGATCCCCCGGCGCGCCGCCGCCGCGTCGGCCCGGGCCCCGAGAATCGCGACGCGCTCCAGGCGGTGGGGCTCCTCGTCGTTGCTGCCCTTGTACCGGTCGAAGCGGTAGGCGCCGAGCAAGAGTCCCTCGACGAACGCCTGGATCGCCTCGGGGAGGCCGCCCTCGACCGCCTGGGGAACGGTCGTGGCGACCCGGCGGTATCGCGCCGCTCGAGCGGCGATCCGGCCGGTGGCCCGGCGAACGGTGTCCGGCGAGACTCGGTCCCTGGGTCCGAGGCCCGTCAGGAGCACCGCGCCGGCCGGCGCCCGTCCGAGCGTGGGAACGAGCAGCGAGTCCCGGGCGCGCCCCCTGAGCCCTTCGGATCGCAGCAGCGACACCAGCTCGGTGCCGAGCACCTCGTCGACCTCGGCCACACCGGGCCCGGGCTCGGGGCCCTCGAAGACCGGAAGCACCAAGAGATCGGCGGCCACCGAGGCCGCCGAGGCGGAGCGGAACTCGAACCGGGCCACGCTCGTCCTCCTCGCCGAAGCCCGCAGTGTAGCCGCTCGGCGGATCCCGGACCGTTTGCCGGTGCGCACGGCCTCCCCTACGCTCGCCTCGTGGAGGCCGCGGACCTGCGCGAGTTCATCGAGTTCGAGGAACGCGCCGTCGTGCGGCGGACGGTTTTCGAGTCGGAGCGCCTGTGGACGCAGGTGTTGTCGCTCGACGTCAACGCCCGGTACGGGCCGGTCAGCGACCCCGAATCGGACGCCGTTCTGACCGTGGTCGCCGGCGAGGCCGCCCTCCAGGTCGACAAGGGGCGTAAGCGCCTCAAGCAGTGGGGCAGCGCGCTCGTTCCCGCCGGAGCGCAGCTCGTGATCTCGAACGCCTCGTCGGATCCTCTGGTCGTCCTGCTCGTCGCCGCGCCGCCGCCGGTCCCCCGGCCCCTCAGCGGGTGACTGGCCGGGCGCGGAGGACCCTCGCGGCGCCCGAGATGGCCAGGTACGAGACGAACGCGGCCCCGAAGGAGACCACGCTGGCCGGGACGACGCCGCCGAACAGCGGGAACGGCAGGTGCAGCCAATCAGCGAAGAAGGTCTCCACCGCCCCGGACCAGGCCGCCAGGGACGTGGGCGAGATCCAGTGGTACACGGCGAAGCCCAGCGCCCATGCCGCCAGCGCACGCACGTTGAACCCCCCGAGGTAGCGATACGGCCCGCGCACGTCGAACACCGCACGTGGGTCGTATCCCCGCCCGCGACGGAGCACCTCGTAGTCGGCCAGGAACACGCCGAACAGCGGGACGAACACCGAGCCGATCAGCAAGAGGAAGAACTCGTAGGTGAGGATGCCTTCCCCCGGCTGCCGGAAGAGCCACGCGGCGACCGCCACCCCGACGGCCGAGACGGCCACCACCATGACCCGCTGGTTCACCCGCGGGGCCAGGTTCTGCATGGATACCGCCGCCGAGTAGATGTCGGCGAACGCCTCATCCGTCTCGCCGACGAGGAGCACGATCAGCACAAGCACTCCGCCGGCCAGGGTGACGATCGAGTCCGCGATCCCTGTCACGGACGGGGCCGCCGCCCCGCCGCCCAGGATCAGCAACACACCGAGGCTGTAGAACCACACGTTGGCCAGGAGATACCCGGAGTAGGTCCCGGCCGCCGAGGAGGTCCCGCTGCGGGCGAACCGGTTGTAATCGGCCGCCAGCGGGATCCAGGAGATGGGCATGGCCACCACGAGGTCGATCGCGGCACCGAACGAGGGGAAGCCGCCCACGGGAGTCCGGGACCAGAGCGCCCCCAGGTCCACGGTAGAGAGCAAGCGGATCGTGATCCATCCCGCTCCCGCCACGAGGATCCATGCGCCGAACCGGGCCATCCACCGCCGGACGACGAGGACGGGTCCCCCCAGCGACAGCGCCAGACACACCGTGGCGGCGATCCCCAGCCATGGGTAGAACGAGTCGACGCCGAAGAGCGGGCCGGTGATCCGGCTCGCCACCAGCGCCATGGCCCACAGCTCGAACGACGTCCACCCCACCAGCTGGGCGATGTTCAGCACGGTGGGGGCGTACGAGCCCCGGGTCCCCAGCGCCGGTCGGAGCAAGACCATCCCCGGCAATCCCTCTCGAGCTCCGGCCCTCCCCACGAGGGCCAGGGGCAGGCAGCCGATGGCCGAGCCCACCGCGATGGCCAGCAGGGCTTGGGGGAGGCCCAGGGCCGGAACCAGGAGCGAACCGGTGACCAGGACCAGAAGCCCGATCCCCAGGTCGCCCCAGAGGACCGCGAAGTCGAACCCGGACAGCCTGCGGACCTCCGGGGATGTCGGCCGAACCCCCCAGGCGGGGGCCTCGCGCTCGATGACTCGCTCGAGCCGCTCGGTGACCGTGGCCACGTGCACCTCCAGGAACGACGACGGCGCCGCCCGGGAACACCGGCGGCGCCGCTTCGCTCCCTTCGCCGGCATGATCCGGATCAGGTTCCAGGGGTCGCCGGCTTCGGCCGGCCTCTCAGCCCGCATCACGGGCTCCCCCGCCTCGCCCACTGTAGGGCCGCCCGCGGGAAGGTGGCAACCGGCGGGCGCGGCGAGCCTGGCTACAATCCGCGCCGTGGCCCGGGAGCGGCCGGCGATCGGCGAGGAGGCGACGGTCGAGGTCACCGTGACCGATGAGATGCTCGTCGACCTCGGCGGGCGCCGGATCCATCCCGTCTACGCGACGGCCTGGATGGTGCGCCACGCCGAGGAGGCCGCTCGGGCGCTCATCGAGCCGCACCTCCGGCCCGGCGAGGACGCCACCGGCTATGCGGTCTCCGTGGTGCACGAGCGGCCGGCCCGGACCGGCGAGCAGCTCCGGGTCGTGGCCCGGGCGACCCGGGTGGACGACCGGGAGTGCGAAGCTGTGGTCGAGGTCCAGGGGTCGAACGGCCGAGTGGGGGCCGGGAGCGTGATCCAGCGGTACATCGAGCGGGGACGGCTATCCGAGGGGAGGACCGGATGACGTACGAGCAGATCGCGCTGGCCACGGAAGACGGGGTGGCTCGGATCGTCATGAACCGACCGGAGAAGCTGAACGCGCTCACCGCCACGATGAGCGACGAGCTCGTCGACGCCTTCGAGAAGGCCGCGGCGGCCGACGACGTCCGGTGCGTCGTGCTGACCGGCGAGGGCCGGGGCTTCTGCGCCGGCCAGGACCTGACCGAGTTCGCCGACGCCTACCGGTCGGGGCAGCGGCCCGACATCAAGGCCCACCTGGCCAAGACATACCACCGCCTGATCCCCACCATCGCGGAGACCCGGAAGCCCGTGCTGGCGGCGGTGAACGGCGTGGCGGCCGGGGCGGGACTCTCCCTGGCGCTGGCCTGTGACATCCGCGTGGCGAGCGAGGAGGCCCGGTTCACGCAGGCGTTCGTGAAGATCGGCCTGGTCCCCGATTCCGGCGGGACGTTCTTCCTCCCCCGCGTGGTGGGCTACGCGAAGGCCGTGGAGCTCTCGATGACCGGCGAGATGATCGACGCCGAGACGGCCCGGGAACTCGGGCTCGTCAGCCGGGTGTTCCCGTCGGCATCGTTCGAGCCGGACGTGTCTGGGTTGGCCGGCACGCTCGCCGGCCTTCCCACCCAGGCGCTGGTCGCCACGCGGGACCTGATACGAGGCGCGCTGACGGCCGACCTCGACGAGGCTCTGGCCCGAGAAGCCGACGCCCAGGCCTCGATGGCCGAGACCGACGACCACCTCGAAGGCGTCACGGCGTTCGCCGAGAAGCGCCAGCCTCAGTTCCGCGGCCGGTAGAGCCCCCGCCGCGGGCTCAAGGCTCGCGATGCGGGAGCCGATACCACCTTCGAAGACAGAGATCGGTCCCGAAACGGCAACCCGTCGGAAACGGCGGCACGCAAAGCTCCGGGCCTCACCGCTCACAGCGAAGGTGGCCGAGCTGCCGAAGGACCAGAGCTCCCGACTAGGGCTCTGGATCGGGACCCCGAGTCGGGAGGGACCTCATGCGTCCGACGCGCGCTCGCCGCACGGCGGTTCTCGCGATGGTCGTTTCAGGTGCGCTCGCCGCCGCCCCAATCGTCGCTCCGCCGGCCAGTGCGGCCACCCCTAAGCCAGTCGAGAAGACGATGAAGCGCCTCATCAACGCCGCCAGGGCCGACGCCGGTCTGGGCCCCGTCAAGCTCAGCGTCAAGCCAATCAAGCCCGCGCGGAAGCACTCGAGGAGCATGAAGGCGGAGCAGCAGCTCTGGCATTCGAACCTGGCCGTCACGCTGAAGAACGTCTCGTGGTCCTCGGCCGCCGAGAACGTCGGCGTGGCATCCACGGTGTGGAAGCTCCACGAGGCCTTCATGAACAGCTCCGCCCATCGCTCGAACCTCCTCGGGAAGTCCTGGACCAAGGTGTCGATCGGACTCGCGACCGACGCCAACGGGATGCGGTGGGGGACGATCGTCTTCTACCGGAACTAGCCCGCGGCTAGCGGGAGCGTTTCCGGGCGACGTACCAGACGAGCGCCGCGGCGGCCGCCCCCGCCCCGATCGCCAGGGCCGTTCGCCGCCCGGGAGTCCACCGGCCAGTTCCGGCCGAGGGCGCCGGAGGCGTGGGATCCACCGCTGCCTCGGCCAGCCGCTCGTCGAGCGCCTGCCGGTCGGCGTCCGTGGTCAGGGCCAGGCCGTCGTCCCGCCGGCGCCTCGTCCCCGCGAGGTGCAGCGCCCCGCTGCCCGCTAGGAGCGCCAGGGCCACCGCCAGCAACCCGAAGATCCCCGCACCGGTGACCGGCAGGCTCGTGGGCGGCTGCTTGCCCCGTGGGATGGCCGCCGCACCGACGTTCGTGAACGTGCAGACGACGCGCTCCTCCGGAGCGAGGTCGACGGTCACCGCACCGGTGGCGACGTCGGCGGCCGTCCCGCCGCTCGGGTCGTCACAGGAGATCGAGTCGACGGTCCACCCGTCGGGGACGATCTCCGAGACCCGGTAGGCTCCCGCGGCCAGCCCGCCGAACGAGGCCTCGTTGTCCCGGCCGCTGCCATCGTCGGTCAGCGCGAACGTCCCTAGATCGCCCTCGTAGCTGAACTCCTGCTCTGTGTCCGGCACCGCGTCCTTGATGATCGTGATCACGCCCTGGTCTCCGGGCTGGACCTGGGTGTTGAGGAACGTGCAGGTCGTCGTCTCGCCCGCGCCCAGCTCGATCGCAACGGTCGCGCCCTCGACGCTCGTCGCCGCGTCGCCCTCGCACGTGATGCTGTCGAGGCTCCAGCCATCCGGCGGCAGCTGCTCCGTCACGGTGTAGGCGCCCGCCACGAGGTTGATGAACGACTGAGTGTCAGAGAGCGTCTCGTCGCCGTCGTCGTCGAGGAGGAAGGCCGCGCCCAGGTTGTCGCTGGGCAGGAACTCGAAGTCCTGCTCGGAGTCGGGCAGCGCGTCCTTGACGATGGTGATCGAGCCGCGCTCCTCGCCGAGCGTCTGGACGTTGAGGAAGGTGCACGTGACGTCCTCCCCGGCTGCCAGCCGGACGGTCACCGTGGCGCCGTCGATCGTGATCTCGGCACCCCCGGCGCACGTGACGGTGTCGAGGTTCCATCCGTCCGGCGGTGGCTGCTCGCTCACCCGGTACGTTCCGGGCGTCAGGCCCCTGAAAGCCCGGGAGCTGGAGAGCGTCGGGTCGCCATCGTCGTCGAGGAGGAAAGCCGCGCCCAGGTTGTCGCTGGGCAGGAACTCGAAGTCCTGCTCGGAGTCCGGCAGCGCGTCCTTGACGATCGTGAGGGACGCCTGCTGGGTGTCGGTGAACGTGCACACCACGGCCTCGCCTGGGTCCAGGCCGATGGTGGCCAGGGCCCCCGCGGTGGTGGTGTCGGCGCCCCCGCCGGCGCAGGCCAGGTCGGTGAGCTGCCACCCGGCCGGGAGGTTGACCTCCTCCACGGTGTAGGTCCCGGACAGGAGGCCGGTGAAGGTCTCCTGGGCAAGCCCCGGGGTGGCGTCGTCGGTCAGGAAGAAGTTGTTGGGCTGGAGGTTGGCGCTCGGATCGAACTCGAACGGCTGGCTCGAATCCGGAACCGCGTCCTTCTCGATGGTGATGGAGCCTTCCTGGGTGTTCTCGAACTTGCAGACGATCGCCTCGCCGGCCGCCAGATCGACGGAGATCTGCGCCCCCGTGATTGTCACGACGCTCGAGTTCGCACCAGAGCACGCCACATCCGTCAGCTCCCACCCGGCCGGGAGGTTGACTTCCTCGACGGTGTAGGTCCCCGGAGGCAGGCCGATGAAGTCCTGGGACGGGAGCCCCGGAGCCGCGTCATCGGTCAGCGTAAAGTTCGCCGCTTGCAGGTTGGCCGAGGGGTCGAACTCGAACGGCTGGTTCGAATCGGGGATGGAGTCCTTCTGGATCGTGAGCGACCCTTGCTGCGTGTCTTCGAACGAGCAGGTCACCTGCTCGCCAGCGGCGAGGTCGATCGAGATTTCTGCACCCACGATCCTCACCGTGCTCTGGGACGCGCCGGTGCAGTCCAGGTCCGTGAGCTGCCACCCGGCCGGGAGGTTGACCTCCTCTACGGTGTAGGTGCCCGGCAGCAAGTTCCCGAACACCTGCTGGGGCAGGCCCGGGGTGGCGTCGTCGGTGAGGTTGAAGTTCGCCGCCTGGAGGTTGTCCGAGGGGTCG
>DASZZY010000156.1:0-1588 GCA_036260395.1 Actinomycetota bacterium
CTCCGTGGGTTCCTCCGTGGGCTCCTCCGTGGGTTCCTCCGTCGGCTCTTCGGTGGGCGGCGTCGACGCCTCCTCCTCGGCCTCCCGCCGCGGCCCGCCGCCCAGGCCGGCAACGGCGGGAGCGGCCAGCGCGAAGACCACCATCGCCAGCAGGACGCCGACGGCCACGCTGAGCCCCCAGCTCGGGATGCGGATCGGTGCTCTCATTCGTTCTCTCCGTGGTCGTGGCCCTGGCGGGCATTCGCCCGCACGGGCCGTCCCTCGTACGGTCGATCCGAGGCTAGGGGTGCCGGCGGACCGGCGGAATCGGCAGTTCCTACGGAGCCGGTACGGGCTTCTACGTAAGGGAGGGCCGCCGTACTCAATTGTGAGTACGCGGGCATAGTCCTTCGGGGCTAGGGAAAGAGCCCGAACTTTGCCGATGACCAGCGGACCGAGCATGAGGGATATTCGGCCGACCTCAGGACCCCACTGAGAGAGGAGAGTTCCGGTGGCCCGAACGGAGCGACCTACGAAGCGGATCATCTACGTCCCGGACAGCCCCTCGATCGCAGCGACGATCGGCGTCGTGATCTTCGAGCCGCTGCGCGTGGTCGGCTCGGGGATGGCGCTGCTGGTCGGATCGCAGGCCGACATGGCGGTGATGGGCCAGGCGGCCACCCCCGAGGAGACGCTGGGTGCCCTCCACGCGGCGTCCCACCGGCGCGGGGTCGTGGTGCTCGTGGCGCTCGGTCCGTTCGGGGAGGCGGAGGCGCTTTCGCTCATCCGGGACATCCGGGACCGGTACCCGGCGGTTCACATCGTGGCGTGCGGGGCCAGCTCCCGATGGGCATCGGTGTCCCAGGCGCTCTTCGCGGGAGCCGACGGCTACGTGGACAAGGCCACCCCGCCTGACGCCTTCCTGGCCGGGCTGCGACGGGCCGCCGAGGGGCAGGTCGTCCTCGAGGGCGTGTCCCAGGACTGGCTCCCCGGCGACAGCCGCGCCGCCAACGGCATGCCGACCGGGAACCACAAGCTCACCCCGCGCGAGGCCGAGATCCTCGGCCTCGCCGCCGAGGCCCTCACCTCGCGGCAGATCGCGTCGCGGCTGGGGCTCGCCGAGCGGACCATCACCACGCACCTCGAGCACGTCTACCGCAAGCTCGGCGTGAACAGCCGCGTGGCGGCCGTGACCGAGGGCGCCCGGCTCGGCCTGTACCAGTCGGCCACCGCCTGACCGGCCACTGCCGGTCGGTAGGACTACGTAGCGCACTCGGCAGAACGCCGAATTCCCGGCACCCCGTCCCTCTTCTAGCGTCAGCCCGACGTTCGGATCGAGATCCGAAAGGGGGTGACGGGAATGTTCGGTCTGATCAAGGCGGTATGGCAGGCACGGCCCGTGCTACTCAGCCGCATCAAGAGCGAGCGGGGAGCGGCCGGGGTCGAGTACGGCATCCTCGTGGCGGCGATCGCCGCGGTCATCGTGGCCGTGGTCTTCGCCATCGGCCTGGCGGTCAACGCCGCGTTCGAGACGGTGAACACCGAGCTCGGCGGCGGTGGCGGCGAAGAGCCACCCGAGTAAGGCAACGTCGAGCGGCCGGTCGCCGGC
>DASZZY010000157.1:0-5010 GCA_036260395.1 Actinomycetota bacterium
GGCGGCCCTCCCGGGGGCCCGGGGGACGGCGTGGGGGTTCGCTCGACCGGGGGCTCCACCGCGGGGACGGGCTCGGCGACCGGGACGTCGTCGCCCTCGAGCGCCACCGGTCCACAGGCAGCGGCCAGCACCAGGAACGCCGCGACCCCGGAGGCGCCAGCCACTCGTCCCACCCGCTCCTGTGACGCGGCCCGACGGGTCAGGGTTCTATCCCGTCGGTGTCACGGGCAGGCGTTCGGGCCTTCGGTCCCCGCGCAGCTCCGGGCGTCCTTCAGGCGGCGGTGCAGGAGCTTCCGGCCTGGGTCGTTCGCGGGCTTTCCGTCCCCGAACAGGTTCGTCAGCTCCCAGCGGTCCTCGTTCCGGTAGTACTCGCGGAAGACCACCCCCTGCCCCTTGAGCGGGTAGTACTCGGTATAGGCGTAGTTGTCGGTGCGCAGGGAGCGCCAGCGCTTGATCGCCGGACCTCCCCACGCCTCCAGGAGGATGCGCTTCCGCGCGTGCGTCCCGAGGAGCGAGCGCCCGTCCATCGGCTCCGGATCGAGGACGAGGTCCACGGCGTCCACGATCGTCGGCGCGATGTCGATGTTCCCGACCAGCCGGCGGTCCACGACGCCGGCCGGCACCTCGCCGGGCCACCGCATCAGCATGGGGATCGAGACCGACTGCCGGTACGGCACGACCTTCCCCCGGAGGCCGTGCTCGCCCCACATGAATCCGTTGTCGGAGACGAAGAAGGCGAGCGTGTCGTCCAGCTCGCCGGCGTCGCTCAGCGTCTCGAACAGCTCGTCGACGAGGTCGTCGACGGACATGAGCGTCCGGAACTGGCCCCTCCGGACCTTCCGCCCCTCGGCCAGCGTGGTCGTGCCGCTGCGGACGTACGGCGGCTTGTCGCTCAGGTCGCGCTCGCGGACCGCGGGGTTCCCCTTCCACAGCGAGACGGGCGCGTCCTCGTAGCGCGGCTCGGCGAGGTGGTTGGGGCCGTGCGGGGCCCACGTGGCCACGTACAGGAACCACGGCTGGGGATCGAGCAGCTCGAACTCCTCGATGCGGTCGACGGCGTAGTCGCGGATGAACGTCGTGGAGTACTCGGGCACCGTCTGGCGGACGCCATCCACGTTGAACTCGGCGTTGTAGTAGCCGCCCGAAGCGGTGATGGCCCACCGGTCGAAGAAGGGCGGCGGCGAGGACAGGTCCCACTTGTTCAGGTACTTGCCGGAGATCGCCGTCCGGTATCCCGCCTCCTTCAGGTAGGACTGGATCGTCGTGAACTGATCGAGCTCCTCGGCCTGCGGGTTCCGCTTCACCCCGTGGTTGTGCGCGTAGCGGCCGGTGAAGATGGAAGCCCTGGACGGACAGCACACGGGGGTGGTGGCGAACGCCCTGGCGAACCGCGTGCCGTCCTTGGCGAACCAGCGCCGGGTCTGCGGCATGACCCCCAAACCGCCCCGCTGGTCGTCGGTGACGATGATCAGCACGTTCGGGAGTCCGATCACCTGCGCCCTGGCCGGAGGAGCGCTCGGGGAGGGCACGCCGGTCAACACGGCGGTCAGAACGGCTAGAGCGGACGAGCGGGCCGTACGTCGCATCTCTGCTGACGCTACGGGGTCACCTCGCTGCGGTCAACCCGACGCATCGACGGACGAGGGATGCCCGCTCCGGAGCCGCGCGAGCCCGCCGCCGGTCAGGGGCACGCCGCTCGGCCGCCCGTCCCCCGACAGGCACGGAGCGAGGCGAGGTCGGAGGAGAGCTCGGCCAGCTCCCCGCGGGGCGGATCGTTCACCGCGCTCGCGTCTCCGAGCAGGTTCTCGAGCTGCCAGGGGTCGGTGAGGAGGTCGTAGTACTCGCGGAAGATCCGAGTCCCGTCCTTCGCATAGTACTCGGCGTACTGGAAGCGGCGGGTCCGGATCGACGCCCAGTCCGGGTAGCGGGCCCCGGTTCGATCGGTCCAGTACTCGAGGAGCATCCGGTCCCGGACATGCGTCCCCAGGACCGAGCGTCCATCCAGCCGTTCCCGGAGCTTCGAGCGAGGGATCCCGGCGGCCTGCAGGACCGTGGGGGCCAGATCCACGTTCGCCACGAGCCTGGTGTCCACCCGGCCGGGAGCCACGTGGCCCGGCCAGCGGAGCAGGAACGGGATGGCGACGGCCTCGGTGTACGGCAGGCGCTTGTCGTTGAGCATGTGCTCGCCCCAGAAGTAGCCGTTGTCGGAGAGGAACACGGCCAGGGTCCGCCGGCGCTCATTCAGCTCGCCGAGTTCGATCATCAGCCGGTCGACCAGGTCGTCCACGGACATGAGGGTCCGCAGCTGCTTCGTCCGGACCTCCGAGACGGGTCTCATGGGCCCGGTGTTTCTCTGCACCCAGGGAGGCTTGTCGCTCCGATCGACCTCGAACGCCGCCGGACCGGCAACCCGAGGTGGGACCGCCGCGTTCGCGTACTGCTTCGCGGGATCGAAGGACCCGTGCGGAGCCAGCGTGTTGACGAACAGCATCCACGGGCGAGCGTCCCGTCGCTCGAACCACCGCAGGAACCGGACCGCCGTCCGCTGGACCCACTTGGTCTGGTAGGCCCTGGACCGGCCGAGGACACCGTCGACGTTCGTCCGGAATCCCCGGTACCCACCGCGCGACAGCGCCCACCGGTCGAACCCACGGGGGTCCCTCCGGATCTCCCAGCTATTGAGGTACTTGCCGGTGATCGCCGTGAGGTAGCCGTTCTGGCCGAGGTACCGCTGGATGGCCTTCCGCTCGTCCAGCCGGTGGGCGTGCTTGTTGGTGCGCACCCCGTGGTTGTGCGCGTACCGGCCCGTGTAGATGCTGGCCCGGGATGGACAGCACAGGGGCGTGGTGGCGAACGCGTTCCGGAAGGAGGTTCCCCCGGCCTCGAACCACCTCCGGGTCTCCGGCATGACCTCGAGGGTGTCGGGACGCTGGTCGTCGGTGAGGATGATGAGGACGTTCGGCCGCCCGCTGGCCGCCGGCGCCGGCTGGGGGCCCATCGGAAGCGAGGCCACCGTGATGGCCGCGATACCGACGAGGCGGGCCAGTCGCGACAAGGGACGCCAGCCTACGGGGCGGGGCCAAAATCGGTCAATAGGGTCCTTCCCGAGCGCTTGGCCTTGTGTAGACTTCGGGCGCTGACTCGACCGGGGGTGCGCGTGGCGAAGCGGACGTCGGAGCTCGGGACCCTCTACAAGGGAAGCCCCACGGGGCAGTGGTCGTGGATGGCCCACCGGGTCACGGGTGTCGGCATCCTCATGTTCCTGTTCGCCCACATCGTCGACACGGCGCTGGTGGCCTGGGGGCCGGACGCCTACAACCGCGTCGTCGAGGTGTACCACCACCCGATCGTGCAGATCATGGAGCTCGGCCTTGTGGGCGCGGTGATCTACCACGCCCTGAACGGCGTCCGGGTCATGATCGTCGACTTCTGGCCGAAGGCCACCCTCTACCAGGCGCGGCTGCTGTGGGCCACGATGGCGGTCTTCGTCGGCTCGATGATCCCGATCACGTACTTGATGGGAAAGCGGATCCTCCAGGACCTCTTCTAGATGAAGCGCCCCCCCAGCCGCTGATGGCCGTCACGACCCGCCCCACGACGCCGGCCGCCACACCGGGGGCCACCCGCCGCGCCGGCTTCGAGCTGTGGGTGTGGCTGTTCATGCGGCTGTCCGGGATCCTCCTGCTGTTCCTGGCCGTGGGCCACGTGCTGATCATGCACGTGTTCGAGACCGGCGTGGAACGGGTCAACTTCGACTTCGTGGCCGAGCGATGGGCCACCCCGCTGTGGCGGACGTGGGACTGGATGCTGCTGTCGCTGGCGCTCCTCCACGGCCTGGCCGGGCTCCGGGTCATCATCCTCGACTACGTGAAGCGGCCGGGCGCCCGGCTGGCGTGGAACTGGGCCTTCGGCACGGTGGGGTTCGCCCTGTTCGTGCTCGGCAGCTTCGTGGTCTTCACGTTCGACCCCTCCCGGTTCGCCGGCGGATGACGCAGACCCACGTCTACGACGCCGTCATCGTGGGGGCCGGCGGGGCGGGGCTCCGGGCCGCGCTGGAGGCCTCCCGCGAGGTCCGCACCGCGGTGATCTCCAAGCTGTACCCGACGCGGTCGCACACCGGCACGGCTCAGGGCGGGATGTGCGCGGCGCTCGGCAACGTCGAGGAGGACTCCCCCGAGTGGCACGCGTTCGACACCGTCAAGGGCGGCGACTACCTGGTGGACCAGCCGGCGGCGATCGTCATGGCCGAGGAGGCGGTCGACCGGGTCATCGAGCTCGAGCACTGGGGCTTCCCGTTCAACCGGACGCCCGACGGGAAGCTCGACCAGCGGCGGTTCGGCGGCCACACCCGCAACCACGGGGAGGCCCCCGTGCGGAGGGCCTGCTACGCCGCCGACCGGACCGGGCACATGATCCTCCAGACCCTCTACCAGCAGTGCATCAAGAACGACGTCCGGTTCTTCAACGAGTTCTACGTGATCGACCTCTTGCTGGTGGACGGGCGGACCGCCGGGGTGGTCGCCTACGAGCTGGCCACCGGGGAGCTCCACGTCTTCCACGCCAAGGCGGTGCTGTTCGCCACCGGCGGCTACGGGAAGATCTTCAAGGTCACCTCCAACGCCCACACGCTCACCGGCGACGGGATGTCGGTGTGCTACCGCCGCGGGATCCCCCTGGAGGACATGGAGTTCTTCCAGTTCCACCCCACCGGCATCTACAAGATGGGCATCCTGATCTCCGAGGCGGTCCGGGGCGAGGGCGGCGTGCTGCTCAACGGCGAGGGCGAGCGGTTCATGGAGCGCTACGCTCCGACGATCAAGGACCTCGCACCGCGGGACATGATCTCCCGGGCCATCTACCAGTAGATCAAGGAGGGCCGGTGCGTCGACGGGAAGGACTACGTCCACCTCGACGTCCGCCACCTCGACCCGGACGTCATCGAGCGGAAGCTGCCCGACGTCACGGAGTTCGCCCGGATCTACCTCGGGGTGGAGCCCACCACCGAGCTGG
>DASZZY010000158.1:0-2283 GCA_036260395.1 Actinomycetota bacterium
CCTCGCGGTGGTGAAGGCGATGTTCTTCGAGACGCCCGAGGAGCCGCGGGCGGTGGAGGTCCCGTACCTGCTGAAGGCGGCCATGGGCGTGGCGGCGCTGCTGCTGATCGTCGGTTTCGTCCTGGCCGAGCCGATAGCCAGTCTGGCGGAAGACTCGGTGTTCCTGGGGGCCGGCTAGCCGACCCGCGGAGCCGCGGTTTCCGTCACATGGCGTGGCTACCGTTCCGCCATGTCACTGCGGCACTACACTGACGACATCGGCCGCCAAGGTATCGAGAGGTTGGGCATGATCACGCCGGGCCGGGATGGACGCGTTTACTTGACCCCGGACGACTACCACTCCGGCAGAGTTGCGCGAGAGCGACTCGCGTTACGAAGGACTCCTACGGGTTACTTCGAGGTTCCCGAGGAGCGACTCGCCGGTCCGAGCGAACGCCGGCTTGTGTTACCGCACGAGGGCCTGCCGGGAGGCGGAACGGAGATATACGTCGCGCACGCAATCGATGCATCCGAGCTGAGATGGACCACGGTGGAGCCATGATCAAGAGGACGTTCCTGGTGGTCTACGACTACGGGCAAGGCGGCGTATGGGCGTTCGTCCGGGCCCGATCGAGCGACGACATCCGTCGGCGCTTCCCGGAGCTCGAAGTCGTCCAGAGCCCTCCCGGCTGGATGACGCCCGAGGACGAAGACCGGATCAGGCGAACCATGACCTTCGACGTCGACGATCCGTCCGGGCTCCTGGAACATGTGGCTGCAGGGCGACAGGACTTTCGTGGAGACGAAGCCGGTGGCGCGCCGCGGTCGAGGCGGAGGCCGGGAGCCACGGCGTAGCGCAATGCCGTAGCGGCTAGCGCCGCTACGGCGCGGTCGGCGTACCGGAACCGTCTTCTGCCGGTGGTTCGGCTGCGGCAGGTGACTCGTCGTCACGACCGCTGCCCCGGCGCGGCTGGAGTCCCAGCGCGATTCCGAACCCGGCGATCGCCGCGAGCGGGACCTGCACGGTCGTCTGCATGTAGAAGAACGAGTGGTCGTCGAGGATCCAGATGTCCGTCTCGGACATGGCCGCCTCTGCCACCACGAGGTAGTGCGCCAGCATCAGCAGCGCCGGCAAGGCGACGACCAGCGGCACCAGGACGCGATACCGAGCCGGTCGCCCCGGCAGACACGCCAGACCCGCGACGAACCCGGCGGCGACCATCAGCGCGATCCACTGCACCCACCCGCCCCACGTGAGGCGGAACGCCGACGCGACCTCGGCTTCCCAGTCCACGAAGGTCTGCGTCGCCGCCCTCACAAGGGCCATCGATCCACAGAAGAGCAGCAATCGCAGCAGAGCTTCGCCGACGGCCTTCCCGCGTCCCATCGCCCCTCCCGCCCGTAGGCCCTACGCCGGCAGCAGCCGGCCCCCGAACCAGATCCCATCGTGCACCACCGTCCCCTTCGGCACCACCTCGCCCGGCCACACGATCGCCCGCTCCACCCGCGCCCCCGCTTCGACCCGGGCACCGGCCAGGACCACGGCCCCGGCCCCCAGCACGCCGCCGGCCACCTCCGCCCCCGGGCCGGCGTACGCCCCGTCCGCGATCTCGCCCGGCCACCTTCCGTCCGGCGGCTCCGGCCCCCGGCCCGCGAGCAGATCCAAGGAGGCGGCGAGGTAGGACGACGCGGTCCCGACGTCCCGCCAGTACCCGCCGTGCCTGTGGACAGCGAGCTCCCCGCGACTCGCCAGCGACGCAAGCAACGTCTCGCCCAGCCCCAGCGGGCGCGTCTGCGGCAACTGCTCCAGCGCCTCCCGCTCGTAGACCGCGGCCCCCGCGAACAGCGCGCCGGCGGCGTGCAATCCCCTCCGCCGGTCCACGAACGCCACCGCCCGGTCGCCCGCCAAGACGAAGTCCGCCCCCGACCGGACCGGCACGACGGCGATCGTGGCGGGCGCCCCGAGCCCCCTATGCGACGCCACCAGGTCCTCGGCCGACAGGTCCGTCAGCAGGTCCGAGTTCCACGTGAGGACGCTCGGTCCCAGGCGGTCGCGCAAGGCGACTAGAGTGCCCGCCGTCCCGTACGCTTCGGGGGTTTCGAACAGCGTATTCAGGCGCCGTCCGGCGGGTACGTATGGGGCCAAGGCACCCGTTACCGAGTCGGGCAGGTGGCGTACGTTGAGCACGACGGAAGGGGCAGCTTCGAACAGGCGCCGTAAGCCGAAGGCGGCCAGGGGCACGTCGAGCAGCGGCAGCGCGGGCTTGGCCACCTCGTCCGTCAGCGGCCTCAGCCGGTGGCCTC
>DASZZY010000159.1:0-14059 GCA_036260395.1 Actinomycetota bacterium
CACGGCGGTCGCCGTGGCCAGCACGCCCAGGACCGCGGTCTGGAGGCGGGCGAACGCGCGGTACGGGCCGGCGACCTGGAGGATCGGCTCCTCGGGGTAGAACACGCTTCCCTCGGGCAGCGCCAGGACCTCGACGTCGCACTCCTCCAGGAGGGCCAGGGCCTCCTCGACGCCACCGAGGACGGACCAGGGGCGACCCGGCGGGAACCGCGGCGCCCGGACCTCGGCCCCCACGTCGGGGTTCGCGCCGCGCGCCTCGAGGACCTCCAGCGTGCGCAGGACGTCGGCGTCCGCGACCCGCCCGTGAAGGATCTCCTCCGGCGTGGAGGCGTGGAACGGTCGAGCGATGGCCGGCTCCTTCGCGTCCCGGCGGTTCAGGTTGGCCTCTCGGGCGGCGGGACCTGGCCGGCGCATCGCACCGCCCCGGGGCTCGCCGTCACGAGGTCGCGCGAGCGTACTGAAAACGCCACGGCGCTGACAATCCCCTCACTCCCGCAGGTCCTCGACGAGATCGGCGAACTCCGCTGCCAGCGCCTGGGCCTCCTCCGGTCCGTCCCCCTCCGCCCACACCCGAACCACGGGCTCCTGCGGATGCGGGACCACCAGCGCCCAGTCCCGCCCGCGGAAGGTCTTCACACCGTCGATGGTGATGGTCCGCTCGCCGTTCACCCGCTCCACGAGCCGGCGCATCACGGTCCCCTTCGCCTCCCAGGGCGTGGCCACGTCGATCCGCGACACGTGGCTCTGGGGGAGTCGGTCCACGACCTCCTCCAGTGTCGTGTCGGTGACGGCCAGGAGCTCCAGGATCTTGACCAGCGTCATCACGGCGTCGTACGCGGGCAGGAACGGGACGTACGCGTATCCACCGCCCTCGGCCCCGGCGAGGACCGCGCCCTCCTCCTCGGCGACCGCGCACAGCGCCGCCGCGGAGATCGGCGTCCAGACCACCCGGCCGCCTCTGGCCTCGACGATGTCTTGCACCACCCGCGACGTCGGCACGGGCACCGCGACGGTCGGCGTCGTGGTCACGGCCGTGACGAGGTCGACGTAGGCCAGCAGCGCCTGGTCGAGGCCGAGGATCCGGCCGCGTCCGTCGAGCAGGCGGATCCGCTCCCCGGTCGAGTCGATGACCGCACCGAGGTCGGCGCCGCTGCTCCTGACCAGCGACGCGACCTCCTCGAGGTGCCGCTCGGCCTCCTCCGGCGTGCTGACGGCCCGGTCCTCGTCGAGGACCCCCCTGGCCGCGAACGTCTCGACGCCGAGCCGCCCGAGCACCACGGGAGCCGTCAGCGTGGCGGCGCCGTAGGAGTAGTCGACGACGAGCTTGGGATGAGCCCCCCGGATCGCGTCCTCGGACGTGGCGTCGAGGAGGCCGCGGAGATAGTACTCGCGGCCCCGGGGCGGGAACGTCAGCTCCCCGATCTCGTGGTGGAACGCGCGGCGGAGGTCGTCCCGGTAGAACGCCCGCTCGATCTTCCGCTGGTCGGCCGAGTCGATGTCGATCCCCCGGTGATCGAAGAACGCGATCTCCACCGATTGCGGGTCGAAGGGCGCCGTCCGGACCACGATCCCGCCCTGCGCGCGCGTCGAGCGGGCGTAGAACCGGGTGACGGGCGCGGGCACCAGCTCGAGGTCGTGGCAGTCGACGCCCCCGGCGTTGAACCCCGCCACCATCGCGCGCTTGATGATGCGGGCGGTCCTGGTCGGATCGCGGCTGGCGGTGACGACCGACTTCTTGGCCAGCGTGCCGCCGAAGGCCAGGGCCAGCCGCAGCCCCATCTCCGGGGTCACGTCGATGTTGACCAGGCCAGCGACCCCCCGGTCCCCGAACAGGCCGCGCGCACCGCGCGTCTCCCACACGATGCTCTGGCGGACGAGGGCCCCGTGTTCGACCGTCTTGAACGGATAGACCTTGACGCCGGGGCTGAGGACGGCTCCCTCGCCGACGTAGCACTCGTCGGAGACCACGACGCCCTCCTCCAGGCGGGCCCCGTGCTTGATGTCGGTGTTCTTGCCGACCACGCAGCCGCGCAGCGCGGCCGACGGGCCGACGTAGGCGTTGTCGTGGACGATAGCCCGGTGCAGGAACGCCCCGGACTTCACGACGACCCCCCGCCCCAGCACGGTGTGGTCCCGGATGACCACCCCGGCCTCGACCCTCGAGTTATCCCCGACGTAGGCAGGACCCTCGACCTTCGCCTCAGGGTCAACCTCGGCGCCCTCGCCGAGCCACACGCCGTCCCTGACCTGGAACCCGGCGGGCTCGAGCTTCACCTTGCGGTCCAGGATGTCGCGGTGGACCGCCAGGTACGCGTCGAGGTTCCCGACGTCCTCCCAGTAGCCCTCGGCGATGAAGCCGTAGAGCGGCAGCCCCTTGTCCAGCAGGCGGGGGAACACGTCCTTGGCGAAGTCGAACTCCTCGGCGGCCGGGATGTGGCCGAGGACCTCGGGCTCCAGGATGTAGATCCCGGTGTTGACGGTGTCGCTGAACACCTCTCCCCAGCCGGGCTTCTCGAGGAACCGCTCGACCCGGCCGTCGTCGTCGGTGATCACGATGCCGAACTCCAGCGGGTTCTCCTCCCGCTTCAGCACCACGGTGGCCGTCGATCCCCGCTGGCGGTGGAACTCCACCGCGGCGGCGAGGTCGATGTCGGTCACCGCGTCGCCCGAGATCACCAGGAACGTGTCGTCGAGCAGCGGCTCGGCGTTCTTCACGCTGCCGGCCGTGCCGAGCGGCTCGTTCTCGGTGGCATAGGTGAGGGAGACCCCGAGGTCCGAGCCGTCGCCGAAGTAGTTCCGGATGACGCTGGCCAGGAACTGCACGGTGGCCACGACCTCCGTGAAGCCCTGGTCGCGCACCAGCCGCAGGATGTGCTCCATCATCGGTCGCCCGACGATGGGCAGCATGGGCTTGGGCTGGTTGCTCGTCAGGGGACGCAGGCGCGTGCCCTGTCCTCCCGCCATGACGACGGCCTTCACGCGGCCATCATACGTTCCGGCGCTCGAAGGCCCTTCGCGATCGACGCGCCTACCGCTCGGGCGATGCGGTCGCTCCCGACTCGGAGCGGCGAGCGCGGAGCGCCTCGCGGAGGTCGCGGGCGTAGGCGGCGCCCGCCGCGTAGTACTCGATCGTCCCCACCGGGAACCAGACCCATCCCAGGACGACCAGGAGGTCGTCCAGCGGGAGCCCGGCGTTGCCCCAGGCGATCATCGGGATGCCCCACATCAGCGTGAACGTCGCGTACTTGCCGATCGTCCGGACGTCGATGCGGATGCCGTGCCGGAACAGGAAGTAAGCCCCGGCCACGAGGATCGCCGCATCGCGGCCGAGGACGACGCCCGCCGCCCACCACGGGAACAGGTCCAGCGCCGCGAGCGTGACGAGCGCGGCGCCCAGGGCCAGCCGGTCGGCGACCGGATCCAGCAGCTTCCCCAGCTCGGTCACCTGCCCGGTCCGCCGGGCGATGATGCCGTCGACCCAGTCGGTCGCGACGACGGCGGCCATGAGCAGGAACCCCGCCAGGCGGGTGCCCTCGCCGATGAGCAGCGCGACGAAGACAGGGATCAGCAGGATGCGGATCGCCGAGAGCAGGTTCGGCACCGTCGCCACGCGGCGCGACGCGCTGACCGCTCCGGCACTCCCGCGCTCGGCCGGCTCCTGTCCCACGGGCGAACCGTACCCGCCGCGGAGGCGGACCACCAACGCGCCGGGAAAAAGCGGAACCGCCAGAGCCCGAAGGCTCCAGCGGTTCCGTGCGCATGGTCGCTCACCGCGGGCGTCCGCGCAACCCGCAGGAGCCGTTCTTGTCACTCTTTTTGGCGGCCGGGGCTAGGCCGCCAGCAGCGACTCGACCCGCTCGAGGATCGTCTTCCGCGCCTGCCCGCGGCTCTCGTAGTCGCGAACGGTCCGGAGCTCCTTCTCGGTCAGCGAGGGGAGCTGGTCGGCGATCTCCTCCGCCGTCATGCGGTCGTAGCCGTCGATGGGCAGGTCGACGAGCCTGGACTCGATGGCCTGGCGGACCGAGGCTCGGTCCTGGTTCGCCCGCTCGTAGGCCTGGACCAGGCGGAGCTCGTCCTGCGTCAGCTTCGGCAGCTGGGCGATCACCTTCTGCGCTGTCAGCTGCGGGTAGCCCTTGATCGGAGCTCGTCCTCCGCCGGCGGGACGCCGGCGCGGGCGCCGGTCACCCGCACGGCGGTCATCGTGCGGTCCCGGGCCTCCTCGCGAGCCTGCTCTGCCCCTTCCTTGGCGCGCTTGACGTTCGTCTGCGTGCGGTCCATCGCCGCCCCGAGGCCGTCCCGGCCGCGGCCGACGAGCGAGCGGTAGGTCTGCGACAGCTGGTGGCGACTCATGAGCGTGTCGCGCGCCTTCAGCGCGGCGCCGACGGGCAGATATACGCCGAGCTCCAGCGCCGCCGAGCCGATCTTCTTGAACGTCGTACCGGATGTGGCCATGTTCGTATCCCTCCTCGTGCTCCAACGGGACAGGCTGCATCCGTAGCACTCGCTACGGGACTTCCGTCTACCTACCCACGGGTCGGTGGATCCATTCACGAACCGGCGTTTGGGCCGCTCACGGCCCGGATACAGCAAGCCGGAGATCCGGGATGGGCGATCGGACGCTGTTGACGGTGCTGGACCAGTCGCTGGATGCCATGCGGCGCTCGGGCGTCCCGCACGGGCTCATCGGTGGCATCGCATCGGTCGTCCTCGGGCGCGCGCGGTGGACCCGGAGCCATGAGGACATCGACTTCTTCGTGCGGCACGAGGACGCCGAGGTCGCCCTGGAGGTCCTGTCAACGGCGGGCTTCGAGACCGAGGAGCACAACCCCCAGTGGATCTTCAAGGCCACCAAGGACGGCGTCCTGGTCGACGTCATCTTCCGCTCCACCGGCGATATCTACATGGATGACGAGATGATCGAACGGATCCGCGAGGAGGAGTTCCGCGACCGCGTCGTCCCGCTGATCTCCCCGGAGGACCTCCTGGTGATGAAGGCGCTGGCCCATGACGAGGAGACGTTCACCTACTGGCACGACGCGCTGGGCCTCGTCGCCCGCGACGACCTGGACTGGAAGTACGTGGTCCGCCGGGCCCGGCGACACGGCCCGCGGCGGATCCTCTCGCTGCTCCTGTACGCCGGCTCGGTCGACCTCGTGGTGCCGGCCGACGTCATCGACGACCTGTACCGGACGGTGCGTGCGGCCACCTGAGTCGGGGACGGTCCGGCGGCGCCGCGAGCCGCCCACGAGCCGCTAGCCTGACGCGATGCCAGCCGATACGCCCGCCCTTCGGAGCCTGGAGGGCTCGGGACTGCGCTTCGACGTCGTTCGGACGGAGCGGCCCAGCAGCGTCGAGGAGAGCGCCGCGCTGCAGGGCATCCCGGTCGGAGCGCTCCTGCGGACGATCGTGGTTCGCCGCGCGAGCGACGACTACGTCTTCGTGCTGGTCCCGGGGGGCCGCCAGATCGACTGGCCGAAGCTCCGCGCCCACCTGGGCGTGAGCCGCCTGTCGCTGCCGGACGAGGCCGAGGCCAAGGGGGCCACGGGCTACGAGCGCGGGGCGATCACGCCGTTCGGGTCAACGACGCCCTGGCCGGTGATCGTCGATGGGACCGTCGCCGTCCTCGACCAGGTGGCGATCGGTGGCGGGAGCCGGGGCGTGAACCTCCATCTGTCGGCCCGGGACCTCGTGGCGCACCTGCGGGCCGACGTCGCGGACGTCTCGAGCCCCGCCGCCCCCCGTCGCTAGCGCCGACGGTTGCGGGCGGAGTGGCTCGATCACCCGCCGGGGCGCTCGGAGTGCCCCAAGCCCTCGCCCCAGTCGATCACGATGCACGGCTCGTCACCGACCACGGACGCCAGGTGGCCGGGCTCGATGTCGAGGTAGGTGCCGGGACCGGCCTCGACGGATCCGCCGCCCACGACGTCGTACCGGATCCGGCCGGCGACCACGTACTCGCGGTGATGCAGCGGGCAGCTCTCGAGCCCACCGGTCATCGGCTGGATGTGCTCGATCCAGCTCCATCCCGGCTGGAGGATCGAGCGGACGACGGTCACGTCGTCGATCGTCACGATCTCCGCCCGTCCCTTGTCGCCGAGCTCCTCGACCTCGTCCGGCTGGTCGAACCGCTTCAGTTCGATGGATCCCATCGGCTCCCCCCTCCGCTCGCCGGACCGACCGTAGCCCATCCGGCGAGCCGGCGGGTCGCTCAGGCCTGCCGGCGGCGGCCGTACCGCGTCTTCCCACGCGGCTTGTAGACGCCGAGCGCCGCGGCGGTGATCAGGAGGACCAGGGCCAGCGCCGCGTGGAGGACCGGCGACGGGTTCCGGACCTCGACCAGCCGGGCGCTCTGATCCGCCGCGACGTCCGCCATGACGCGGAACGTGTCGAGGTACAGGACGAGGACCAGCGTGGCGAAGAGGTTGATCAGGAGCTTGAAGATCACCCAGTAGTGGCGGAGGAGCCCCCACCTGGTGCCCAGCGACGATACGAGCCCGGTCGCCAGCGACCCGAGCGCCAGCGGGACCAGCACGAGCCGGGCGGCCGGGTCCATCGCCAGATACGCGCCCCGGACCGTTGGGGGATCCGGGCTCGTGAGGCCGACCACCCCGAGCCCGAGGAACGCCGCGGCGGCCCCCACCCAGCCGACCGACGCCAGGACGTGGACGGCGAGGGCCATCTTCTGGAGGGAAGGCGGCATCGACATCGGTGCCTACGGCGCCGCGACGGCCGCGGGCTCGGGCACCGCGCCCCCGGCACCTCCCTCGGGCGGCCGGTGAAGGCCCGGCCCGTGCCGGACCCCCGCCACCAGGGAGATCAGGAACGCGAGGACGACCAGGATCGTGATGACCCACGCGACCTTCGCCCAGCGCGGCACGTCGCCCACCGTATCGAGACAGAATGTCGCTGTCAACTCATCATGTCGTTATGGTGGCGTGGTGTATAGTCACCGGGTGCCGCGGCTGTGGACCCAGACCATCGAGACGCATCGGCGCGAGGTGCACGACGCCATCCTCGACGCCACCGCCGCGCTGGTGGCCCGGCATGGGCTCCGGTCGGTCACGATGTCGCAGATCGCCGAGGGGTCGGGCATCGGTCGAGCGACCCTCTACAAATACTTCGCGGACGTCGAGTCGATCCTCCTCGCGTGGCACGAGCGCCACGTCGCCGGCCACCTCCGGCACCTCGCGGAGATCCGTCACGGCGCCCGTGACCCGCGTGAGCGGCTCGAGGCCGTCCTCGGAGCGTACGCTCGCATCGTGCACCGCGCGGCCGGGCAGGAGGACGCGGACCTCACGGCCGTCCTCCACCGGGGCCCGCACGTGCCTCGCGCCGAGGAGCGGCTCCACCGCATGGTCCGGGACCTCCTCGGCCAGGCGGCGCGCAACGGCGAGGTCCGGGACGACGTGCCGGTCGAGGAGCTGGCGAGCTACTGCCTCCATGCGCTCGGCGCGGCGCGGGGGCTCCGCTCCAAGGCGGCGGTCCGCCGTCTCGTCGAGATCACCCTGGCCGGCCTCCGGTCCCCCTCCACCTGACGCCGGGGGAGGGACCCGGCCGCGATCGGCGTTGAGCGGGCGGGACGGCACGCCTCCACCTCCAGGACGCGGCAGAAGGCATTCGACACGGTCGCCGGGAGGGACACCGAGCCATTCCCGAGACGACCGGGAAGACCACGTGCCCTTCGGCTGTCACGCTCCTTCAGCCTAGGGGCATCCCGCAGCGAGTCCGACGTAGGCATCCGGAGTTCGCCAGCTTGGTCCACGCCCGCCACGCCCGGGCGATCATCGCTTCGGCAGGTCCATGCCAGGCCGTCACGCCTGCGCGTCGGACGCTTGAAGGACCACGTCGTAGTGAACGACACGTTCGTCGAATCGATCGAGCAACTCTCGCTCCTCGATGGGAAGATAGGCCGCGTCCCGGTCCCCCCCCACCAGGGTCTCGATCGCATCCAGCGAGTCCCATAGGGTTAGGGTGACGAACTCCACAGCGTCGCCGTCGTCCCGCCGAAGGACGTAGACCCCCCGGTAACCGGGGGCCCGGGACTCGCTCCCGGGCAGAGCCTCCCCTTCCAGGTACCGCTGGTACGCATCGGCGTTCTCCCTGGTGGTCCACCCGTGCCAGATCCGTCCGATCATTGGGTCGCCGCTCCTCCTTGTCGGGCCGGCCGGATTCGAACCGGCGACCTCTTGACCCCCAGTCAAGCGCGCTAACCAAGCTGCGCCACGGCCCGTGCTTCCGACCTGCGATGTTACTGGATCTCTGCCGACCTGCTGGGGGAGATGGGGGAGGTCGCTCCCCCGATGCTCCCCCGAACATGTCGGTACTGGCTTGTAACGTTCCACCGCCGGAGCGATTTCACGGCCCTTCAATGACGGCACCGATCACCAAGATAGAACCGCACAGGCGCCGCTTCAGGGTGACCTGGTGGCGTGAGGGCGTTCGGTTTCGCCGAAGTTTCGACACGGAGGCGGCCGCTGCTGAGTTCATCACGCGCCTCAATCGCGATCGCGCCGAGCCTCCCGGCCGAGTGGTCCACAGGGTCGCCGGCCCGCTCACCGTGATGGAGGTCGTCGAGAACTGGTATCGACATCATTCGCGCAATCTGTCGTCGGGAACGCGGCGTGATTACGAGGGGCGCATCCGACGGGACGTGGGGCGGATCGGCGGCCTTGACGCCAACGAGCTCGCGAGGAACCCGAGGCGCCTTCGGGCCTTTTACTCGGAGCTCACACCGACGAACGCCCGGCGCCTCCACGCTATTCTCCGGCAGGCATTCCAGGACGCCTTCGACCACGGGGAAGTGGGCCGGAACCCATGCGATCTGGCCCGGCCACGGAAGCCCCTGGCGCCCGAAAAGGTGATCCCGACGCCGGCCGAGGTCGAGAAGATCGTCATCGCCGGCGACGAAGAGGATTCGCTGTGGGGTCTGTTCCTCAGCATGACCGCCACGATGGGCACGCGGCGCGGTGAAACGTGCGCCCTCCGCTGGGAAGATGTTGATGACGAAAGGGGCCGCGTTCACATCCGAAGGGCACTGTGCAAGGGCGTGCACGGGCCGACGGAGATCAAGCCCCCGAAGAACGGCCGTGAGCGGACGCTCCTCCTCGCCGCCAATTTCTTCGAGGCGATCCAAGTCCCCCGCCGCCCGAACGGCTGGATCTTCTGCACCTACCGGTCGCCCGAGACACCGTGGCACCCGGACTGGCCCGGACACCGCTTCCAACGGCTCATGCGGCGGCTCGGCCTCCCGTACACGCTGCACTCGTTGCGCCACTTCGTGGCCACCGAGCTCCTGGCCCGTGGGCTGCCGGTGACACAGGTGGCCAAGTTCCTGGGCCACCGCGACCCCTCGGTGACGATGAACCTGTACGGGAACCACCTCATCGACGACGTGCAGCGGGCGATGGGGATAGCGGCCGCCAACCTGTTCCGAAGATCGCCCGGAGAGTGATGCCGTTTCCCGGTTCCCGTGTCCGGATATCAACTTGGTTAGACCATCCAGAGGTCACGATGGAGGAGCGATGACACGGAAGGCCGAGACCGACAAGCCGGAGCGGTGGGACCGGGACGTGGCCGCGGAGAACGACCTCGACGAGATGCGCGATTGGGTCGTCTGGGGCGTGGGTCCGCCTCCCGACCGGGCGGCTGCGCCGGAAGCCGCCGAGCGCCCGGGCGAGCCGGGGAACGACATCGCCCGGCAGATCGCCGAGGGGAACGACCCGGAATGGGCCGAGAGCGGGGACGGCGGCAACTGGGTGGTGATCCTGCGCGCCGACGAGGACCACGTCGACGAGTGGGCCCTCGAGGACGAGGCGGTGCGAGGGTACGCGCCGTACCTGATCAACCGGGAGGACGCGGAGGCGAAGCCGGAGCGGCTCCGGGGCGTCCTCCGCTCAGACGTCGTCCGGCGAAGGAAGGAGAAGCGGTTCGACGCCGCTCGGCCCAGCTGAGCCTCACCGCACGCCCTTCGAGCCCCGGCGCCGCGGCCGCACCGAGAGCCGGATCGGCGAGCCCCCGAACCCGAACGCCGCCCTCAGCCGGTTCTCCACGAACCGCCGGTACGACGGCGGCAGCGGGCCCCCGGTGAACAGCACGAACCGCGGCGGGCCGGTCCCCACCTGGGTGCCGTAGAGCAGGCGTCCGGCCGTCCGCGGCGGCGGATGCTCCCCCTGCGCCTCGTGGAGGACCCGGTTCACCTCCGCGGTCGGCACCCGGCGGGACCACTGCTCGTGCGCCTCCAGCAGCCCCGGCATCACCTTGCCGACGCCGGCGCCGGTCCTCGCCGACGTCCGGAGGACCGGCACCCCGGGGAAGACCTCCACGGCCTCGCGGATCGCCCCGAACCGCTCCGCCCGCTCTCCGGACTCGACGAGATCCCACTTGTTGGCCACCACCACGATCCCTCGGCCCGCCTCCGAGACCCGGGCGGCGATCCGGCGGTCCTCGGTGGTAACGCCCTCGTCGGCCGCCACGACAAGCGCCGCCACGTCGGCCCGGTCGATGGCGCGCACGGCGCGGACGAACCCGTAGTACTCCAAGCCCTCCGCTCGCGACGGCCTCCGGAACCCGGCCGTGTCGACGAACCGGACGAGGCGGCCGTCCACCGTCACCACCGCGTCGATCGAATCGCGGGTCGTCCCGGCCTCCTCGTAGACGACCGCGCGCTCCTCCCCCACCAGGCGGTTGAACAACGACGACTTGCCGACGTTGGGCCGGCCGACGATGCAGAACACCGGCTCCCGCTCGGCCTCCTCGTCCGCCTCCGCGGCGGCCGGCAGCAGATCGACGATCCGGTCCAGGAGGTCTCCCGCCGCGCGGCCGTGCAGGGCGGACACCGGAGCCGGATCGCCGAGGCCCAGGCGGTACAGCTCGGCGGCGTCGGCCTCCCGCGCCGCGGAGTCGACCTTGTTGGCCACCACCACGACCGGGACCTGCGCGCGCCGGAGCCGCCGGGCCAGCGCCGCGTCCTCCTCCTGGATCCCCACCGCCGCGTCCACGACGAGCAGGATGAGGTCCGCCTCCTCCATCGCCCGATCCGCCTGCGCGGTCACCAGCGCGTCGACGCCGCGCGCCCGGCGGACGTACCCCCCGGTGTCCACGGCCACGAACGTCCGGCCGCCCCACGACACCGGGGCCTCGACGCGATCGCGCGTCACGCCGGGGAGCGGGTCGGCGATGGCCTCCCGCGCGCCCAGGAGGCGGTTCAGGAGCGTCGACTTCCCGACGTTCTGTCGTCCGACGATCGCCACCCGTGGCGGGCCGCGGCGGGCGGCACCGCCCCCGACGAGGCCGAGCACCTCGGCGAGCACGTCGTCCGGCTCGCGCCCGGACGTGTCGACCTGGTGGGCGTCGGGGGCCGCCACCAGCGGGTTGACCCGCGCATCGAGGCTGTCGCGTCTGGCCAGCGCCTCCGCCATCGCCGGGTCGTCGCTCCCCCGCTCGGCCTGACGCCTGGCAGCCCGCTCCTCGGGATCGGCCCGGAGGAAGATCTTCGCGTCGGCGTCGGGGAACACCACCGAGCCGATGTCCCGGCCCTCGACCACGCCCCCGGACGCCGCCAGCCGCCGCTGCTCGTCACGGAGCACGGCGCGGACCTCCGGGTGCCCCGAGACCGCGGACACCACCGACTCCACCTCGGCAGTAGACAGCTCGTCCCCCGGGAGCCGCCCGTCCACGAGGAGCGACGGCGGGACGGCCTCGGGATCCATCGAGAACCGCAGGGCTCGGGCGGCCTCGGCCAGCGCGGGGCCATCGCCGGGGTCGATCGCTCGGGCCAGCGCCTCGCGGGCCAGGGCCCGGTACATCCAGCCGGTGTTCAGGTACGGCAGGCTGAGCCGCTCGGCCAGGCGGCGTGCCAGCGTGGACTTGCCCGCGCCCGCCGGGCCGTCGATGGCCACGACCCGGCCGCGCTTCCTCGGTTCGCTCATCGCCGACGTTCCGCGCTCGGCGTGGCGGCCGCCAGGAGCGCGCGCACCTCGCCCGCCTCCAGGGGTCGGGTCCCGCCCGGGTCCAGCCGCCCGAGGCGGAGCGGACCGATCCGGACCCGGACCAGGCGGCGCACCCCCAGCCCCACCGCGGCGAGCATCCGGCGGACCTCGCGCTTGCGCCCCTCCACCATCACGATCCGGAGCGCCGCCCGGCCCTCGGCCCGGCCCACCCGGCGGGCCGAGCGTGCCGCGGCGACGCCGTCCTCCAGCTCCACCCCGCGAGTCAGGGCCCTCACCTGCCGGTCGGTCGGGGTGCCCTCCACCTCCGCCAGGTACTCCTTCTCGACGCCGTACCGAGGGTGCATCAGCCGGTTCGCGAGCTCGCCGTCGTTGGTCAGGATCAGCAACCCCTCGGTGTCGCGGTCCAGCCGCCCGACGGGGAACACCCGCGGACCGTCCGGCAGGTACCCGCGGACGTCCGCCCGGCCCTGGGGGTCGCGGGCCGTCGTCACCACGCCCGCCGGCTTGTTGAACGCGTAGTAGCGCAGCTCGGGTGTCAGCGGCACGCGGATGCCGTCCACCTCCACGCGGTCGCGGCGGGGATCCACGCGGTCCCCGAGCGCCGCGACGTCGCCGTTCACCCGCACGCGGCCCTCCCGGATGAGGTCCTCGGCCACCCGGCGCGAGCCGAGGCCGGCTCGGGCCAGCACCTTCTGGAGGCGTTCCGGAGCGGCGTCCTCAGCCGGCGTCGGCGTCGCCCGGGGGGACCGCCTCGCCGTCGACCGATCCTTCGGCATCAGCTCCATCCTCGCCCAGCAGGGGCGCCAGCGGCGGGAGGTCGGCGACGGAGTCGAGCCCCAGGCGCTCCAGGAACTCCGGCGTGGTGCCGTACAGCACGGGACGGCCCGGCCCGTCGTCGCGGCCGACCTCGGCCAGGAGCCCCCGGTCGACCAGCGCGCGGAGCACGCCGTCGGAGTTCACGCCGCGGATCGACGCCACCTGGTGCCGGGTCACCGGCTGCTTGTAGGCCACGATGGCCAGCGACTCCAGCGCCGCCCGCGTCAGGCGCGTGTGCCGGGACGACAGGACGAACCGCTCGACCGCCGGCGATGCCTCGGGATGGGTGGAGAGCCGCCAGCCTCCGGCCACCCGCCGGAGCACGATCCCCGCTCCGCGGGCGGCGTAATCGGCGGCCAGGCCCTCCAGCAGCCGCTCCACCGTGGGGCGATCGCGCTCGACCGCCGCGGCCAGGGTCGCTGTGGACAGGGGCTCGTCCGCCACGAACAGGAGCCCCTCGAGCGACCGGCCCGCCGGGTCCACCGGCCTGCCGTCGGCCTGCGGGCGCTCGGTCATCCCTCCCACCTCACCTGGATCTCGCCGAACGTGCGGGCCTGCTCCAGCGCCACGCGGCCCGAGGCGTGGAGCTCGAGCAGCGCCAGGAACCGCACCACGACCTCGATCCGGTCCTCGCAGTCGACGACGAGATCGCGAAAGCCGATCCGCCCGCGGCCGGCGAGCCGCTCGCGGACGCGCTCGAGGGCATCGGTGACCGACGCCCGGATCGGCGCGACGTGGGACAGGTCGACCCTCGGCGGGCGGAGCAGTCGGGCCGCGGTGTCGGCCAGCGACGCGGCGTCGACGCGCTCCATCGGATCGGGGTAGAGGTCCGCGAACTCCGCCGGCGGCCCCGCCTCCCGGGTGACGTACCGGGCGCCCTCGTCGAACAGCTCGAGGAGCCGGGCGGCCACCCGCCGGAACGCCGCGAGCTCCAGGCTGCGGGCGTAGGCCAGATCCGGCGAAGCGCTCAGGAGGTCGTCCTCGTCCGGGTCGTCCTTCCGCGGGAACAGGCGTCCGACCTTGAGCTCGAGCAGCACGGCGCAGATCGCCAGGAACCACGTGGCCTCCTCGAGCGTCCAGCCCTCCGCCTCCTCGGCGCGGGCCAGGAACGCCTCGGTGACCCGGGCCACCGGCACGTCGCAGACGTCGACGTCGCGGTCGAGGATCGCCTCGGCCAGCGCGCGGAACGGCCCCCGGAACACCGGGAGCTCGACGGGGAACTCCCCCACCCTCGCCAGGACGCGATCCTCTTCCATCAGCGAACGGGACGTGGGGCCCGGCGGCGCCGGGGCCCG
>DASZZY010000160.1:0-17415 GCA_036260395.1 Actinomycetota bacterium
CCCGACCGGGTGCTCCTGCGATCCTCGCCCTCGGGGGCGGCCCGGGACGCCTCGTCCGCGGACGCGGTGGTGGCCGCCGTCCCCGCCGCCGAGGCGGGGGCCATCGCCGCGGCCCTCCGCTCGGGGGACCGGGCTCCGCAGGTCGCGCTGCTCGCCGAGGGCCTCCAGCGGGCCGCCGGCCGTCCCCCGCCGGGCACCGTGGCGGTCGGGACGTACGCCTGGGCGGGATGGGCGGAGCCGATCGACCGCGTGGCGTCGTTCCGCCGCCACCTCCGGCGGGCGACCGGCCACCTCCCCGAGGGCGCCGAGCAGCAGGGCTACGACGCCGTGTTCCTGCTGGCCTCGGCGCTGGAGGACACCGACGGCCAGGCCGGGGGCGCGCTGGTCCGGCAGCTGGAGCGGGTGAGGACCGTGACGCTGTCCGACCTCCCGATCACCCTGGGGCCCGACGACCATCTGCTCGCGGACCGCCACCTGCTGGGGCTGTTCGCCGTGGCGGGCCGCGGCGAGGACGTCGAGCGCTGGGCGCCGTCCTGGGCGCCGTGGCGCCCCCTCATGCGAACCTTCGCGCTGCTCGGGATGCGGACCAGCGTCCTCGACATGGACAAGCGGGCCTTCTTCCCCAACTGGCGCCGCAACCGGCCGGACCCGTTCTACTGGCGCTCGCGGTTCGGGATCGTCACCCGGCCCGAGGAGGACCCGCTGCACTGAACCGCGCGTCGGCGGGCCTCCGTATTGTGTAGGGAGGAACCGCCCGGGGAATCACTCCGGCGGGTCGCCCGCCGGGACCGGGCCGGCCAGGGAGGAGGAGGACATGGGCTTCAAGTTGGGGATGATCGTCGGCTTCGGCGTCGGGTACGTCCTGGGGGCCAGGGCCGGGCGCGAGCGGTACGAGGAACTGAAGGCCTCCTGGGACCAGTTCATGGGGAACCCGTCGGTTCAGTCCGCCGTCAGCCGAGGGAGGGACGCGGCCTCCAGCGGCGCCCAGGCAGGGATAAGGACGGTGGGCAAAGCGACCGATAACGTGAAGGACCGGCTCGAGGGGAAGGACAGCGGGACGAGCACGGGAACGCCGTAGCGGTACGGAGGGCGTAGACGGGGCCAGAGGTATAATCGGTCCCGGAGGGCGCTCCGGGGGCGCAACGCAGCGCCGTCGAGGGCGCCCGAGCCGCCTCGGGGGTAGGACGGGGTCCGCGGAGCCCCGAGGACACGAGGGCCGGCTCGCCGGCCCGGAGAGGGAAGAGGGAGCGCATGTTCGAACGGTTCACCGACAGGGCCCGCCGGGTCGTGGTCCTCGCCCAGGAAGAGGCGAGGATGCTGAACCACAACTACATCGGCACCGAGCACATCCTCCTCGGGCTCATCCACGAGGGGGAGGGCGTGGCCGCCAAGGCCCTCGAGTCGCTCGGGATCTCCCTGGAGGCCGTCCGGCAGCAGGTCGAGGACATCATCGGCCAGGGACAGTCCGCGCCGACGGGGCACATCCCGTTCACGCCGCGCGCCAAGAAGGTCCTGGAGCTCTCGCTCCGTGAGGCGCTCCAGCTAGGGCACAACTACATCGGGACCGAGCACATCCTCCTGGGCCTGATCCGGGAGGGCGAGGGCGTGGCCGCCCAGGTCCTCCAGAAGCTCGGGGCGGACCTGAACCGCGTCCGCCAGCAGGTCATCCAGCTGCTGTCCGGCTACACCGGCGGCAAGGAGGCCGGGCCCGGCGAGGCCACCCCGCAGGGCTCCACCGTGCTCGACCAGTTCGGCCGCAACCTGACGCAGGAGGCCCGGGAGACGAAGCTGGACCCGGTGATCGGCCGCCACAAGGAGATCGAGCGGGTCATGCAGGTCCTGTCCCGCCGGACCAAGAACAACCCCGTGCTGATCGGGGACCCCGGCGTGGGCAAGACCGCCATCGTCGAGGGGCTCGCCCAGTCGATCGTCAAGGGGGAGGTCCCCGAGACGCTCAAGGGCAAGCAGATCTACACCCTCGACCTGGGGGCGCTGGTCGCCGGCTCCCGGTACCGCGGTGACTTCGAGGAGCGGCTCAAGAAGGTCCTCAAGGAGATCCGCAGCCGGGGCGACATCATCCTGTTCATCGACGAGCTGCACACGCTCGTCGGGGCCGGCGCGGCCGAGGGCGCCATCGACGCGGCCTCGATCCTGAAGCCGATGCTGGCCCGGGGGCAGCTCCAGACCATCGGGGCCACCACCCGCGACGAGTACCGCAAGCACCTGGAGAAGGACGCCGCGCTCGAGCGCCGCTTCCAGCCGATCGACGTGAGCGAGCCGACCGTGACCCACACGATCGACATCCTGAAGGGGCTGCGGGACCGCTACGAGGCACACCACCGGGTGACGTTCAGCGACGACGCCCTGGTGGCCGCGGCGAACCTGTCCGACCGCTACATCAGCGACCGGTTCCTGCCGGACAAGGCCATCGACCTCATCGACGAGGCCGGCTCGCGGATGCGGATCCGCCGCCTGACCGCGCCGCCGGACGTCCGCGAGGTCGACGAGAAGATCGCCGAGGTCCGCCTGCAGAAGGAGTCCGCCATCGACGGCCAGGACTTCGAGCGGGCCGCCAACCTCCGCGACGAGGAGAAGTCGCTCCAGGAGGAGCGCACCCGCCGGGAGCAGGAGTGGAAGTCGGGCGAGATGGACGTCCTCTCGGAGGTCGACGAGGAGGAGATCGCCGAGGTCCTGGCGGCCTGGACGGGGATCCCGGTCTACAAGCTGACCGAGGAGGAGACCCAGAAGCTCCTGCGGATGGAGGACGAGCTGCACAAGCGGATCGTCAACCAGGTGGAGTCCGTGCAGGCGGTGTCGAAGGCCATCCGCCGGACGCGGGCGGGCCTGAAGGACCCCAAGCGGCCCTCGGGCTCGTTCATCTTCCTGGGCCCCTCGGGCGTCGGGAAGACCGAGCTCTCCAAGGCCCTGGCCCAGTTCCTGTTCGGCGACGAGGCCGCGCTGATCCAGCTCGACATGTCGGAGTACATGGAGAAGCACACCGTCAGCCGGCTGATCGGCTCGCCGCCGGGCTACGTGGGCTACGAGGAGGGCGGCCAGCTCACCGAGGCCGTCCGCCGCAAGCCGTTCTCGGTGGTGCTGTTCGACGAGATCGAGAAGGCCCACCCCGACGTGTTCAACACGTTGCTCCAGATCCTGGAGGACGGGCACCTGACCGACGCCCAGGGGCACACGGTCGACTTCAAGAACTCGGTGATCATCATGACCTCCAACCTAGGGACCCGGGACATCCAGAAGGGGCAGTCCATCGGGTTCGCCGCCAAGGCGGACGAGGAGGTCACGTACGAGAAGATGAAGGACAAGGTCATGGAGGAGCTGAAGCGCTCCTTCCGGCCCGAGTTCCTGAACCGGATCGACGAGATCATCGTGTTCCACTCGCTGACCCGCGACCACGTCAAGTCGATCGTGGACCTCATGATCAAGCGGGTGGAGGAGCAGCTGGCCAGCAAGGACGTGGCCATCGAGCTCACCGACCGCGCCAAGGACCTCCTGGCGGACAAGGGCTACGACCCCGCGCTGGGGGCCCGGCCGCTACGCCGGACGATCCAGCGGATGGTCGAGGACCCGCTGTCCGAGAAGCTCCTGTACAAGGAGTTCTCCGCGGGCCAGACGGTCATCGTGGACGCCCGGGACGACGAGATCGTCTTCGAGCTGGCCGCGGCGCCGCCGGAGACCCCGCCGGTCGAGCTGGCGGGCCAGCAGGAGTCCTAGCACCCTTCTCGGGGACCTTCCCTCCCCGAGACCCCGTCCGCGGGGACGCCCGCGGGCGGTAAGGCCGGAGCCCGGCAGCCGCGAGGTTGCCGGGCTCTCGGCATCCCGGGGGGTCTCGCGCCCCTCGACTGGCTCCGGCCCTCCCGCCGCCCCGCCTCGGGCCTCGTTCGGCTAGCGTACCGCCATGGCTCGGGTGCTGGTTCTCGGCGGGGGGTTCGGCGGCGTCTCGGCGGCGCAGCAGTTGCGGCTGCTCGGGCCGGAGCACGAGGTGGTGCTGGTCGCCCGGAGCTCCCACTTCATGATGGGCTTCCGGAAGAACTCCGAGCTCGTCGGCGGTGAGCCGATGGAGTCCGGCCGGCGGCCCCTGGCTGCCCTTGAGGAGCGCGGCATCCGGTTCGTGCAGGGGACGATCGAGCGGTTCGACCCGGCGGCCCGTGCCGTGGAGGTCGAGGGCCAGACGCTGCAGGGCGACGCCGTCGTCGTGGCGCTTGGCGCGGAGGTGGTCGCCGACGCCGTGCCCGGCCTGGCCGAGCATGCCCTCAACTTCTACGACCCGGCGGTCGTCCCCGAGGCCGCGGAGGCCCTCCGGTCGCTGCGGGAGGGCCGCGTGGCGGTTGGGATCTTCGGCGCCCCGTACACGTGCCCGCCGGCGCCGTACGAGGCGGCGCTCCTGGCCAGCGAGGCCTCCGAGGAGCGCGGCGACCGCGTGGAGTTCGCGGCGTTCACCCCCCAGCC
Organism: Actinomycetota bacterium; assembly: GCA_036260395.1. Taxonomy (GTDB): domain Bacteria; phylum Actinomycetota; class UBA4738; order UBA4738; family CALAEC01; genus DASZZY01. The sequence goes on from DASZZY010000160.1 coordinate 4,465, forward strand.
GATGTCGCTTCCCATCCTCGGACGGACGGGATGCGAGGTCGTCGAGGGCCGCCTGGGGCTCCGCGGCATCCGGTTCATGCCGAACGCCAAGGCCGAATCCGTGGAGGACGGGTTGGTGCGCTTCGAGGGCGGCGGGGAGGAGCCGTTCGACGTCCTGCTCGCCGTGCCGCCGCACCGCTGCCCGCGGGTCCTCGTCGACGCGGGGCTGGCCGAGCCGGGCGGCTGGGTGAGGGTGGACGCCCGGACGCTCGAGACCCCGTTCGACGGCGTCTCGGCCATCGGCGACTGCACGGCCATCCCCCTGGCCACCGGGATGCCGCTGCCGAAGGCCGGCGTCCTGGCCGAGGGCGAGGGCCGGGTGGTGGCGGAGCGCATCTTGGCCCGCCTGAACGGCATCCAGCCGGAGGCGACCTTCGACGGCGAGGGCGCCTGCTACCTGGAGGTCGGGGGCGGGCAGGCCATGATGGTCCGGGGCCGGTTCCTGGCCGAGCCGGCACCAGACGTGACCCTCACCGAGGCCTCCCCCCGCTACCTCCAGGACAAGGCCGACTACGAGCGCCAGCGGCTCGAGGAGTGGTTCGGCCCCGCGTGAGGCAGTTTGCCGCCCATGGCCCGGGGAAATCAGTTGGCCGAGGCCGGCGCCGCGAGGGCGGCTGTCCGTTGGCCGGTGGACGCGGGGAGGAACGATGGACGCGTTGACCCTCGTGATCATCGTCGTGGTCGTGGTGATCGCCGCGGCGATCGCCGTCTGGCTCGGGATGCGACAGCGCCGGCGAGTCGCGCTCCGGCAGACGTTCGGCCCGGAGTACGACCGCACCGTCGAGGACCGCGGCGACGCCCGGGCCGCCGAGCGCGAGCTGATCGACCGCCGCGAGCGACGGGAGCGGCTGGACATCCGTCCGCTCGCCCCGGATGCCCGGCAGCGGTACGCCGAGGCCTGGCGCCTGGTCCAGGAGCGCTTCGTCGACCGGCCGGCGGAGTCCGTCCAGGACGCCGACCGCCTGGTCCAGCAGGTGATGGCCGACCGCGGGTATCCGATCGAGGACTTCGAGCAGCGGGCCGCCGACATCTCGGTGGACCACCCGGAGCTCGTCGAGAACTACCGCTCGGCGCACGCGGTGGCGGCCCGGGGCGACGGTGGCGCGTCGACCGAGGACCTGCGGCGGGCCATGGTCCACTACCGCTCGCTGTTCAACGAGCTGCTGGGGGCTGGCGGCCGGCCCTGACCCGCCACCGCCGGCCCTGACGCGCCCCGGCGACCCGGCATGAGCCTCCCGGGCCGCGTGTCGTACCCGGGCGCTAGCCTCCGCGCGTGGCCAGGAACGCCGTGGCGATGGCCTGTGGGTCGTGCGGGCACCGCCTCTCGCAATGGGCCGGCCGGTGCCCGTCGTGCGGGGCCTGGGGGACCGTCGCCGAGGTGGCTCCGGAGCGGGCCAGACCCGTCCGCGCCGCCGCGGCACCCGTCGCCCTGGGCGGCGACCAGCCCGACGCGTCCAGGCTCGGCACTGGCTTCGAGGGGGTCGACCGGGTGCTCGGCGGCGGGGTGGTCCCCGGCTCGGTGGTGCTGCTGGCCGGCGAGCCGGGGATCGGCAAGTCGACGCTCCTCCTCCAGATCGCGGCCCGGGCGGCGGCCACGGGCCGGCGGTCGCTGTACGCCTCGGGCGAGGAGTCGAGGGGCCAGGTCGCCGCGCGCGCCCGCCGCCTCGGCCTCCCCGGGGACGCGGTCGCCTTCGTCGGCGGGCGGGAGCTGCCGGACGTCGTGGCGGCGGCCGAGGACTTCCGCCCCGACCTGCTCGTGGTGGACTCCATCCAGGCCCTCCGCGACCCGGCCTCGGCCTCGCTCCCCGGCGGGACCGCGCAGGTGCGCGCCTGCGGCGACGCCCTCGTGGGGCTGGCCAAGGCCACCGGCACGGCCGTCGTGCTCGCGGGGCAAGTGACCAAGGACGGCGAGATCGCCGGCCCCCGGACCCTCGAGCACGCCGTCGACGTGGTGTGCTCGTTCGATGGAGACGCTCGCACCGGGCTGAGGATCCTGTGCGGCGGCAAGAACCGGTTCGGGCCCGAGGGCGAGGTCGCGTGGTTCGAGATGGGGCCCGCCGGGCTCACCGAGGTGGATCCCGCCGCGCTGTTGGCACCGGCCGACGGCGAGCCCGGCGCGGCGGTCGCGCTGGTGGCCGCGGGCCGCCGGGCCCTCGCCGTCGAGGTGCAGGCCCTCGTGACACCGACCGAGGGCCCGCCGCGGCGCTCGGCGTCGGGCCTCGACCCCCGGCGCTTCGGCCTCGTCGCCGCGGTCGTCGATCGGGCGATCGGGATGGGGCTCGGCCGGCGAGAGCTGTACGGGGCGTCCGCCGGAGGCCTCCGCGTCGACGATCCGGGCGCCGACCTGGCGATGGCCGCCGCGCTAGCCTCGGCGGCATCCGGGGCGCCGCCCCCTCCGGGCGCCGCGTTCGTCGGCGAGGTCAGCCTCACCGGCGCGGTGCGGCCGGTCGCCAACCTCCCGTCACGCGTGGCCGCCGCCGCGTCCGTCGGGATGCGGACGGTGTACGCGCCACCTGGCGCCCGAGGTGTCGATGGTGTCCGCGTGGTGCCGGTGCGGCGGCTGAGCGACGCGCTGGAGTGGAGGAGCAGGCCCGGTTCGCGCCGGCGGGCCGGGGGAACGCTGAAGCCCGCCTCGGCCGAAATGGGCCTTTGACCTGCGGTTTTGATTTGCGAGCGGCATCGGTGCCCTGCTACAATGGCGTCAACGTCCCGAGCCCACAAAGGCAGCCGACCACGAGGGGGTGTCGTGTTCCGAAAGGGTGACAAGGTCATCTACCCGCATCACGGCGCAGCAGTCATCGAAGACCTGACGGAACGCGAATTCCTCGGCGAGAAGAAGAAGTACTTCGTCCTCCGGTTGGCCTACGGCGACCTGACGCTCATGGTCCCCGTCGACAACACCGACGAGGTGGGGCTGCGGACGGTGGTCAGCAAGCGCGACGTCAAGAAGGTGCTCGACGTGCTCCGCGAGGACGAGTCGGGCATGCCGACGAACTGGAGCCGTCGCTACAAGACCAACATCGAGAAGATCCGTTCCGGCGACGTCTACCAGGTCGCCGAGGTCGTCCGGAACCTGGCGATCCGCGAGGGACAGAAGGGCCTGTCGGCCGGCGAGAAGCGCATGCTGGCCAAGGCCCGCCAGATCCTGGTCTCCGAGCTCGTCTTCGCCGTCGGCGTCGAGGAGGAGAAGGCCGAGGGCATGATCGACAAGGTCCTCGAGGAATCGCACGCGGTGGCCCAGCCGTCCTGAGGGCCTCGCCGAACCCCGCCCCGCCTACCGCTCCGGCCTTGCCCAGGCGCTAGCCTGTCCCCGTGAACCGCGAGCGGCCGGGGCGGCCCCCACGAGGTGGCCTCGTCGAGCTCGTCCGGTTCATCCTCGTGGCCACGTTCACCGCGGGGGGCTGGCAGATCGCGCAGGCGCTGGGCGCCGTGGGGACGGACCTGCTGATCTGGGTCGTCCTGGGGAGCGGCGTGGGCTACGTCGTCGGGGGGGTGATCGGCCGGCGCACGGCCACCCTGGTCTCGGCCGTCGAGCGAGAGTTCGCCCAGGTCCCGGCCTCGGAGATCCTCGCCGGGGTGCTGGGGCTGATCCTCGGCCTCATCATCGCCGTGCTGATCTCCGTGCTCCTGTTCCGGCTCCCGCCCGGCGCCGCCTACCCGACCGCCGCGCTGCTGGCGGTCCTCCTCGGGTACCTGGGGTACCGCCTCGGTCGGACCAAGCGCCACGAGCTCTTCGCCCTGTTCGGCCTCCGCGATCGGGCGATGGGCGTACCGCCCGGCGAGGTCAGCGTCGTGGACACCAGCGCGCTGATCGACGGACGGATCCTGGACGTCGTGGGCGCCGGCTTCGTGGGGGGCTCGCTGCTGGTGACGAGCGGGGTGCTCGGGGAGCTCCAGGCGGTGGCCGACGCCTCCGACCCCGCCCGCCGGGCGCGCGGCCGCCGGGGGCTCGAGGTCCTGCGGGGCTTGCAGGAGAGCCCCGCCGTCGACGTGCGGATCGTCGACCAGGAGCGGGGCGGCGACGTCGATGCGGCCCTGGTCCGGCTGGCGCGGTCGCGGGGAGCGGCCGTCATCACCGGCGACGTGAACCTGGCCAAGGTGGCCCAGGCGGTCGACGTCCCCGTTCGATCCCTGGCGGAGCTGGCCGAGGCGCTGCGCCCCGCGGTCCTGCCGGGCGAGCGGCTCACGCTCCGGTTGAGCAAGGAAGGGCGGGAACGCGGGCAGGGCGTCGGGTACCTCGAGGACGGCACGATGGTGGTCGTCGAGGAGGGCGGCGAGCGGATCGGCGCGGACGTCCGGGCGGTGGTCACCAACGTCCTGCAGACCTCGACGGGGCGGATGGTCTTCGCCAGGCTCGACGACCGATGAGCCGGGCGGTCATCCTGCTGGCCGCCGGCCAGGGGCAGAGGCTCGGGTGGGATCGTCCCAAGGGCTTCGTCGAGGTCGCCGGTCGCCCCCTGCTGTCCCGGGCCGCCGAGACCGCGGCCCGGGCCGGGATCGCCGACGTCCTCGTCGTGGCCGCGCCCGTCGGCTGGGAGGCGGAGGCCGAACGGGCCGCGACCGGCTGTGGCCTCCCGATCCGGGTCGTGACGGGCGGGCCGACGCGCCGGGAATCGGTGCGGCTCTCGATGCAGGCGCTCCCCGAGGCGGACGCGGTGGTGTGCCACGACGTGGCCCGCCCCCTGGCGACGGCGCGGTTATTCCGAGCGGTCGTCGAGGCGCTCGGGGCAGCCGACGGCGCCGTGCCCGTCGTGCCGGTGACCGATACGGTCAAGCGCGTGTCCGATGGGCTGGTGTCCGAGACGCTGCGGCGCGACGACCTCGCGCTGGCGCAGACGCCACAGGCGTTCGTCCGCGTGGCGCTGGCCGAGGCCCATGCCCGGGCGCGCGCCGCGCCGCCGGTGGCGACGGACGATGCGGCGCTGCTGGAGGCCGCCGGCTACCGGGTGGCCGTCGTCCCCGGGGACCCGGCCAACGTGAAGGTCACCGTTCCCGGAGACATCCGGCTCGTCGAGGCGATGCTGCGGGCCGATGGCTGAGCTCCGGGTCGGGCTCGGCTTCGACGCTCACCCGCGCGACGATGCCCGCCCGCTGTTCCTCGCGGGCGTGGCGTTCGACGGCCACCCGGGGCTGGCGGGGCACTCCGACGGCGACGTGGTGTGCCACGCGGTGGCCGACGCGCTCCTGGGCGCCGCCGGGCTGGGCGACATCGGGGAGCACTTCCCCGAGACGGATGCCGCCCTGGCCGGGATCGGCGGCGCCACACTCCTCGGCCGGGTGGTGGAGCTCCTCGAGGAGCGGGGCCTCGCGCCGTCGTCCTGCGACGTCGTGGTCCTGGCCGAGCGGCCGGCGGTGGCGCCCCGGCGGGCCGAGATGCGGGCCAAGCTCGGGGATACGCTCGGGGTGGACCCGGCCCGCGTGTCGGTGAAGGCCACCCGTCCGGAAGGATTGGGGCTCACCGGGGACGGAGCGGCGTGTCTGGCGGTCGTGGTCGTCGACGGGCCGTGACGCCGCGGCGCGAGCCGCCTGGGTCCCTCGTCGTGGCGGGCCGACGCCCGGTGCTCGAGGCGCTGGAGGCCGGCGCCGTGATCGAGGTCCTGGTCGACGACGCGACCCGTGCCAGGGGCGGACTCGAGCCGATCCTGAGCGCGGCGCGATCTCGCGACGTCCGCGTCCGGCCGATCGCTCGGGGGTCGCTGGAGGCCATGGCGCCGGACGTCCCGCACCAGGGGGTGGCCGCGAGGATCGGCGCACCGCCGGAGCTCGCGGAGGCCGATCTCGGCGATCGCCGCTGGGGGCCCGACGACGTGGTCGTCGCCCTCGACGGGGTGACCGACCCGCGCAACGTCGGGGCCGTGGCCCGGACGGCGGAGGCGGCGGGGGCGGCCGCGCTGGTCCTCCGCCGCCGCCGGGGCGCGGGGGTCACGACGGTGGCGCTCAAGTCCTCCGCCGGCGCCCTCCTCCACCTGCCGGTGGCCCGCGTGGCGAACGTGCCGCGGGCGCTCGGACGCCTGCGGTCCGCGGGATTCTGGGTCGTGGGGCTCGACGAGCGGGCCGAGGTAGAGATCGGCGGCTCGGAGCGGCCGCCCGGCCGGCTCGCCGTGGTGCTCGGCTCGGAGGGGGCGGGGCTGTCCCGGCTGGTCCGCGCGTCGTGCGACGAGCTGCTGTCGATCCCCATGCGCGGGCGAGTCTCCTCCCTCAACGTCGCGGTCGCCGCGGGCGTGGCGCTGTTCGCGTACGCCCTGCGGCCGACGACGCCATAGGGCGTTCGGCCGTCTCCCCCACCGAGAAGCAGGAATTCGCTGACAGACTTGTCCTCTTCGTCATATGCTGGGGCGACTTCGACCCCTTGCGGGAGGGAGGATCCGTCTCGGATAATCTCCAAGCCCGCCTGACCCACCCGCCCGGCGGTGGGAAGAGAGAGGATCGATAGGAGGGGAGCGGCGAGGGTGCCGTCAGGCGTCAGGGCCCAGGATCTCACGAGCGTCACCGACGAGGATCTCGTCGCGCTCTACCACCGCGGGCAACATCCCGCCATCGATGCGCTCCTCGAGCGCTACCGCAACTTCGCGCGGATGAAGGCCAGGTCCTATTTCCTGGCCGGTGCCGACAAGGACGACATCGTCCAGGAGGGCATGATCGGCCTGTACAAGGCGATCCGCGACTTCGTCCCCGACCGTCAGGCGTCGTTCCGAGCGTTCGCCGAGGTATGCATCACCCGCCAGATCATCACGGCGGTCAAGACCGCCACCCGCCAGAAGCACGGGCCGCTCAACTCGTACGTCTCGCTGTCGAAGCCGCTGGCCGGCGACGACGACGCCGAGTGGGTGCTCATGGACGTGCTGGAGACCCCGCAGGTCAGCGACCCGGCCGAGCTGGTGATCTCCAACGACGAGCTCCAGAGCATCAAGATGGCGTTCGCCGAGATCCTGTCGCGGTTCGAGACCGAGGTGCTCCACATGTACGTGGAGGGCAAGTCGTACCAGGAGATCGCCGATCACCTCGGCCGCCACGTGAAGTCCGTCGACAACGCGCTCCAGCGGATCAAGCGCAAGGTCGAGCTCCACCTCCGCCACCGGGCCGGTGCGGGATCCGCGGAGGGGCCGGAGCAGCCCGAGGAGCCGTCGCCGCCCCGGCGGACATCCCTTCGCCGACCGGCGGTCGCCTCCCGCCGATAGAATCACCGCGCTGGCGTGGCGCAGTCCGGTAGCGCGAGCGACTTGTAATCGCTAGGTCGCGGGTTCGAATCCCGCCGCCAGCTCGACCGCCCCTCGTTCCGAGTGTAGAGGAAGCCTGGTTCCCGCAGATCCGTACGGAGCGGCACCTTGACGCGGCATACCCTGGGGGGGTAGGGTAGATGGAAAGCGACCGAATGAGGGAGGCCACGTCGGTGTACGGCTACGCGATGAAGAAGGGCGATCTTCTCAACCGCCTGCGGCGGATCGAGGGACAGGTACGCGGCGTGGCGCGGATGGTCGAGGAGGACGAGTACTGCATCGACGTCCTCACCCAGATCAACGCCGTCCAGGCCGCCCTGAAGGGCGTGGCCATGGGCCTGCTGGACGACCACGTCCGCCATTGCGTCCGGCAGAGCATCCGCAGGGGCGAGGGGGACGAGAAGGTGGAGGAGCTCGTCGCCGCGGTGGCCCGGCTGGCGCGCTGAGCTGCGGTTTGGCCCGCCGAGGGCCGGGGTAGCGCCGTACCGACCTGCCAGAGGAGGAGACGACATGGCCGTGAAGGATCCGGTGTGCGGGATGACGATCGAGGAAGCGGACGCCGTGGCGACGTCGGAGTTCGGCGGGAAGACCTACTACTTCTGCAGCGCCGACTGCAAGGAAGAGTTCGACCAGAACCCCGAGGACTACGCCGCGTAGCGTCATGGCGGCCCTGGGCGCGGCGCTGACCGTCTTCCTCGCCGGCGTGGCGGCCTTCCTCGTCCTCCGGTGGGCCGGCGACGCGCTCTCGCCCCCCCGGCCGACGGATCCGCACCGGGTCCCGTTCCAGGGAGGCCGTCCGCCGGAGGTCCACGCCTGGAGCCGGTTCCACGTCCGCTACTACGCGATGACGCTGATCTTCCTGGCCTTCGACATGGAGATGGTCTTCATGTACCCGTGGGCCGTCGTGTTCCTGGAGGAGGGCCTCGTGGCCGGCGTCGAGATGCTGATGTTCATCGCCATCCTCGTCCTCGGCATCCTCTACGGGTGGCGCGAGAAGGCGTTCCGGTGGGCTTGAGGCCGCTGGCCCGCCTCGCCGCCGGACCCGTCCCGACGTTCGTCGTCCCGGGCCGCGGAGGGCGCCGCGCGGCGGACGACCTCCGGCTGGACGGGCGGCTGCGCCTCGTCGACTCGCCCAGGGCGGCCGCGGTGCTCCTGGTCGCCGGGACGCTGACGGACCGGCTCCTCCCGGCGGCCATGCTGGCGCACGACCAGATCCCCGGGCCGCGGGCCACGGTGCAGTGGGTGCCGGAAGGGCGCCGCGACCGGCTGGCCGGCACGTTCTCCGCTCCGGTGCTGCTGCGCGGAGACGTGGACGTCGGGGCGGCCGTGGCGGCGACGTACCGGGAGCTGTTGGCCGGGGACCGTCCCTCCGATCCGCCGGTCTATCCCGACGTCCCGCCGGCGCCCTGGCGCGGCGCCGGTCCCTACGGACAGGGCGGGAAGGGCATGAGCGGCGGCGTCCCGTACGGGCGGCCGCTGGCGGGACGGGCCCCCGACCGCGACGGGCTCGAGCTCGACCGGCTGCCGCTGGAGATCGGTCCGCTGTTCCCGCCGTTCCCCCCCGGGCTGATCCTGCGCATCGATCTCCAGGGCGATGTGGTGCAGCAGGTGGCCGGCTGGGAGAACGCGCTCGCGTTCGGCCGCCCGCCGCGGGACATCTTCCGGCGGGCGCTGCGCGAACCGGTCGCCCTCGCCGAGCTCGAGGTCGCCAGGGCCCGGCACCACCTCCGCTGGCTTTCGGGGACGCTCCGCCTCCACGGGCTCCCCGCACTCGGGCTCCGGGTCCTGGTGCTGGCCCGGCGGGTGGGGCCCGGCGACGTGGACGCCGTGGCCTCGCTGAAGAGGAAGCTCGAGCGGAGCCGGAGCCTGGCGTGGGCCACCCGGGGGATCGCCACACTGCAGCCGGAGGACGTCCGCGACGGCCCCGGGGGGCCCGTGGCCCGGTCGGCGGGCATCCGCGACGACCTCCGCACGGAGGACCCCGCGTACCGGGGGCTCGGCTTCGAGCCACTCACGCGGGGCGAGGGCGACGCCCGGGCCCGGTGGCGACACCGCCTGGCGGAGGCGGTCCAGGCCCTCGAGCTGGCCGGGCGGGCCGGCGACCGCCTCGTGGAGGCCGCGGGAGGCGTGGAGTCGCCGAGGGGCGCCCTGCGGATCGGTGGCTCGCCGAGCGCCGATCTGCTGTCGAGGCTCCCGGCCCTCCTCCCCGGGCGCGAGTGGGGTGAGGCCGTGGCCCTGGTGCACGACCTCGACCTCGACATGGAGGAAGCCGTGCGCGCGGCCCGCGAGGAGGCGGCGTGAGGCCGTCCCTGAGCCCGGGGTTCGCCGTGCTGGCCACCGGCGCCGCCATGGCCGCCGGGATCTACGCCACCGCCGTCCTGGACGAGATCGTGGGCGGCATCGTGTCCGGACGCGGCGCGCGGGCGGCCGGGGCCATGCTCGCGCCGGTGCGAAGGGCCGCCCAGCTCGTGCTCCAGCGGCGAGCCGCCACGGAGCGCCCCGATGCGGAGGCGTGGGCCCTGGCCCCGGCCCTCCTGGCGGGACTGGCGGCCGTCGGCATGGCGGTCGTCCCGTTCGGGCCTGGGCTCGCGGTGGCCGGCATCGACGCCGGCATCGTCCTGTTCGGCGCCGCCATGGCGCTGGTCATGGTGGCCGTCTTCCTCCAGGGGTGGTCGGCCAACTCGGTGTTCCCGGTGGTCGGCGGATACCGGTTCGTGGCCCAGGCCCTCTCCTACGAGATGCTCCACATGCTGGTGCTGATCGCCGCGGCGCTACCCGCCCGGTCGCTGGCCGTCGGCGACATCGTCGAGTCCCAGGCGCATCTGTGGAACGTCCTCCGGCAGCCGCTCGGGCTCCCGCTCTACCTGGTGGCCGCGGCGGGGCTCGCGTTCTGGGGGCCGCTCCGGCTGCCGGACGCGGAGGACCTGGCGGGTGGCACGTCGGCCGAGCTGTCGGGCGTCGCGCTCCTGCTGTGGCGCGTCGCGCAGCGGGCGATGCTCGTGGCGGTGGCCGCCATGGGGGCCGCCGCGTTCCTCGGCGGATGGCAGGGCCCCCTCCTTCCAGGCGCGGCGTGGCTGGCCCTCAAGACGCTCGCGCTCGTGGCGCTCCTCGTCGCGGCCCGCCACCTGCTTGCGCGGGTCCCGGTCGAGCGGTTCATGTGGGCGTGCTGGGTCGTCCTGATCCCGCTGGCCCTGTTGGACGTGTTCCTGGGTGGCGCCCAGGCGCTCTGGGCGGCACCGTGATCCGCGACGCGCTGTTCTACGTGTTCGCCGTGGGGGCCGTCCTGGCCGGGTGGCGGGTCTTCCGGGCGGACTCCATGGTCCGCGCTGCCTACTGGCTCCTGGCCGCGTTCGTCGGCGTGGGCCTGATCCTCGTGCTTCTGGGAGCCGAGTACCTCGGGCTGATCACGATTCTGATGATGGCCGGGGAGATGACGATCATGGCCATTTTCATGGTGATGTTCATGATGAACCCGGCCGGGCTGAACCCGATGACGATGGTGCACCAGCACCGGGCCGCCGTCGTCGCGGGGGTGGGGTCCTTCCTGGGTCTGGCCACGGTGGGCGTCCTGGCGGACTTCCCCCGCCGCGCCGCGGACGCCACCCATACCACCGCGGAGCTGGGGACCGAGCTGCTCGGCGACTCCATGCTCGTGTTCGAGACCGCCGGCGTGGCCCTGCTGGCCACGATGATCGGTGCGGTGGCGATCGCCAGCCGGCGGGGGCGGTTCGGCGACGCGCAGGACGGCTCGGCGCCGCCCGGGATCGAGGAGCCCGGCGAGGAGCGCGGCCCCGGCGAGGGCGCCGGGGAGGCCCCGGAGCACGAGGAGATGGAGCACATGCATCACGGCGGAGGAGCGTCGTGAGCTTCGATGCGGTCATGATCGTCGCCGCCGCCCTGTTCGGGATCGGCGTCTACGGGGCGCTCAGCCAGCAGACCTTCGTGATGATCATGATGGGGCTCGAGGTCATGATCGCCGGCGCGCTCCTGGCGGCGGTGGCGATGTGGTCCATGGCGGCCGGCGGGACGCCGAAGGGGCAGCTGCTGGGCATCGTGGCGCTCACGGTCATGGCAGTGGAGGCCGCGCTGGGGTTCGCGCTCATCGTCGGCATCTACCGCATCCGGAAGGCCGACATGACCGAGAAGCTCCGGCGGCTCAAGGGCTGATGGCCTGGTCGCTGGTGTTGGTGCCCGTGGTGGGGGCGGTTGCCGTGGCCGCCGCTCGCTCGCGGCGGGGCGTAGCGGCCGCGGCTGCGATCGGCTCGCTGGCGGTCACAGTGGCGATCGCCGTGGCGGCCGCCGCCGGCCAGTGGGCGGGCGAGCTCTCGTGGGGGCCGCGGCTCGGGGTGACCCTGCGGGTCGAGGGCCTGGCCCGGCTGATGGTCGTGCTGGTCCCGGCGATCGCCGCGCCGGTCGTGGGCTTCGCCGCCGTCCACGAGCGGGACGACCCAGCGCCGGCCCGGCTCCTGGCTCTCATGGTCGCGTTCGTCGGTGCCATGCAGCTCCTGGTGGCCGCCGGCGACTTCCTCGCGCTGCTGCTGGGATGGGAGCTGGTGGCCGCGGCATCGTGGGCCCTGATCGCGCATCGGTGGAGGGAAGCGCACCGGGCACGCGCCGCCACCGAGGCGTTCGTCGTCACGGGCTTCGGCGCGCTGGGACTGTACGTCGCCGCGGGGGCCGCCTTCGCGGGGACGGGGTCCTTCGGGTTCGAGGGGCTGGCCGGGCTGAGGGGCGTGCCCCTCGACGTCGTCGCCGCAGCGGTGCTGGTCGCGGCCGCGGCCAAGTCCGCGCAGGTGCCGTTCTCGCCGTGGCTCTTCGCCGCCATGGAGGGTCCCACGCCGGTGTCCGCGCTCCTCCACTCGGCCACGATGGTGGCCGCCGGCGCCTACGCGCTCGCCCGCATCGGCCCGGCGCTGGCGGCGACCGGCTGGTTCCCCGAGGCCGTGGCGGCGCTGGGTCTCGCGGGGGCCCTCGGTGGCGGGCTCGTGGCGCTGTTCCAGGCCGACTTCAAGCGGGCGCTCGCCGGCTCGACGACCGCGAACTACGGGCTCGTGTTCGTGGCCGTCGGTGCCGGATCGACGTTCGCCGCCGGCGCGCACCTGGCGGCGCACGCGGCGTTCAAGGCCCTGCTGTTCATGGGCGCCGGCGTGGCGATCCACGCGGCTGGCACCGGGCACCTCGGCAGCCTGCGGCTGGGGCGGGCATTGCGACGGACCGCGATGCTGTTCGGGGTCGGCGCGCTCGCCCTGGCCGCCGTGCCGCCGCTGGGCGCCGCCGTGTCGAAGGAGCAGATCCTGGCGGCGGCCGCCGAGGCGTGGCCCTGGGCTGGCGCGGGCGTCCTGGTGGCTGCGTTCCTGGCCGCCGCGTACGCCGGGCGGCTGTTCTTGCTCGGGTTCGGGACCGATGGCGGCCGCGGGGGTCGAGCGTCCTCGACGGAGGTGGCGGCCATGGGGATCCTGGCCGGGGGATCCCTCGTCCTCGGCGCGCTGTGGCTGGCCCCCGTGCGCCGGGCGCTCGGCTCACTCATCGGCGCCGGGCCGCAGGGCGCCGTCCCCGCCGAGACGGCGGCCTCGCTGGCCGTGGCGGCCGCGGCGGTGGCCGGGGCCGTCACCCTGGACCGACGGGGGGTGCTGCTCTCCGTCGGGCTACCGGAGCGGGCCCGGGTGGCGGCCGCGGCCTGGCTGGGGCTCCCCGC
>DASZZY010000161.1:0-28340 GCA_036260395.1 Actinomycetota bacterium
GGCCGGGAGCGATCCCGGCCCCACGCGCGTCCGGAGGCGGGCTGCCCTGCGGGCCATCGGCGGCCTTCTAGTACGCTGTCGCTGGAAGGCCCGAGGAGGCAGCCGTGGCGAAGAACATCGTCGACAAGGTCCTCGAGGAGCACCTCGTCTCCGGGAAGCTGGAGCCGGGCGAGCCGATCTCCTACCGCATCGACCAGGTCCTGCTCCAGGACGCCACCGGCACGATGGCCTGGATGGAGTTCGAGCAGCTCGGCAAGGACGGAGTCCAGGTGCCCCGCGTCGTCCAGTACGTCGACCACAACATGATCCAGCTCGACCATAAGAACCCGGACGACCATTTCTTCCTCCAGACGTGCGCCATGCGGTACGGCGCGATCTTCTCCCGGCCCGGCAACGGCATCTCGCACTACGTGCACCTGGAGCGGTTCGACGTCCCGTGGCAGACGATGGTCGGGTCCGACTCGCACACGACCACGGCCGGTGCCATGGGGATGTTCGCCCTGGGGATCGGCGGCATGGACGCCGCCGTGGTGATGGCCGGGTTCCCCTTCGAACTGAAGTTCCCGTGGGCGGTCCGCGTCGTGCTGGAGAACGAGCTGTCCCCCTGGGTCTCGGCCAAGGACGTGATCCTCGAGATGCTCCGCCGGCTGACCGTCAAGGGCGGGATCAACAAGGCGTTCATCTTCGACGGGCCCGGGGTCTCGACCCTGTCGGTGACCCAGCGGGCCACGATCAGCAACATGATCCAGGAGCTGGGCGCGACGGTCGGCATCTTCCCCGCCGACGAGCGCACGCGCGAGTGGATGCGCTCCCAGGGCCGAGAGGATCAGTTCCGGGAGCTCCTTCCCGACGAGGGCGCTCGGTACGACGAGGAGATGGTCATCGATCTGGCCGCGCTGGAGCCCCTCATCGCCAAGCCCCGGAACCCCGACAACGTGGTGCCGGTCCGCGAGGTGGCCGGGACCGGGGTGGCCCAGGTGTGCGTGGGATCCTCGGTGAACTCCGGCTACGACGACCTGGCGATCCCCGCGTACATCCTCAAGCGGGGCGGCGGGGTGAACGAGTGGCTGGAGATGACCGTGTCTCCGGGGTCCCGCCAGATCCTCGACGCGATCGCCCGGAGCGGGGTGCTGGCCGACTACATCGCCGAGGGGGCGCGCCTGCTCGAGCCGGCGTGCGGGCCGTGCGTGGGGATGGGCCAGGCGCCGCCGTCGAACCAGCCGTCGGTCCGGACCTTCAACCGGAACTTCCAGGGTCGGTCGGGGACCGTGGACGACTACGTGTACCTCACCTCGCCGGAGGTGGCCGGGGCCACCGCGGTGAAGGGCGTGATCACCGACCCGCGCGACCTCGATATCGAGCCCCCGACGATCGAGGCCCCCGAGGCGGTGACCGACGACTCGATGCTGATCTTCCCGCCCGAACCGGAGGAGGCTTCGAGCATCGAGATCTGGCGCGGCCCGAACATCCAGCCGCCCCCCGTGCCGCCGGACCTCCCCGAGGAGCTGGCGGGCCGCGTGCTCATCGTCCTTCCCGACAACATCTCGACCGGCTCGATGTCCCCCGACGGGGTGGTCGTCATGGCGGAGCGGTCGAACATCCCCGCGATCGCCGAGTACTGCTTCCGGAAGGAGGATCCCGACTTCGTCCGGCGGGCCAAGGAGTGGGGCGGCGGGTTCGTGGTGGCCGGGGACAACTACGGCCAGGGCTCGTCGCGGGAGCACGCCGCGCTGGCGCCCCTCCAGCTCGGCGTCCGGGCGGTGTTCGCCAAGGGGTTCCACCGGATCCACCGGCGGAACCTCATCAACAACGGCATCGTGCCGGTCATCGTCGGCGACGAGGTCCACGCCAAGGCGGTCCAGGGCGACGAGTGGCGGCTGCCGAAGATCCGCGACGAGATCGCCTCGGGGAGCCGCGAGTTCACGCTCCAGGTCGACGGCCAGACGTTCTCGGTGGAGAACGACCTGGGCGACCACGAGCGCCGGCAGCTCCTGGCCGGAGGGCTGCTCCGCTACCTCAAGGGGCAGGCGGCCTAGGAACGAGGAAGGCCCGCCGCTGGGCGGCGAGCCTTCCTCGGTGGATGCTGAGGTTACGCTACGGGACGAACGTTCGTCGCCTGCGGGCCCTTGTTGCCCTGCGTGATCTCGAACTCGACCCGCTGGTTCTCCTCCAGGTTGCGGTACCCCTCACCGGTGATCGCGCTGAAATGCACGAACACGTCGGGGCCGTTCTCCTGGGTGATGAACCCGTACCCCTTGTCGGGGCTGAACCACTTCACGGTGCCGATGGCCAAGCAACTCCCTCCTTTCCGTGGCCGTCCCGGACCCTGGTTGCCGGTCCGTCGGCCGATTTGAGGGAACTGCTCGAAGCCACGAAGCACGTGCCGAACCCTCGCCATCAGTCTACAGGTTCACCCGCCGGTGTGACGCGGCGTCCACCGCCAGCCGCCTCGCGAGCGGCTACCCTCGTGGCCATGGCGAGGACGGTCGAGCCCGGTGGCGCGCTCCGCACGGGCCTCATGGCTCGTCCCGGGGCGGCCGCCGTGGCCGGGGCGATGTTCATCTCGTTCTCCGGGATCCTCGTGCGGCTGGCCGCGGTGTCGCCGTCGACCGCGGCGCTGTTCCGCTGCCTGTACGCCGTCCCGCCGCTGGCCCTCCTGGCCGTCTGGGAGCGGCGGCGGTTCGGCCCCCGGGCCGCCCGCCAGCGGGTCCTGGCGCTCGTGGCCGGCATCTTCTTCGCCGCCGATCTGATCTTCTGGCACCGGTCGATCGCCTACGTCGGGGCCGGCCTGGCCACCGTGCTGGGGAACATCCAGGTCGTGCTGGTGGGGTTCATCGCCTGGCTGACGCTCGGCGAGCGCCTCTCGCCGCGCCTGCTGGCCGCGATCCCGATCGTGCTCGCCGGGATCGTCCTCATCTCCGGCGTCCTGGAGGAGGGCGCGTACGGGTCGAACCCCGGGCTCGGCGTGGTGTACGGCGTGCTGACCGCGCTGGCGTACTCGGGGTTCATCCTCATCCTCCGGCAGGGCAACCGGGACGTCCGGCGCCCGGCGGGGCCGCTGTTTGACGCCACGCTGGTCTCGGCGATCGTCGCCGCGGCAGCGGGATGGGCCCTCGGCGAGCTCGACCCGGTGCCCGGCCTCGAGTCGCAGCTGTGGCTGGTGCTGCTGGCGATCAGCGCCCAGGTGGCGGGCTGGCTGCTCATCTCCGTGTCGCTGCCGCGCCTGCCGGCGGCCCTGACGTCGATCCTCCTCACGCTCCAGCCCGTGGCCGCCGTGGTCCTGTCGATGCTGCTCATCGGCGAGCAGCCGTCCCCCCTCCAGCTCGGCGGCGTGGCGCTGGTGCTGGCCGGCGTCATCGTGGCCGCGCTCCGCAAGCGGGAGGCGCCGGAGGAGGCGGAGCCGCCGCTGGAGCCGGCGGTCATCGAGCCGGCCGGCTGAGCACCGCCCGGGCCCCGGCGACGTCCCAATGGGCGTGACCGACGACGATCCGGGCCTCCCGGTACCGTTCGGGCCCGTCTCGAACGGCGAGTATCAGCCGAAGCCGCTGCCGCCGGTCCTCCGGGAGTCCATCCGCCGGGCCCGCGATCTCTGCGAGCGGAACGCCCGCCGCACCGGGATGAGCCGCCGCGAGTTCCTCCTGTCGCTCCCCGGCGCGGCGGCCACGCTCTACGCCCTGAACGCGTGCACCCGCGAGGCCGCCCGGAGGGAGCCCGGCGGGCGCTACGAGGTCCACGAGGAGGCCACGGTCGAGCCCGAGCCGGCCCGCGAGGCGGTCGGCGGGGACGAGTTCGTCTTCGACATCCAGGGCCACCTCTTGGAGTACGACATGAACCCGGCAGCGCGCGACGACACGTTCTGGACCCGGTTCCCCCAGCAGCACTGCGGCGAGGACGACCCCCGGGTGTGCTTCTCGATCGACCACTTCGTGGACCTGATGTTCCGTCGCAGTGACACCAACATGGTCGTGATCTCGGCGCTCCCGATCTGGCCGGAGAGCAGCCCTCTCTCGCACGAGGTCATGGACGAGACCCGCCGTGTGGTCGAGGGCCTCTGCCGCGACGATCGGGTGCTGCTGCACGGCCTGGCCCTCCCGAACGTCGGGTCGTTCGAGGCCAACGTGGAGGCCATGGCCGACGCGGTCTCGCGGTTCCGGATCTCGGCGTGGAAGACGTTCACGAACTTCCCCGACGCCTTCGGCCAGCCCGGCAACGCCTGGTGGCTGGACGACCACGACCGCGCGCTCCCGCGGGTGGGGGAACGGTTCATCCGGGCCTCCGTCGACCTCGGCGTCTCCACGATCTGCACCCACAAGGGCCTGTCGGGCGGGAGCCCGTACGCCTCGCCGATCGACGTGGGGCCGGCCGCCCGCGCCCATCCCGAGGTCAACTTCGTCATGTACCACTCCGGGTACGAGGACGAGCTCGTCGAGGGCCCGTACAGACGGCGCACCGCGAACGTGGGGATCAACCGCCTCATCACGTCGATGAAGCGGGCCGGGATCGGGCCGAACGAGAACGTCTACGCCGAGCTGGGGACGACGTGGTGGAACGTGATGCGGTTCCCGGACCAGGCCGCCCACGTCCTCGGCAAGCTGCTGAAGCACGTCGGCGAGGACAACGTGGTGTGGGGCACCGACTGCCTCTTCTACGGCTCGCCACAGCCGCAGATCCAGGCCCTGCGGGCCTTCCAGATCAGCGAGGAGTACCAGGAGCGCTTCGGCTACCCCCCGCTGACGAAGGAGATCAAGGCGAAGATCCTGGGCCTCAGCGGGGCCCGCCTCTACGGCGTCGACCCCATCACCGTGCCCTGCGAATTCGGCCGGCGGGAGCTCGAGGAGATCCGGAAGCAGCTTCCGGGCCGGAACGAGCCGCTGGGCCCCAAGACCTCGGCCGAGGTGGCGGCCTTCCGGGCCGCGCACCAGGGCTGGCCGTAGCGGCTAGCGGTACTGGATCTTCGAGAAGCGCATCAGCTTCTCGAGCTCGTGGTGCGACTCGATGTACCGGACGGTGCCGGACCGCGACCGCATGACCATGGAGTGGGTGACCGCGCCGTCCTTCCGGTAGACGACGCCGCGCAGGAGCGCCCCGTGGGTCACGCCGGTGGCGGCGAAGAACACCTCCTCGCCGGCCACCAGGTCGTCGGTCGTGAGGACCCGGTCGATGTCGTAGCCGGCGTCGAGGAGCTTCTGCTGCTCCTCGTCGTTCCTCGGGTACAGCTTGCCCTGCATCGCCCCGCCGATGCACTTCAGCGCCGCGGCGCCGACCACGCCTTCCGGCGTTCCACCGATGCCCATCAGGAGGTCGGCCGCCTGGCGTTCGGGAGCGGCCGCCACGATGGCGCCCTGGACGTCGCCGTCGGTGATGAACATGACCCGGGCCCCGGCCTCGCGGATGTGGTCCACGAGGTCCCGGTGGCGGTCGCGCTCGAGCACGATGACCGCCACGTCTTCGGGCCGCTTCCCCTTGGCCCTGGCCACCCGTCGGATGTTCTCCTCGGGGCCGGCGTCGATGTCGATGGCGTCCACGGCCTCCGGTCCCACGGCGATCTTGTCCATGTACACCGCCGCGCCCGGGTCCAACATCGAGCCACGTTCGGCCAGGGCGATCACCGAGAGCGCGTTCCCCATCCCCTTCGAGGTCAGCGTGGTGCCGTCGACCGGATCGACGGCCACGTCGACCGGCGGCCCCTCGCCGGTCCCCACCTGCTCGCCGTTGTAGAGCATCGGAGCCTCGTCCTTCTCGCCCTCACCGATCACGACGACGCCGTCCATGGCCACGGTGTCGATCATCAGCCGCATGGCGTCGACGGCGGCCTGGTCGGCGGCCTCCTTGTCGCCACGGCCGATCCACCGGCCGGCGGCCATGGCCGCCGCCTCGGTGACGCGGACCAACTCCATGGCCAGGTTGCGGTCGGGCTTCTGCTCGTTCATCCGATCGCCTCCAGGATCGTCGTTGGCGGAGCGTCCTCGTGGATCACCCGGAACACCGCCTCGTGCACCGGCAGCTCGAGCCCGGCTCCAGCCGCAAGTTCGTGGACGTCGTGGGCGGAGTCGACCCCCTCCACGGTCATCCCCCGCTCCTGGAGGTCCTCCAGGGCGTGCTCCGGGCGCATCCCCGACCCGACGAGCTCGCCGAACTGGCGGTTCCGCCCCCCGATGCTCGTCACCAGCAGGTCCCCTACGCCCGCCAGCCCCAGCGCCGTCTCCCGGCGGCCGCCGACCGCCTCCACCAGGTCGGCCATTTCGTGCGCCGCCCGGGTGAACAGCACGGCGCGGGCGTTCTTGTAAGCCTGTTCCCGACGCTGGCCCAGCCCCTCGAGGATCCCCGCCCCGATGGCCCCCACGTTCTTCGCCGTGCCGCAGTACTCGACGCCAGCGCAGTCGTCCGTGGCGTGCGCGGCGTAGGTCTCGGCGTCGAACGCCCGGGCCACCCGGTCCGCGACGTCCCTCTCCTGGCACGCCAGCACGGCCGAGCAAGGCTGGCCGTCGGCGACCTCCGCCGCCAGCGCCGGGCCGCCGATGGCCACCACCGGGCGGCCGCCGAGGACCTCCGCGTACACCTCGGTCATCCGCTTCAAGGACCGCGGCTCCAGGCCCTTGGCGATGGAGACGGCGGCGGGCTGCCCTTCCAGGGCCGGGGCCACCATGGTGGCCAGGGACCGGGCCCCGCCGGAGTTCGCCGCCAGGACCGCGATCTCTGCGCCCTTGGCGGCCTGCTCGAGTTCGTCTGGCCCGTGGACGCGAATCGAGGCGGGCAGCCGCTCGGGCAGCGCGGGGTGCTCCCGCCGGTCCTGGAGCGAGGGCAGGACCCGCACGTCGAACTCGCTGCCCCACAGCGCCACGTCGTCGCCCTTGCGGGCCAGGTGGATCGCCAGCGCGGTCCCCATGGCGCCGGCGCCGAAGACCGTGACACGGCTCACGGCCGGAGGATACCCGAGCCGCCTCCGGCCCCGCCGCGGCATGGCCCCTCGGCGGTAGCATCCCAACCGTGACGCAGTCCGGGATGGACATCCGCGAGGTCCAGGTCATCAAGGAGGACCGGACGTTCTTCATCTCCGACCGGTTCGGCGACGTCCCGGAGCCCAACACCGCGGCGCTCGGGCTCTATCACCGCGACACGCGATTCCTCTCGCGGCTGGAGCTCACCGTCAACGACCTGAAGCCGCTGCTGCTCCACTCGTCCACGGAGCGGAACTACTCGCAGATCATCGAGCTGGCCTACCCCTTCGAGAACGTCGTCCCCGGCCGCCTCGAGCGCCGCGAGAGCATCTCGCTGCAGCGGACCCGCGTGCTCCGCGAGGCGCTGATCGAGCGGATCCGCATCCGGAACTTCGGCTTCCACCCGCGGTCGCTGCGGCTGCGGATCGTGTTCGCCGCCGATTTCCTCGACATCTTCGAGGTCCGTGGCCTCGTCAGGGAGCAGCGCGGCCACGACGAGCGGCCGCACGTCGACGCCGACCGCGTGGTCCTGTCCTACCGCGGGCTCGACGGATCGACCTACCGGACGCTGATCCGGTTCTCCCCCGGCCCCGACGAGGTGACGGAGTCGGAGGCGAGCTTCGACGTCGAGGTCCAGCCGGACCAGGAGGTCGAGTTCTCCCTGGAGATCATCCCCGAGGTGGACGGGTCGAAGCCGGCCCCGCGCTCGCTCGAGCACGAGGAGGAGCAGCTCTCCCAGGCGTACACGGCGTGGCGGAAGCGCTGCACCCGCATCAAGACGTCGAACGTGCAGCTATCCAACTTCCTCGACCGGGCCATCCTCGATCTCCGGATGCTGACCTCGCACGACGACCAGGGCGGGGAATACCTCGACGCCGGCGTGCCGTGGTACTCGGCGCTGTTCGGCCGCGACGCGCTCATCACCGCGTACCAGGCGCTGGCCGTGAACCCGGACCTGGCGTGGTCGACGCTCCGGGGGCTGGCGGCCCTCCAGGGCAAGGAGTCCGACGACTGGCGGGAGGAGGAGCCCGGGAAGATCCTCCACGAGGTCCGGGTCGGCGAACTGGCTCGGGCCGGGGAGATCCCGCACACGCCGTACTACGGCTCCGTCGACTCGACGATGCTGTGGCTGTCGGTGATCCACGGCGCGTGGCGGTGGACCGGGGACCTCGACGCCGTGCGCGAGATGTGGCCGAACGTCCTCGCCGCGCTGCGGTGGATCGACGAGTTCGGCGACCTCGACGGCGACGGGTACGTGGAGTACCGGAAGCGGTCGGCGCGGGGGCTCGACAACCAGGGGTGGAAGGACTCGCGGGACGCCATCCAGTTCCCGGACGGCGAGCTGGCGGAGCCGCCGATCGCGCTGGTCGAGGTCCAGGGCTACGTCCACCAGGCGAAGCGGAACACCGCGCGCCTGGCGCGGGCGCTGGGGGAGGACCAGCTCGCCGATCGCCTGGAGCGCGAGGCCGCGGACCTCCAGGAGCGCCTGAACCGGGACTTCTGGATGGAGCGCGAGGGGTACTTCTGCCTGGCGCTCGACGGCCGGAAGCGGCAGGTCCCGACGATGACCTCGAACCCCGGGCACCTGCTGTGGTCGCGGGCGGTGGACGATGACAAGGCCGAGCGGGTGGTCCGCCGCCTGCTGTCGCCGGCGCTCGCCAGCGGGTGGGGGATCCGGACGCTGGCCACCAAACAGCGGGCGTACGACCCCATCGGGTACCACACCGGGACGGTGTGGCCGCACGACAACGCCCTGATCGCCCACGGCATGAAGCGGTACGGCTTCGACGTCGAGGCCCGGCAGGTGCTGGACCAGCTGGCCCTGGCCGGCGCGTTCTTCCCGCTGGCCCGGTTCCCCGAGCTGTTCTGCGGCTACGCCGCCGGGGACGTCCCCGTGCCGGTCCAGTACCCGGTGGCCTGCCGCCCGCAGGCCTGGGCGTCCGGGGCGCCGCTCCTGATGCTGCGCTCGTACGGCGGGCTGTCGGCCGACGCGGCGGAGGGACGCCTGTACATCGAGCGCCCCAAGCTCCCGGCGTGGCTGGAGCGGGTGGAGATCCAGGGCATGCGCGTGGGGAGGGCCCGGCTGGACCTGGTGTTCACGAACAACGACGGCGTCACCGCCACGGAGGTCCCCCGGAAGGACGGGGACGTCGAGGTCCTGATCCGCCAGTAGGCCGGATCAGTGGACCCGGTAGCCCAGGAGGAACAGGGCCACCTCGGGACTGCGCCCGGACACCAGCCGCCCGTCCCCCGACAGCGCCATCACGAAACGGAGGACCGGCTCCTGGCCGTCCTCCCGGAGCTCGTACATCGCCGCCCGGAGCGCCCGGAGGGCCTCCCATCGGCCGCCTCTGCCGATGGGGGCCGCCAGGAGCCCGTCGACGATCTCGGTGAGCTGGGGCGTCGTGGTTCGATTCGCGGGCATCCGTGCCGTACCTTCCGTTCCTGCTGTCTCGCGCTCTAGGGTTCGCCTCCGGGTGTCGGCTCTCCTGCCCGCGGCTAGGATTTCTCCACCGGAAGGAGGCCCGTGGACCTCGCGCTCACCGCCGAGCAGGAGCTGATCCGCCGCACCGCCCGGGAGTTCGTCGATCGGGAGGTCGTGCCGCACGCCCGGGAGTGGGATCGCAGCGAGGAGATGGACCGCGGGATCCTGAAGCGCCTCGCCGACGTGGGCTACCTGGGGGCCACGATCCCGGAGGAGTACGGGGGGATGGGGCTCGACACTGTCTCCTATTGCCTCGTCATCGAGGAGCTGGGGCGTGCGGACTCGTCGGTCCGAGGTGTGGTCTCGGTGAACGTCGGGCTGGTGGGCAAGACGATCCTCCGCTGGGGGACCGAGGAGCAGAAGCGGGAGTGGCTGCCGCGGCTCTGCTCCGGGGAGGTTCTGGGCTGCTACGGGCTCACCGAGCCGGGCACCGGGTCGGACGCTGCCAGCCTGGCCACCCGGGCCAAGCGCGAGGGCGACGGCTGGGTCCTGTCCGGGTCGAAGATCTTCATCACGAACGGCACGTGGGCCGGGCTGGCGCTGATCTTCGCCCGGACCGGCGAGGGGGGGCCGCGGGGGATCACGTGCTTCCTCGTGCCGCCCGACGCCGACGGGTTCGAGGCCCGGCCGGTGAAGGGCAAGCTCGGGCTCCGGGCCCAGGACACGGCGGAGATCACGCTCGACGGCGTCCGTGTGCCGGATGAGGCGCGGCTGGGCGAGGAAGGGAAGGGCTTCCGCGTGGCGATGTCCGCGCTCGACAAGGGCCGGATCTCGCTGGCCGCGGGGTGCGTCGGCATCGCTCAGGGGTGCCTCGAGGCCAGCGTCGGCTACGCCAAGGAGCGGTCGCAGTTCGGGCGGCCGATCGCGCGATTCCAGCTGGTGCAGGAGCTGATCGCCGACATCGCCGTGGAGACCGATGCGGCACGCCTGCTCACCTGGCGGGCCGCCGCGCTGGCCGACTCCGATCGGGAGCACACGCTGGAGTCCTCCTACGCCAAGTACTTCGCCTCCGAGGTGGCGGTGCGCGCCGCGAACGCCGCCGTGCAGGTCCACGGCGGCTACGGCTACGTCGACGAGTACCCGGTCGGCAAGTACCTTCGCGACGCCCGGGTCACGACGCTCTACGAGGGGACCAGCCAGGTCCAGAAGCTGATCATCGGCCGGGCTCTCACCGGCGAGAACGCCTTCACCTAGGTCTCGTAGGCCAGCGGGTTCGCCAGGTACTTCTTGAAGGTCTCCGTGAGCCCGGCGATCCCGTACCCGTCCACCCACCGATGGTCGATGGTCGCCGTCAGCGGGAGCACCGGCCGGGGCTCGACCCGGTCGCCGACCACCCAGGGCCGCTCGTTGATCTCCCCCACCAGCACCAGGATCGGCACGCGGTAGATCGGCGAGAGCGGCGCCCACCCCTCGTGGACGCCGAACACCCCGACGTTCGTGACCATCGCGCTCCCGAACGCGTCCCGCGGCATCCCCAGCGACTTGAGGTCGAGGTGCAGGTTCGACGTCAGGAACGCCGACAGCCGGAGCATGGCGCCGAGCGCCGATGGCGGCATCGCGGCCATGAACTTCTTGGCCGCGTCCAGCTCACCTCTCCCCTCGCGTGCCGATGCCACGCGCTCGTCGAGCTCCCGGGCGATGTCCGGGGCGCCCTTCTCGTCGGCCGCCCGGACCTTGACCCCCGAGAGGTCGCCGCCGCCGGCTGCCGAGACGATCAGGAACACGTCGACGCTCTCCCGGGGGAGGAACCGGCCCCGGGCCAGGCGGGTGTTGATCGAGGGGTTGTCCCGGAGGGCCAGGGCCAGAGCCCGGGTCACCAGGTGCGTCGGCGTCACCCGGGCGCCGGTGCGCTCCCGGAGGGCGGCCACGGCGTCGACGATCGGCTGGGCGTCGAGCTCCAGGCGGCCGTAGACCTGCGGATCGTCCGGCCATCCCCAGACGGCCGTGGCGATCTTCCGCCACCCCCGGGCTCGGGTGCTTCGGCCCACCGGCGGGTAGCATGGCATGGAGGGATGCACCGGGTGAAGCGGAGCGAGCGACACATGAGCGGGGGTCGGTGATGGTCGACATCTTCGGGGACCAGCTTCCGGACAGCGATCCGCAGGAGACCGCCGAGTGGCTGGAGGCCCTCAACGAGGTCATCGAGACCTCTCCGGCGCGCGCCCGCTTCCTGATGCACCGGCTGATCCGCGACGCCCGGACCCGCAACGTGGGGCTGGCGTCGATGACCTCGACGCCGTACATCAACACGATCCCGCCCGAACTGGAGCCGGAGTTCCCCGGCGACGAGCAGCTGGAGCGCAGGATCCGCCGGATCATCCGGTGGAACGCCGCCCTGATGGTCACCCGGGCCAACAAGCACTTCTCGGGCATCGGGGGCCACATCTCGACGTACGCCTCGGCCGCCTCGCTGTACGAGGTCGGGTTCAATCACTTCTTCCGCGGGAAGGACGCGCCGGGCCGCGGCGACCAGGTCTACATCCAGGGCCACGGGGCTCCGGGGATCTACGCCCGGGCCTTCCTGGAGGGGCGCATCTCCGAGGCGCAGCTCGACGCGTTCCGCCGCGAGGCGTTCGAGGACGGGCTCTCGTCCTACCCCCACCCCCGGCTGATGCCGGAGTTCTGGGAGTTCCCCACGGTCTCGATGGGGCTCAGCCCGCTGGCCGCGATCTACCAGGCCCGGTTCAACCGCTACCTGCAGAACCGCGGGATCAAGGACACGTCGGAGCAGCGTGTCTGGTGCTTCGTCGGTGACGGCGAGATGGACGAGCCGGAGTCCATGGCGGCGCTGTCGCTGGCGTCGCGCGAGCGGCTCGACAACCTGATCTTCGTCGTCAACTGCAACCTCCAGCGCCTCGACGGGCCGGTCCGCGGCAACGGCAAGGTCATCCAGGAGCTCGAGTCGATCTTTCGCGGCGCCGGCTGGCACGTGATCAAGGTCGTGTGGGGCCGCGAGTGGGACGAGCTGCTGGCCGAGGACCACGACGGCCTGCTGGTGGCCAAGATGAACTCCACGCTCGACGGCGAGTTCCAGAAGTACACGGTGGAGTCCGGCGCCTACATCCGCGAGCACTTCTTCGGCCCCGACCCCCGTCTCCAGGAGATGGTGGCGCACCTGTCGGACGAGCAGCTGTGGCGGCTCCGCCGGGGCGGGCACGACTATCGGAAGCTGTACTCGGCGTACGCCCGCGCCGCCGAGCTGAAGGGGGCGCCGGTGGTCATCCTGGCCAAGACCGTCAAGGGCTGGGGGATCGAGTCGATGGCCGGGCGGAACGTGACGCACCAGAGCAAGAAGATGTCGGCGGAGGAGCTCAAGAAGTTCCGCGACTCGCTGGAGCTTCCGATCCCCGACGACAAGATCGAGGAGGGCGTCGCGCCGTACTACCACCCCGGTGAGGAGGCCGAGGAGGTTCGGTACCTCAGGGAGCGGCGTCGCGAGCTCGGCGGGTTCCTGCCGGAGCGGCGGGTGACCCCGGTGGAGATCGACCTTCCCGCCGAGGATCTGTACCAGGAGTTCTTCAAGGGGTCGAAGCAGCCGGTGGCCACCACGATGGCCTACGTCCGGCTGCTCCGGAAGCTCCTCCGGGACAAGAAGGTCGGCGAGCGGGTGGTCCCGATCATCCCCGACGAGGCCCGGACGTTCGGCATGGAGTCGCTGTTCCCCGACGTGAAGATCTACGCCGCGAGCGGCCAGCTCTACGAGCCCGTGGACGCCAAGCACCTCCTGGCCTACCGGGAGGACAAGGCCGGGCAGGTCCTCGAGGAGGGGATCACCGAGGCCGGCTCGATGGGCTCGTTCATCGCCGCTGGCTCCTCGTACGCCACGCACGGCGAGCCGATGCTGCCCTTCTTCTCGTTCTATTCGATGTTCGGGTTCC
This sequence comes from Actinomycetota bacterium, assembly GCA_036260395.1. Lineage (GTDB taxonomy): Bacteria > Actinomycetota > UBA4738 > UBA4738 > CALAEC01 > DASZZY01. The sequence goes on from DASZZY010000161.1 coordinate 13,302, forward strand.
AGCGGATCGGCGACCTGATCTGGCAGGCCGCCGACCAGCGGTGCCGGGGGTTCCTCCTGGGGGCCACCCACGGGCGGACGACCCTCACCGGCGAGGGGCTCCAGCACCAGGACGGCCATTCGCTGCTCATGGCCAGCACGAACCCGGCGGTGCGCTCGTGGGACCCGGCGTTCGCGTACGAGATCGCGATCATCGTCCGCGACGGGCTCCGGCGGATGTACGAGGACGGCGAGGACGTCATGTACTACCTGGCCGTCTACAACGATCCGTACCCCCAGCCGCCGAAGCCCGACGGCGTGGAGGAGGACGTGCTCCAGGGCATCTACCGGTTCCAGCCGGCGCCGGAGGAGCGGAGCCACCGGGTCCAGCTGTTCGGCTCGGGCCCGATGATGCAGTCGGCCCTCCGGGCCCAGGATCTGCTCGCCGAGCACCACGACGTGGCGGCCGACGTGTGGAGCGTGACGTCGTACCAGCAGCTGCGGTTCGAGGCGCTCGACGTGGAACGGTGGAACAGGCTCCACCCCGGCGAGGCGAAGCGCACCCCGTTCGTGGCCCGGCAGCTCGAGGGCGCCGAGGGCCCGGTGATCGCGGTGACCGACTCGATGAAGACCGTCCCCGACCAGGTCGGGCGGTGGGTGCCCCAGCCGTTCGTCCCGCTGGGGACCGACGGCTTCGGGCGCTCGGACACCCGCGAGGCGCTGCGGCGGTTCTTCGAGGTCGACGCCGAGCACGTGGCGGTGGCGGCGCTCTCCGCGCTCGCGGACCTCGGCGAGGTCAAGCCCGAGGCGGTCGACGAGGCCATCAAGCGCTACGAGATCGACCCGGACCGCCCCGCGCCGCCCTCGCTCTCGTAGCGGCCGGGCGCTCGAAGCGGGCGAACGCCCGGATCAGGCTGAGCAGGATCAGCGCCGGCACGCCGAGCCACAGCGGCCGCTCGATCCACCACGTCGCTCCGGGCGGGTCGGCGTGGCCGAGCCCGAGCGGCCACAGGGCCACGACGGCGATCAGGAACGCCGTCATGTGCCACAGGAACAGCGTCATGATCACGCCGTTCACCGCGACCACCCGGCGCCAGGGGCGCTCGCGCCGCAGCCACCGGGTCGCCGGCTCGCGAAGCAGCATCGCCGCCCCGATCAGCCAGAACCCGGCGGCCAGCAGGCAGATCGTCGGCGGGTAGGTGTTGGCGATGGCCTCGGCCTCGGTCCCCAACAGGCTCTTCGGGTAGTGCCCAATGCCCGGGAACCACCGCTGACCGGCCTCGCCGAAGACGGGGTTCGTCAGCAGGACGAGCGCCGCCAGGCCGCCCGCCGCCATCGCCGCGAAGGCCCGACGGCCGAGGCGCTGGAGCCGACCCTCCGCGTAGAAGAACCCCAGCTGGTGGGGGAGCAGCCACACGAACGCCGCGTTGGCCCACCGGGCCTCGGGGATGCCCCCGGCGAACCCCAGCGCGTCCGAGACGACGCTCCCCGCGACCATCACGATCGGCACGGCGATCCCGAACCGGCGATGCAGCCGGATCATCGCCGGGGCAATGAGGATGACCAGCGTGTACATCGCCAGGAACCACAGCGGCCCGAACGGGATCGTGGCGCCCGGCGGCTTCATCCCGCGCAGGAACGGCGTCGTCGGCGTCCCCATGTTCGCCAGATGCAGGAACACCTGGACCGTTCCCCACACCGCGAAGAAGGCCAGGCTCGGCCGCAGCAGCCGGGCCAGGCGCGTGCGGAGGAACGCCGATGCCGGCTCGCCGCGCCGGCGATAGGAACGGTACGCGGTGTAGTTCGCGAATCCGCCGACGAAGAAGAACAGCGGCATGACCTGGGCCACCCAGGTGCCCAGCCACAGCCACGGCGCCACGCCGATGGCGCTGGTGCTCCCGATGACGCCACGCTGCCAGTAGATGTCGGCGATGAACCAGTGGCCGACGACCACAGTCCCGATCGACACTGCGCGGAGGAAGTCCATGTAGCGGTCCCGGGACGGCGGCGTGAGCCGCGCCAGCTCCGCGGCCGTCGAGGCTCGAGGGACGGTCTCGGTGTGCATGTCTCGATGGTGCGGCGCGGGCCGGGCCGGCGGTAGACGGAGACGGGCTCATCCCGGCCGGCGGAACACCTCAGATCGGCGTGGGTACTTCCGGCAACCCTTCGGACGGCGCCCGCGCCGGTGTGCCACCATGGGCGGCCGTGGCCCGGATCGACCTGCACACCCACACCACCTACTCGGACGGCACGTTCACGCCGACCGAGCTCGTCTCGCTGGCCCTCGAGCGCGGGCTCTCCGTCCTCGGCCTGACCGACCACGACTCCACCGAGGGGATCGACGAGGCGTTCCGCGCGGCCGCGGGCACGGACCTCGAGGTGGTCCCCGGGGTCGAGTTCTCGACCGTCCGCGACGGCCACGGCGTCCACCTCCTCGCGTACTGGCCGGATCTCGATGACGGCGAGTTCCAGGCCGAGCTGGGGCGGCTCCGCGACGATCGGTTCGACCGGGGCGAGCGCATGGTGGAGCGGCTCCAGGACCTCGGCTACCCGGTCTCGTTCGAGCGTGTCCGGGAGATCGCCGGCGGCCGGAACATCGTGCGGCCCCACGTGGCCCAGGCCCTGGTCGAGGCGGGCGTCGTCGAGACGATCGAGGACGCGTTCTCCCGGGAGCTGATCGCCTCCGGCGGCCAGGCGTACGTCGAGAAGCACGCCCTGGACCCGCTCGACGCCCTGGCGCTCATCAAGCGGGCCGGCGGGATCTCCGTGGTCGCCCACCCGGGGCTGTGGCGTGAGGGGCTCGGGGTCCCCGACCACCTCGTCGAGGAGATGGCCGACGCCGGGCTCGATGGGATCGAGGCCGCCCACTCCGACCACCCGCCGGAGGCCGAGGCCCGGTACCGGGACATGGCCCGCCGGCTGGGCGTGGTGGCCACCGGCTCGTCCGACTGCCACGGCACGCGCTACGACCCCGTCCGGCTGGGGAGGGTGACGACGGACCCGCAGGAGTTCGAGCGCCTCAGGGCGAAGAAGGGGAGCTAAGGACATGGCCCGCACTGCCGCCAAGCGATCGCCCCCCGGGACCGCCGAGGTGCTGGAGAGCTTCGACCCGGCCACCGGCGAGCTGGTGGGGACCGTCCCCGTCACGCCTCCCGAGGAGGTCGAGCGCGTGGCCGAGGAGGTCGCTCGGATCCAGCGCGGGTGGGCGCTCGTGCCGCTCCCCGAGCGCCTCCGCGTGATCCACCGCGCGGGCCAGGTCCTCCTCCGGCGCCGCGACGAGATCGCCATGGCCGTGACCCGGGAGAACGGCAAGCCGCTCGTCGAGTCGGGGATTGTCGAGGTGGCCAACGGCGTGGCGACGCTGGACTGGATCGCCAAGTGGGGGAGCCGGTACCTGTCGCCGGAGCGCCTCCCCGACCCCCAGCCGCTCATCAAGCACAAGCGGCACTGGATCGTGTACCGGCCGCTCGGCGTGGTCGGCGTGATCGCCCCGTGGAACTACCCGCTGATCATCCCCCTGGGCGAGGTGGCCCAGGGCCTGGCGGCGGGCAACGGCGTGGTCCTGAAGCCCTCGGAGGTCACTCCGCTGGCCGGGGAGCAGATCGCGCGGCTCTTCGCGGAGGCCGGCCTGCCGAAGGGGCTCGTGCGGGTGATCCACGGCCGGGGGGAGACTGGGGCCGCCCTCTGCGCGGCCGGGCCCGTGCGCAAGATCTTCTTCACCGGCAGCGTGGAGACGGGCCGGAAGGTCATGCGGGCCGCTGCCGAGCACGGGAAGCCCGTCATGTTGGAGCTCGGCGGCAAGGACCCGGCGATCGTCTGCGCCGACGCCGACATCGACCGCACGGTGGCGGGCGTCCTCTGGTCGGGGCTGTGCAACTCGGGCCAGACGTGTGCCGGCGTGGAGCGGATCTACGTCGACCGCCGGATCCACGACCGGTTCGTCGATCGCCTGGCGGCGGAGGCCCGGAAGATCGCGTCCGGTGACCCGAAGGACCCCTCGACCCAGGTCGGCCCGATGAACAACGACATGCAGTACGCCAAGGTCCTCGAGCAGCTCGAGGACGCCGTGGCCAAGGGGGCCGCGGTGGTCACCGGCGGGCCGATCGAGGTCGACGGCCTCCCCGGCAAGTTCATCGCGCCGACCGTCCTCGCCCGCGTGGACCACTCGATGAGGGTGATGGCCGAGGAGTCCTTCGGGCCCCTGCTGCCGGTGATGGCGTTCGACGACGAGGACGAGGCCGTCCGCCTGGCCAACGACTCGCGCTACGGGCTCGGCTCCAGCGTGTGGAGCCGCGACCTCCGCCGGGCCCGTCGCATCGCCGACCGGCTCGAGGCCGGGATGGTGTGGATCAACGACGCGACCTACTCGCACGGGATCGGCCAGACCCCCTGGGGCGGCGTCAAGGAGTCGGGGACCGGCGTCACGCACTCGAAGTTTGGGTTCTACGAGATGGTCGACAAGCAGCTGGTCTCCGAGGACCCCGGCTGGTTCCCGGACGGCTGGTGGTACCCGTACGGGGAGGCGATGCGCCGGGGGTTCGGCGCGGTCATCGACCTCCTGTACACGCCCGGCGTGGCCGGCCGGAGCCGGGTCCTCCGTGACCGGTGGGGCGAGATGGCGCCGTTCGTCCGCGGCGTGCTCGCCCGCCGATCGCGCCGCTAGACTCCGGCGGATGAAGCCCCGTCCCGAGATCGTCTTCCTCGACGTGGGGGGCCCGCTGTACGGCGACCGGCCCTACTACCAGGGGCTGCTGGCGGCGATCAAGGAGGTCCGGCCGGACGCCTCCGAGGACGAGTTCTGGGCCGAGTTCGAGGCCGCCCGGCGCGATCAACGGGGACCGTTCACCCGGCGGCTCGCCGGCCGCTTCGTCGGGGACGACCAGATCCCCGCCGTCACCGACCGGGGGCGGGAGCTCTGGCACTACGGCCCCGAAGACCTCCAGCCGGACGTCCGCCAGGCGCTCGACGAGCTCGCCGGACGGTACCGCCTGGGCATCCTGGCGAACCAGGAGCCGTGGATCCGCGACGTGCTGGCCCGCGACGGGCTCGACCGGTACTTCGAGGTCTGGGCCATCTCGGCGGAGGCCGGCGTGGAGAAGCCCGACCGGCGGCTGTTCGAGTTCGCGATCACCGAGGCCGGCGTGGCGGCCCATCGCTGCACGATGGTGGGCGACCGTCTGGACAACGACGTGGTGCCCGCCCGCGAGCTCGGCATGACGGCCGTGTGGCTCCTGCGGGGCGAGGCGCCCGAGGACCCGACGCCCGAGCAGCGGGCCCGGGCCGACGCGGCGGTGCGAACTCTGTTGGAGGTGCCGGAGACGCTGGAGCGGTTGCGGACCTAGATCAGTGGCGCCGGCCCTTCAACGCGGGTGACCCCGTGTCCGCGCCGATGACCTCCTCCAGGAGCACGCGGATGTGCCTGAGCTCCACGAGGACGGCGTCGAGGCGCACGTTCAGGTCTTCCTGCGCCTCGCGCAGGGGCTCCAGATCCATCAACAGTCCCATGTCACCTCCGTTCGGGCATTCGACCGGCTTGTTCCCTCGGTCCGCTTGGGGCAAACCACTTGGTGCCCCGCGGCTCGGGGAAACATGAGGGCGTGGCGCTCGGCGAAGGGTGGCGGACCAGGGCCGTGAGGTGGCTGCGGCGTCGGCTGCCCCCGCCCCTCCGCCGGGCCATCGAGGACGCCTCGGGCCAGGACATCCCCCTCCACGCCGCCGGGCTGGCGTTCTTCGCGCTGGTCTCGTTGATCCCGCTCACGATCGTGGCGATGTGGGTCGCGAGCCTGGTGGCCGGGGAGGGCCGGGTCGAGCGCCTGGCCCAGGCGCTGGCGGCCATCGCCCCGCGCAACCTGGGCGCCGACCGGGCGCTGATCCGGGTCGCGGAGCTCGGCACCTCGCTCGGGGTGGTCGCCATCGTGGCCGCGCTGGCGCCGGCGACCGCGTACGGGTCCGGACTGGCCCGCGCCTTCCGCCGGCTCTCGCCGAAGGACCCCCCGGAGGAGCTCCGCGGGGTGCTGGGACGGGGGCTCCTGCTGCTGGTGGTGGTCCCGTTGTTCGTCCTGGGCACCATGCTCGCCGCGTTCGCCGCGACCTCGCTGTTCGAGGAGGCGCTGCTGCGGGCGCTGGGCTGGGTCCTGGCGCTGGCGCTGGCATTCCTCGGGGGCGGGCTCGCCGCCGCGCTGATCTACCGGGTGTTCCCGCCCGAGGCGCTGCCGTGGCGGGCGGTGCTCCGCGGCGCCGCGGTGTCCGGGGCGGGGGTTGCGCTCCTCACGGTTGCCTTCGCGGCCATCGTGGGCCTCGGGGCCGACTTCACGAAGTACTACGCGATGAGCGGGCTGGCCGGGATCGTGCTCCTCGCCACCTGGCTGTTCGTGGCCAACGCCGCGCTCCTGACCGGGTACCGGGTGGCGCTGCGGGCCGCCCGCTAGATCGAGGCCGTCCCCATGAGCCAGACCGCGTACATGACGAGGACGACGACGCCGACCCCGCGCCAGGCGCGCCCTCGCCACAGGAACGCGGTGGCGACGACGGCGTAGACGGCCGCGACCCCCAGGAACGCCAGGGCCGCGGCGCCGTCGAGCGCCAGCGGACGGACGAGCGCGGCCAGGCCCAGAACCCCCGAGCAGAAGGCGGCCAGCGTGCCGAACAGGTTCCCCGTGGCCAGCTCCGGGGTCCCGCGGCGGATGGGGATGACCTCGAGCAGGACCTCGTCCAGGCTCGCCAGGACCCCGACGATGGCGGCCCCGACGAACCCGGCCTGGAGGGTGGTGCCCTCCAGGACCCGGCGGGCGCCGTCCAGGAGCAGCGTCGCCCCGAGGTAGAGCAGCGCCAGGCCGAGCACCGCCATGCCGATCAGCAGCGAACGTCGGCGGGTCCCGGTCGCCTCGCGCTCCACCTCCTCGGCTCGGGCCCGCGCCAGGCGGCCCTCCCGGACGACCAGCCACACGTACGCCGCGTACAGGGCGATGAGCGCCAGCCCCTCCAGGCGGCCGACGAACAGGTCGTACAGCACCAGGCCCGTCACGACGAGGGCCAGCGCCGGCGCCAGGACCATGGCCGGCTCTGGGGACTCCACCGGCTTGCGGGCCAGCAGCAGGGCGATCCCGAACGCCGCGCTGAACAGGAACAGGACCGTGCCGAAGATCTCGCCGGCGGCGATCGAGGTCTGGCCGCGCCCGGCGGCGACGAGCGCCGTCCCCAGGCTCTCGGCGTCGATCCCGAACAGCAGGGCCCCCAGGGCGAACGCCGGGATGCCGGCGGCCCGCGCGATCCCGACGGCGCCCCGGATGGCCGCCTCCGCCCCGAGGTACAGGAGGCCCGCGCCCGCGACGAGGAGGCCCACGGCCAGCACGCCGCGAAGGCTAGCGGAACCGGGGCGAGAGCCGTCCGGGCTCAGGCGTCGGCGGGGGCGGATCCGTGGTGGACGAGGACCCGGCCCTCGACGTCGCGGGCGGTGAAGATCACGGTCCCCGGCTCCCCGACCAGCGCCACGAACATCCGCAACCGGCGCTCCAGCGTCGGCGCGGCGTCCACGAGGCGGGCCGTGCCGGTCCTTCCCGAGCGCGACTCGAACGTCACCTCATCGACCGCCTCGGACACCGTCCCGGCGTAGACGAACGGCGGCCCAGCCCCGGCGGTGACGTGGGAGACCGGGCGGGAGGCCGCGTCCCGGAAGCAGGTCGAGGCTCGCAGCGTGCGCTCGGAGCCGACCGTCTCGACCTCGACGCACAGGTGCTCCGCGGCGGGACGCCACGCGGCGAACACCCGCCACCGCGCGCCCCGCTCCACCCCCGAGGCGACCATCGTGCGCTGGACCTGCGTCGTGGGGTCAGGGACGCGCTGGGCCCGGATGGGGGGAACATGGGGGAGGACCCGGGGGGCGGTGAGGGCGGCGCCCGCCACGAGGACGGCCATGACGACCGCGGCCCGGGCCAGGCCGGAGGCCTCCCGGCGGCGCATCCGGCGGCGGACGTCGCGGGGGACCGGCGCAGGCACCGCCGGCAGCACCGACTCGCCCCACGCCGCCAGGGTGGTCCGCAGGTCTGGCTCCACCTCGCTCGTCGTTCCTGCCGTTGCTGGCACGGGACCGGCCAGGGCCCGGATCCCCCGGAACGCCAACGACCGCGCGGTGGCCACCGAGCATCGCAGGAGGTCGGCGGTCCCGGCGGGCGAGAGGTCCTGGTGGAAGCGCAGCACCAGCGCCGCGCGCTGGCGTCGCGGCAGGGCCCGGAGCGCCTCCCACAGGTCCATGGCAGTCGGATCGCCCGGCACGTCGTTCGCCGAGGCAGAACCGCCGGCCGCCCGGCGCGTCTGAGGCCGGAGCGTCCGGAGCGGCGAGAGGTGGAGCCGCACCGTCTCGCCGCGGAGGGACGAGGCGAACGCGTGGGGCCGGCGGACGTGCTCGAAGCGTCCGACCAGGCGCAGGAAGGCCTCGTGGACCAGGTCCTCGGCCTCGCGCCGGCTCCCGGTGAGGAGGAACGCCATGGCCCCGACCATGGGGACGTGGCGGACGTACAGCTCATCCACACGCGAGGTGGTCGTCGCTCTCGCCACGCGGAGCCCCCGTCCATCATCCTCCTTCGATGGGCGTGCGGGAACCGGCCGGCGGGTTGGCTAGTGGTCGCTCTTGCCGGTGAACTGGAACGACGCCAGCTTGAGCGCCGGCACCCGGGACGCGGCGAAGAAGAACTCCCCGGCCAGCTCGGTCTCTCGCCCGACGAGGTCGACGCCTCGGAGAGCCTCGAGGAGCGACTGCGTGAACCGGAAGTTCTTGACCGGGTGCTTCACCTCGCCGTCCTCGACCAGCCACGTCCCGTCCCTGGTCATCCCGGTGATGATCGCCTCGCGCGGGTGCACGACGTTCGAGTAGTGGAACCGGGTCACCAGCAGGCCGCGCCCGGTGGCCGCCACCATGTCGTCGATCGAGGCGTCACCGGGCTCGAGGAACATGTTGAGCGGGAACGAGCCCTCGGGGTTCGGCGGCGGGAGCGCGTGGCCGGTCGACTCGGTCGCGGCCTGTCGGGCGCTCCGGCGGTCGTGGACGCCGCCGCGGACCACGCCGCCCTCCACGAGGTCGACGCGCCGCTTGGGCGTGCCCTCGAAGTCGAACGGCAGCCCGATCGTCAGCGGCGAGCGGGCGTCGTCGTAGATCGTGACGCGCTCCGACAGGAGCCGCTCGCCGATCCGGCCGGAGAAGCACGATCGCCCCTCGGCGATGGCCCGTCCGCCGAAGCCCAGGTATCCGAGGAACGCGACGATGGTGGCCACGGCGGCGGGCTCCAGCACGACCTCGTAGCGCCCGGCGTCGAGGTCGCGCGGGTCGCGGCTGTCGCGGGCCTTGCCGAAGGCACGCTGGCCCACGGCCGCGGGGTCGATGTCGGCGGACCGGCGCGAGGTGACTTCAGCGAACCCGGTCCCGCCGTCCGGCCCGGAGACCACCGTGCTCACCTGGGCCTGCGTCATGGGCGCGTAGCAGAACTGCCCCTCCGTGTTGGCCAGCGCGACCTCCATGGCGGTGGTCTCGAACGCGCCGGCCGCGTGGAAGCCCTGGCCCACGCGCCCCACGAGCTCGGCGACGCCGTCGGCCCGTCCTGCGGGGCTGGCGCCCGCCGTCTCCTCGTCGAACGACGCGGGACCGGGGTCCGCGGGCGCCGGGGGGGCCAGCCCCGGGAACAGCGGATCCGGAGGAGCCATCCGAGCCAGCTCCAGCGCGCTGGCGACCGCCGATGCGGCGCCGTCCTTGGTGAGGTCGTTGGTGGCGCTCACGCCGATCCGGCCGCCGGTCACGGCCCGGACCCGCAGCCCGGTGTCCTCGCGGAACGTGCTCTGGTGGATCGCCGAGTTGGCGAACCGCGTGAGCCCTCCCCACTGGTGGATGAGCAGGACCTCGACGGCGTCGGCTCCCGGCGTCCCCAGCGCTGCGTCGGCCACCTCGCGGATCTCGTCGGGTCCGACCGGGCCGGGCATCCTAGCGGCCCCGCGGATCCCGCCGGGGGGAGCGAGCGCGACGCGTCGGGTCGCTCATCGGACCCCGACCCGCACGTTCCTGAACCGCGCCGGCGAGGTCCCGTGCCCCACCCTCGCGGTCTGGCCCGGCTGCCCCTTTCCGCAGTTGGGCGTCCCCCACACGGTCCAGGTCTCCGGCCCGCCGACCGCGTCGCACGAGCCCCAGAACTCGGTCGTGATTCCCGTGTAGTTCGGGTTGCGGTACATCTCCGTCAGCCGTCCGTTCTGGATCCGCCAGGCCACCTCGCACCCGAACTGGAAGTTCACGCGCTGGTCGTCGATGGACCACGACGTGTTCGTCGACATGAACACGCCATCCTTGGTGTCGCCGATGATCTCCTCGAGGGTGCCCTCGCGCGGCTCGAGGTTGATGTTCGTCATGCGGATGAGCGGGAGGTTCTCCCAGCCGTCGGCCCGCATCGTGGCGTTGGAGCGGTCGTCGATCACCGGGGCCGTCTCGCGGCTCGAGATGAAGTTCCGGAAGACGCCGTCCTCGATCACCGGGACGCGCTGGGCCGGCACACCCTCGTCGTCGTAGCCGAACGTCCCCAGGCCGCCGGGCAGTGTGGCGTCGGCTGTCACCGTGACCAGTGGCGAGCCGTACCGCAGCTCCCCGCGGTCGCCCGGGGAGAGGAACGACGTCCCCGCATAGGCCTCCTCCATCCGGAGCACTCGGTCGAGCTCGATGGGGTGCCCGATCGACTCGTGGACCTGGAGGACCATCTGCTGGGAGTCGAGGACCAGCGTGGTGTCCATGCTCGGGCAGTCCGGTGCCGTCAGGAGCTCGACCGCCTCGCGGCCCACGCGCTCGGCCTCGTCGATCAGCGGGAGCCCCCGGATGTGCTCGTACCCCGCGGCGGCGATGTGGCCCCGGAACGAGTTCGGGAACGACCGGCGCTGGATCTCGCCGTCGCCGATCGCCGTGGCCTCGATCCCCCCGCCGGAGTGGGTGATGGTCTGGGTGATGGCGGCCCCCTCGGACGAGGCGAAGGCCTGCTGCTTGCGGTAGAAGTCGAGCATGGCCTCGGCGAAGGACAGCCCCTCGACCTGGCGCATCTGGCGGGAAGCCCGCATCAGGAGCTCCACTTTCTCGGACAACGGAACCGCGAACGGGTCCTCGCGCACCGGTGTCTCCCAGGCGTCGGTGACGGGGTCGACCTCCGCCAGCCGGACCGGTTCCCGCGGCAGCCGGGCCGCGGCCCGGGCGATCTCCACGGCCAGGCGGGCCGTCCGCTCGATCTCCACGTCGGCCAGCCGGGCGGTCGCGGCGAACCCCCAGTAGCCGCCGGCCAGCACGCGGACCCCGAGCCCCTCGGAGCGCGAGCGGTCGATGCCCTCCATCTCCTGGTTCTTGACCGAGAGCGACTCGCGCTCCTCAGAGACCCAGCGGGCGTCGGCGTAGTCGGCGCCCGCTGCGCGCGCCACCTCTACGGCCTGCCTGGCGAGATCGAGCATGGCCTCCTCCGTGGGCGGACAGCCTACCAGCGGCGGCCGACGTGGCAGGCGAGACGCGGGGCCGGGTGAATGGGACGAAAGCCACCGGGCGGAAGAAAAGGGCGCCGGAGAGGCAGGAGATCGGCGTCCGGCCGCCGAATCCCTCCCGCATTGTCCTCGGTTAGGGAGGGATCCATGCGTTCCGGACGCGCCCGCGTGTTGCTCGCCGCCGTCGCCCTGCTCCTGGCGACGGTCCCCGCCATCCTTTCGCCCGCCTCCGCGGTGGCCGTGCCGAACCCGGTGGCCACCACCGAGGCGGAGTACCAGGTCTACGGACGGGTGTTCCCCGACCCGCACGGCTGCACGAACGGCGCCCCGGGCACCAGCCCGTGGGCCAAGGGCAACGTCTGCGTGGCCCAGTTCCTGCACTTCGACGAGACGATCGCCGGCGCGGAGTTTCTCGAGCAGCAGTTCCGTCGCTTCGTCGACGTCATCCGGCTCGACGATGTGTACGAGAACCGCAACTACATGTCGGCCGGCCTCCCGAAGACGGTCGCCATCGAGGACGGCGACCCCAAGGTGTTCGGGCGGGACCGCCGCCCGCTGTACATGTTCCGCATCACGGACCGGCGGTCCGACGTCCCGCGCCGCGACCGTCTCCACTTCGTCTACGGCCTTTCCATCCACGGGATCGAGCGGGCCGGCCTCGAGGGCGGCGTCCGGGCCATGGAGGACCTGGTGACCTGGGCGGCGTGCGAAGACGACGCCGCGGCATCCCCCGCCTGCGCCAACGAGGGCGTCTCCCCGGACAGCCCCCGGCACATCCTCGGCGAGACCTTCGAGGACGACCCGGCCACGCCGCGGCGGGAGGACGGCCCCACCGCGGGCGAGACCCTCCGGAACTCGGTGATCTACTTCATGCTGCCGAACCCCGACGGGTGGCACCGCGGCGAGGTCGCCGGTGGGGGCGTGCACTACCAGCGCTACAACGGGAACGGAGTCGATCTCAACCGCGACTGGCCGACCGTGGGCTACACCTACCGGCCGTACTCGCCGGCCTCCGAGCCGGAGGTCGAGGCCTTCACCGAGGTCCTGCGCGATATCCGCTCGACGACCTCCGGAGACCGCTTCGCCGGGGGCATCGACCTCCACGGGCAGCTGACGGCCAATGCCTTCTCCTACACGCTGCTCGGCTCCGGCCAGCGCGACTACCGGCGGAACTTCTCGACCGTGGACCAGTCGCTCCGCGCCTGGCAGGACCAGACGGCGCGCCTGTCCTGGTCGCCGTACATCGGCCAGGGCCGGCTGTTCCCGGTGGCCGACCAGTGGGGAACGGTCGTCGACACCATCGGCTACCAGATCACCGGCGGCATGGGCGACTGGTACGAGTCCCCGATCGGCCTGAACGCGGTCGGGATCGACAACGAGATGTCGCTCTCCCACCTGGCGCCGGACACGGTCTACGAGCCCGGCCTCGAGCAGGCCCACATCGACGGGAACAAGGGGCTGATCTTCTCCCAGCTGGCCTCGATGCTGACCGAGGAGGACTCCGACTTCGTCTACGAGCCGACCGGCAACATCGGCTACGTCTTCGACCCGCACCGCGTGGAGCACCCGGGGAGCGACCGGCTCCCGAACCCCGGCTTCGGCCCGCAGAGCGACATCGACGCCATCGTCCCGTGCTCCGGCCCGCTCTGCGACGGCGGGACCTTCGCGATGGACGGCACCCGCCCGACGCTGGAGTTCGAGGTGCTGGGCCCCGAGGACGAGGTGTGGAACGGCGGCATCCACGTCCAGGCCACGTTCTCGAACGTCCAGGGCGTCTCGGCGGGGTCGCTCGAGCACATCGAGCTCCAGCGCTTCGAAACGGACCACGGCGGCAACGAGGAGGGCGAGTGGGACACCGTGGCCCGCTCGTTCATCCAGGGCGGGCAGCCCGACGCGTACGTGCAGGCGGGGCAGATCGTCACGGCCAACGACCCGACGCCGGGCCAGTGGCGCGTGCTGGTCTCCGGCCCCACCGGCGGCCCCGTCCGTCTCGACATCGACTTCCGCCGGCACGAGGCCGAGGACGATCCCGGCCAGGCGCCGATCAGCGCGTCGAACATGGAGTTCTTCGACGAGCTGAACAAGTACATCGCCGACCCCGAGAAGAAGCTCGAATCGGTGACCGTCGACGAGATCCTGGCCGACCCCTCCCTGCTCGACCGGTTCGACTCGCTGGTCCTGGCGAACGACTTCATGCCGGGATTCCAGTTCTCGGATGACCCGGAGTTCACCGGCGAGCCTCAGGCGTCGATCCGGCACACCTTCAGCCCAGCTGACGCGCCGGCCCCGCAGGTCACCGAGGCCACGTTCGAGTTCGAGGTCGAGGGGCTGCCGGCGGACAACGACGAGATGCTCGTGGAGGGCTCCTGGCCGGTGGCCAGCGACTACGACATCTTCGTCGAGCAGAAGGTCGGCGACGAGTGGGTCAACCACGGCTGCCAGTGCGATTTCGTGAACCGTGGCGAGCAGGTCCTGGTGGGGGAGCCCGAGCCCGGCACCTGGCGGGTCCGGCTGGTGAACTTCGCCGGCGCGCCCCAGCCCGTCGACGTGCTGATCGAGTTCTTGTCCGTGGCCACGACCCCGGCCCCGCCGGCGCAGTACACCCACGAGCAGTTCGGGCAGTACACGCAGGCGCTGACCGCCTTCGCCGAGGGCGGCGGGAACCTCGTCCTCACCGACCGCTCGCTCCTGGGCCTCATCGGGATGGGTCTCGTCCCCGAGGACGCCATCGGCTCGTCGCAGCCGGGCGGCCGCGGCGCGGTGCCCCGGTACCAGTTCAACGTCCCTGGCCGTGGGAACCTGTGCACCCCCGACTCCGAGGACCCTCTCGTGCGCGACGTGTGCCTCCCCGGGACGGCCGGGGGCACGGCCCGCCAGGCCGTGGAGCCGACGCCGCTGGGGTACACGCCCGACGCCACGCTCGACGGTTCCTCTCGGGCGAAGCTGACGCAGTTCTTCGTCACCCGGGCGGCATGGGAAGAGGGATGCGGCAAGGACGACGCGCAGACCTGCACCTCCGGGCTGTTCGGCGGCGAGACCGGCCTGGGTGAGCGTCACCTCGGCGACGGCCTCGTCCGCATCACGGGGTCGATGTTCCCCGATCCGAACTTCGCCCCGGGCGGCCCCCGGGACATGCGGTTCGGGCTGGCCTCGTACTCGCTGACGTTCTCGAACTGGCAGGTGTTCCTGAACCTGGTCGACTACCAGCGGGGCGCGACCGAGGTGGTGTGCACCATCACCGGGACCGACGGCGCCGACCAGCTCCGCGGGACCCCCGCCGCCGACGTGATCTGCGGCGGCGACGGGAACGACACGATCCTGGGCGCCGGCGGCGACGACCTGCTGATCGGCGGGCCCGGCAACGACTCGCTCAACGGCGGGGCGGGCAACGATGACGTCCAGGGCAGCGAGGGCGATGACACCCTCCGTGGCGCCGAGGGCGACGACACGCTGGCCGGCGGCCCCGGGTTCGACACGCTGGACGGTGGCCCGGGCACCGACGCCTGCGACCCGGGGGAGGGCGGGGGCCGCTCCCGCAACTGCGAGTAGGAGGTCGGTCGGGGGGGGGGGGGGG
>DASZZY010000162.1:0-5637 GCA_036260395.1 Actinomycetota bacterium
ACCCGCCCAGGATCGCCACGGCGAGCCCGACCGCCGGCGCCACCGAGGCCACCGCACGGAGGGCCGCGGCGGCCAGCGCCCATCGAGCCCACCCGAGGCCGAACGCCGCCAGGAGCACGAGCGAGGCCGCCGAGAGGGCCATGAGCGCGCCGAACGACAGGCCCTCCGGAGAGCGCACCGCGGCGGGGGCCGGGGCCACGTCCGGGCCCTGCACCACCTCCACGCCCGCGGCCGCCGTTCGGGCCCCGGAGGTCACCCCGAACCCGCCGGCGTTGAACGCCCGGACCACGAGGACCACGGCGTCGCGGCGCACGGCGCGGGACTCTCGTAGGTACGCCCGGGCGATCAGGTCGTGCTCGCGGTCGCCGGTCAGCGTGGGCCGGCCGGCCAGGTACCGGCCCGGGACGCCCACGGCGATCCGGACGTCGGGGAGGCGCTCCGGCGGCAGGCCCATGCGGAGCACGTTCGCGAAGCGCGTGACGTGGAAGGCGGCCGCGCGCTGGTCGGTGTCGACCAGGATCACGACCGGCCGGCCGGGCGGCAGGCGTTCGACCACCGCCCCGGCCCGGCGGGCGGCCGCGAGCTCCTCGGGCGCGAACGACGGTGCCTGACGGTACCAGCCGAGCATGGCCACCGCGACGAACGTGATGGCGGCCGCCGCCGCCAGGGCCCGGCGGCCGGTCCGGGCGGCCCTGCTTGCCCGCGCCCCCGTGCTCGCGGGGCGGGCCAGGGCGTCCACCCCGGCCGCCGCCGCCAGCGGGACGAAGAAGGCGAAGACCAGCATCCGGTTCGGCGGCCCGCTCGCCGTTGCCCACAGCACGACGAGGCCGACGACGGTGATCGCGGCCCACGACACGAGCAGGCCGACGAGGTAGCTCCTCGGCGGGGCAGCTCCGCTCCGTGAGCGGAGCACGGGGGCGGCCGCGGCTGCGAGGCCGGCGCCGGCCGCCAGCGGGGCCGCCGCGCGGGCCGCGTCGCCCGCCAGCCGCTCGCGGTACCTGTCGGCCAGCAGCTGGCGGAGGCCGAGGCGACGGAAGAACCCGTCCTGCGAGGTGTCGCCCGGCACCACACCGGCGTGCGAGGTGTGGCCCGGCACCAGGCCGGCCGTTCCCACGGCCGCCAGCGCGCCGGCCCCCAGCAGTGCACCCCCGGTGGTGGCGGCCGCCATCCGCGCCGCCAGCGTGTCGAGGAGCGATCCGCCGTTCCGCCGGTGGGCGAGGGCGGCCGGGAGGTTCCACGCCGCCGCGCCGGCCAGGATCGCCAGGGCCACGGCCGCGAACAGGCCATGTGCCAGCGCCGCGGCGGCGATGAGCGCCACGGCGGCCGCCACGCCCCTCCACGACGCGTGGCTCGTGCCGACCGCGGCCAGGGCCGCCAGGAACACCGTCACCTGCGCCAGGTTGGCGAGCCAGCCCCCGGCCAGGTAGGCGGCGAACCCGGCGGTGAGCAGGGCCGCCGCCACGGCGCGGACCCGGCTGGGGGGCAGGGCCACGTCGAGGAACGCCGCCGCTGCCAGCGCGCACGCCGCCACCAGGACCGGCCCCAGGGACGTGACCGTCTGGAGGGGCGTGGTGCCCAGTGCGCCCCCCAGGACCAGCGCCGCCGCCGGGACGCCCGGGCGGCCGGGGGCCACGGCGTCCAGTCCGAGCACCCCGGCGCCCTGCGTCCACCAGGTGTAGACGGGCCCGTCCGGCCCGATCGGGAAGATGTACCCGGCCATCCACGGCAGCACGAGGTACAGCGCCAGGACCACCGCCGAGGAGGCGCCGGCGAAGACGATGGCATCCGCCCATCCGCCGGACGACGGCCTCGCCGCGGATCTCACCGACGGCACGGCGGCACCGTACAGGGTGCGAGGTTCGGCGGCACGGGGAAGGTGACGGTTCGTCCTCGCCAGGCCCGGTGTCCGAAGTGTCCAGTTGACCGGGATCGACGGCCGGAAGTACCTTTCCTCCGCCGACTCACAGGCGTGCAACCTTCTCCCGAGAAGGTGGAGAGCGCCCAGCTGGCTGGGTACGACGCCGTCATCATCGCCACCCACCACGCTAGAACGAACGCGGGCGAGTTCCCGGACGCGTCCATCTGCGGGAGCATGGGCCACCAGTTCGAGGTCACCATCCATGGCCTGTGCACCGGGCACCGGTTCATGCACGAGGTGTTCGGCTACCCGCCGGCCGACCAGGTCCCGTACCCGGTGGGCGATCCCGGGGACGGTGGAGCCGGACCCCGGCGACCTCGGCGCGGACATCACCACGACCGCCGAGTTCGACGGGTGGGGGTACGTCCGCCTCCTGGACGCGCAGACCTTTGAGGAGGTCGACCAGTACTCCCTGCCGGAGCAGTCGGATCCGGAGCTTGCGGATCCGGAGCTTGCTAAGGACCCGGAGATCGACCTCTCGGTCCACGAGGTCGAGGTGCCACGCGGTGACCCGAACGAGGGAGGCGCCAACGCCGACGACGGCGAGCTCGCCTACTGCTCGTGGTACAAGGCCGGGTTCCGGGTCGCGGGTTACAACAGCAGCTCGATCGAGGAGGTCGGCCACTACATCGATCCGCGGGGCAACAACTTCTGGGGCGTTGCCCTCGCCGAGGACCAGAACGGCGACCGGATCGTTCTGGGCAGCGACATGGACTTCGGTCTCTTCATCTTCCGCTACACGGGGCCCCTGCCCTAAGGAGACCGAAGCTCCACCGAGGAACGACGGAGGGCCGGCCAGGGGGCCGGCCCTCCGTCTCGTCCGGGCGCTCTCAGCCCTCGACGACGATCGTCCCCTGGAAGTAGTCGCGGTGGTCGTGGCGGCTGCCGGTGCCCACGGCCGTCTTCACGGTGTACGGGTGCGACCCGGCGTCGATCCCGCCGTTCAGGATCTGGTCGCCGCGGAGCGTCCACTCCTGGCGTTCGCCCGTGCACTCGTAGTAGAGGCGGTCCACCCCCGTCCGAACGATCCCGCCGCCGCGGTCGGACCGCACGTTCCAGATCGCCCACCCGACGTTCATCGTCTCGCCCGGCGTGCACACCAGGTACCCGGATGCGGTGACCGAGCCGTCGGGGTTGAGGACCGCGGACTCCATCGCGCCGTCCAGGGCCACGGGCTCGTCCCGTGGCCCGCCGCGCCCCGGCTCGACGCCGGGCGGCACGCGGTCGTCCGCAATGTTCTCCTCCCCGCGGGGCCGGTCGCTCTCGTCGGCCACGTCGTCCGGGGCGAGTCGCGGCGGCGGCGAGTACGCCGCCACGGCCACCAGCGCCGTGAAGCCCACGGCCGCCAGGCCGCCGATCAGCCACCACATCCCTCTTCGCTTCGAGGCCATGTCCCTCCGGGGTCTCGTTCGTTCGACGGTCGGACCGGTGCTCGGGGTTCCTCCATGATACGGGCGACGCCGTTCGAGGCCGGCGGCCCCTGCGGCGGCGCGGCGCGGCGGGGCGCGGCTAGAATGGCGCCTCCGTGCTCGACGAATCCCTCGTCAGGGAGGTCCTCCGCGTGGCCCTATCGTCCGGCGGGCGCCTCGCCGAGCTGTACGCCGAGGAGCGCCGCTCGACGTCGGTCCGCCTCGACGACCGGAACATCGAGCACCCCACGGTCGGCCTCGACCGGGGCGCCGGCGTCCGCGTCGTGGCCGGCGAGACGACCGCGTACGCGTACTCCAACCGCCTCGACCGCGAGGCGCTGCTGCGGGCGGCCGAGGCCGCCGCGGCTGCGGTCACCGGGTCCGAGCGGCTGGTGGCCCTCGACTTCCGCCGTCCGGAGGCGCCGGTCCGCCACGGCGCCGACGAGCCGCTGGCCGGGTTGCCGCTGGACCGGAAGGTCGCCTGGGTCCGGGAGGCCGACGACGCGGCGCGCTCCGTGTCCGGCGACGTCCGCCAGGTGGTGTCGTCGTACGGCGACTCGGTCCAGCGGCTGCTGGTGGCGACCTCCGACGGGTCGTGGGTCGAGGACGAGCGCCACCGCGTCCGGCTCGTCGTCTCGGCGGTGGCCGGCCGGGACGGCGTCATGCAGACCGGCTTCGAGGGCCCGGCGGGGCTCGGCGGCGCCGAGGTCCTCGAGGCCAACCCCCCGGCCGAGACGGGCAGGAAGGCCGCCCGGATGGCGGTGACGATGCTGGACGGCGTCCCGGCGCCGGCGGGCGAGATGCCGGTAGTTGTGGGGCCGGCCGGCGGCGGCGTGCTGTTCCACGAGGCCTGCGGCCACGGCATGGAGGCCGACACCGTGGGCAAGGAGGCCTCGATCTATCGTGGCCGGCTCGGCGACACCGTGGGCTCGTCGCTCGTGACCGGCGTGGATGACTCCACCATCCCGGGCGCCTGGGGGTCCTTCGCCTTCGACGAGGAGGGCACCCCGGCCCGCCGCACGGTGCTGCTCGACTCGGGCGTACTGACCTCCTACCTCTACGACCGGTTCTGGGCGGGCCGCGACGGTGCGGAGCGGACGGCGAACGGGCGGCGGCAGTCCTACGCGCACCTGCCGATCCCCCGGATGACGAACACCTCGATCCTGCCCGGGGCCGCCGATCCGGCGGCCATCGTCTCGGACACCGCGCGAGGCGTGTACGCCAAGATCCTGGGCGGGGGCCAGGTGAACCCCGCCACCGGCGACTTCGTGTTCGGGGTGGCGGAGGGCTACCTCATCGAGGGCGGGGAGCTCACCCGCCCGATACGCGGGGCGAACCTCATCGGTAACGGCGTGAGGATCCTGGAGGCCGTCGACGCCGTCGGCTCGGACTTCGACTCGCGACCGGGGACCTGCGGCAAGGACGGGCAGGGGGTGCCGGTGACCACCGCGAGCCCCACCCTGCGGATCGCCCGGATGACGGTGGGCGGGACCGGTGGCTGACCTCGACGACCTCTGTCGGGCGGCGCTGGCCGGCGTCCGGGACGGCGAGCAGGCCGAGGCCTACGCGGCGCAGGTCCGGCGGTCCGAGGTCAAGGCCCGGCGCGGCGAGGTCGACAGCCTGTCGGCGTCGGAATCCCGGGGCGTCGGCGTGCGGGTGGTCACCGAAGGCCGGCTGGGATACGCGTGGGCCGCCGATCCCGGCCCGGACGAGGCCGCGGCGCTGCTGGCCTCGGCGCGGGAGAGCGCCGCGGTGTCCAGCCCGGACGAGGCCAACGCCCTCCCCGACCCCCGGCCGTTCGAGGACCTGCCCGGACTGTTCCGGGAGGCACAGGCGACGCTCGGCGCCGAGGCCAAGGTCGCGCTGGCCCTCGACCTGGAGAGGGCGGCGGTCTCGTCGGAGCCGGAGGTCACCAAGGTCGAGGAGGTCCTCTACGGCGACGCGGTCTCCCGCGTGGCGGTGGCCTCGACCACCGGCATCGACGCCGGCTACGCCCGGACCGACTGCTGGTGCGTGGTCTCGGCCCTGGCGGAGCGCGACGGCGAGACCCAGTCCGGGTTCTCCTTCCGCGTGGCCCGCGAGCCGGCCGAGCTGGCCTGGGAGGAGGCCGGCGCCGAGGCGGCCCGGCGCGGGGCCCGCCTGCTAGGCGCAGCGAAGCCGGGCACCGAGCGGCTGCCGGTCGTCCTCGACCCGTGGGCGGCCGCGGCGTTCCTCGGCGTCCTGGCCCGGGCGCTGTCGGCCGAGGAGGTCCAGAAGGGGCGCTCGCTCCTGGCGGGGCTGGTCGGGCAGGAGGTGGCCTCGCCCGCCGTG
>DASZZY010000163.1:0-12102 GCA_036260395.1 Actinomycetota bacterium
CCCCCCCCCCCCCCCCCCCCCCAACCGTCAAAGGTGACGATGGCTGAGCGAGCGGAGACGACGGCCATACCGGGCTGGCGGCGCGGGTTCCTGCCGGAGCGGATCCCGGTCCGAGGCACGATCCTCGTCATCCTCAGCATCGCGATCGTCCTCGGCGTGTTCTTCGGCTCCTGGGCGACGCTCCGCGAGGGCCGGTTCGACGCCGCGGCCTGGCGGGGGTTCGTCGTCAACGGCGTGGCCCGGGGGAGCGTCTACGCGCTGATCGCGATGGGCTACACGCTCGTGTACGGGATCCTGTTCATGATCAACTTCGCCCACGGCGAGGTCTTCATGGCCGGGACGTTCAGCTCGTTCTTCGTGGCCCAGGCGATGGCCCGGGGCGGGTTCCTCGACGCCAACCCCTTCGTCGCGATCGTGGCGATCCTGGTGACGGCGATGGCGGTGTCCACGCTGGTCGCGGTCCTGCTGGAGCGGATCGCCTACCGCCCGCTCCGCGGCGCGCCGAGGCTGGTCCCGCTGATCACCGCGATCGGCGCGTCGCTGTTCCTCCAATACTCGTTCCGGGGGTTCTTCGGGGCCCGCGTGCGCGGGTACCCGACGATCGAGCCCCTCGAGGGCCCGCTCACGCTGTTCGGTTTGACCTTTCAGCGGAACGAGATCGTCGTGATCCTGGCCGCGATCGTCCTGGTCGTGGCGCTGTACCTGTTCATCCAGCGCACGAGGACCGGCCGCTCGATGCGCGCGGTCGGCGAGGACAAGGAGATCGCCGGCCTCATGGGCATCAACGTCGACCGGGTGATCGTGACGACGTTCGCGATCGGGGGGATGCTGGCCGGCGCGGCCGGTATCCTGTACGTGTTCCTGTTCCCCCAGGTCGACTTCTTCATGGGGTTCGTGCCCGGCATCAAGGCCTTCACGGCGGCCGTGCTGGGCGGCATCGGGAACGTGGTGGGGGCGGCGCTCGGCGGCCTGCTCCTGGGCGTCCTGGAGGCGGTCGGTCCGACGCTGTTCCTGTCCGGGGCCGGCGTGCCGTCCACCCACCAGCTCCAGCCCGTGATGGCCTTCGGGGTGCTGGTCCTGGTGCTGATCTTCCGGCCCGGCGGCATCCTGGGCTCGCCCGAGGAGAAGCGGGCGTGAGCGCCATCCCGGTCGCGGTGCAGCCGGTCCCGATGGGCCGCTCGGTACGGATCGGGCTGATCGCCGGAGCGGTGTCGGTCTACCTGTGCGCGGTCGGCATCGTGGGGGGGTTCGAGGGGCGCAACGTCGTCACCGGCGTCGTCCGGCTGGGAAGGGCCATGCTGATCCTCGTGGCGGTCGCCGCCGGGTACGCGCTCGCACGGCCACGCCGCGACGAGAGCGGGCAGCTCATCAGGACGCCGCTCGGCTCGGCGGTCGCCGGGGGAGCGACCGCCGGCGCCGTCACCGGTGCGGCCCTCGGCGCGCTCCTCCTGTTCATCGACAACGTCGAGCAGGGTGTGTTCGTGGCGCTGGGACGGGGGCTGGCCGAGCTCCTCTCGCTGGGGCAGTCGGCGCCGGTGGGAGCGCTGCTCCTCGTCATCGGGACCGCGGCACTGGGCGCCATCGGCGGGGGCCTCGCGCTGCTCCCTGCCACGCTCCGCCGCCCGCTCTTGGTCGGCGTCGCCGCGGTCATCGGGATGAGCCTGGCCGAGCCGCTGCTCTCGCCGATCTTCTCCGAGCTGAACCTCGAGAGCGGCTGGCTGTTCGAGTCGGGCGGCCTGGCCGTGACGGGCGCCGTCGTCGTGTTCCTGGTGGCGGCGGGCATCTCGTACCTCCGGGCGCGCGAGGGGACCGCGGTCCGCGACCGGCTGGCCAGGCTCCCGACGGCCGGGCTGACCAGCCTGCGGATCGTCGGCGTGCTCGTCGTCCTGGCGATCCTCGCGGTGCTGCCGCTGCTCGTCGGGGGGTTCGTGAGCCTGGTGCTGACGTTCGTCGGCCTGTACGTCCTCCTCGGGCTGGGGCTCAACATCGTGGTCGGCTACGCCGGGCTGCTCGATCTCGGGTACGTGGCGTTCTTCGCGGTGGGCGCCTACACGACCGCGGTCCTCACCTCGACGGAGTCGTTCCTGGTGACGGACGAGGCCACCCGCTTCGCGGAAGCGGGAGCCATGGGATTCTGGCTGGCGCTGCCGATCGTGGTCGTCGTGGCGGTGATCATCGGGCTTCTGATCGGTGCTCCCGTCCTCCGGCTGCGCGGCGACTACCTGGCCATCGTCACGCTCGGGTTCGGCGAGATCGTCCGGACGCTCGTGCTGTCCGACTGGCTGTCGCCGTGGCTCGGGGGCGCCCAGGGGGTCATCCAGATCCCGCCCGTCCCGCCCGAGGCCGCCGACTTCCGCGACCCCCAGCGGCTCTACTACCTGATCCTGTTCTTCTCGCTGGTGGCCGCGTATATCTCCTATCGCCTGGCCGACTCCCGCGTCGGGCGGGCGTGGGCCGCGATGCGCGAGGACGAGCCGGTCGCCGAGGCCATGGGCGTCAGCGTCATCAAGTACAAGCTGCTGGCGTTCGCCATGGGCGCGGCCATCGGGTGCCTGGGGGGCGCGTTCTTCGCCACGCTCCTCGGCTCGATCTTCCCGGCCAGTTTCTCGCTCCAGGTGTCGATCAACGTGCTGGCCGTCCTGGTGCTGGGCGGCATGGGGAGCATCCCGGGGGTCCTGGTGGGCTCGTTCGTCCTGGTCGGCCTCCCCGAGCTGCTGCGGGAGTTCCGCGAATTCCGGCTGCTCATCTTCGGCGCGGTCCTGGTGGCGATCATGATCCTCAAGCCCGAGGGCCTCCTGCCGAACGTGCGCCGGCGCCGCGAGCTGCACGTCGAGGAGCTCGAGGAGGAGCAGTACGAGCGTCGCGTCGGCGACGAGGAGACGGGCGCCCCGGTCCTCAAGGCCAGCCCCAACCCGGAGCCGCCGTCGTGAGCCCGCTGCTCGAGACCCAGAACCTGTCGAAGAGCTTCGGTGGGCTGGCGGCGGTCGACGAGGTCGACTTCCACGCCGACGCCGGCGAGATCGTCAGCGTGATCGGCCCGAACGGCGCCGGGAAGACCACGCTGTTCAACATCGTCACGGGCTTCTACGAGCATGAGCGGGGCCGGATCACGTTCGACGGCCACAACATCGCGGGGATGAAGCCCAACCAGATCACGAAGCTGGGGATCGCCCGGACGTTCCAGGCCGTCCGGCTGTTCCCGAACATGACCGTGCTGGAGAACGTCATGGTGGGCCGCCACGCCAGGACGCGCTCGGGGATCACCGGCGCGATCCTGCGGCTCCCGTGGACGGTCAAGGAGGAGAGGACGACCCGGGAGCGTGCCCAGGAGATCCTCGGGTTCTTCGGCCGCGGACTGCGGCGCAGGGAGGAGGACATGGCCGGCGAGCTGGCCTACGCGGACCGCCGCCGCCTGGAGATCGCCCGGGCCATGGCCACCGAGCCGAAGCTGCTGCTCCTCGACGAGCCCACCGCGGGGATGAACAAGCGGGAGAAGGATGAGATCATCGAGCTCGTCGGCCGCCTCCGCCGGGAGCTGGGGTACACGGTCGTCTTGATCGAGCACGACATGCCGGTGGTCAAGGGAGTCTCCGACCGCGTGGTGGCCCTGGACTTCGGCCGGAAGATCGCCGAGGGGACCTACGAGGACGTCTCCCGCAACGAGCGCGTCATCGAGGCGTACCTGGGGAAGGAGCACGAGGAGACCGCATGAGCGCCGAGAGGGACGGACGGCCGATCCTGGAGCTGAAGGGCATCCACACGAGCTACGGCCCGGTCCTGGTCCTGCAGGGGATCGACCTGGAGGTCCGGGCGGGCGAGTGCGTCACGCTCCTCGGGCCGAACGCTGCGGGGAAGACCACGACGCTGCGGACCATCCTCGGCATGGTGAAGCCCGCGCAGGGCCAGATCTTCGTCGACGGGGAGCGGGTGGACGGCCTGCCCACCCCCAAGGTCGTCAGCAAGGGCGTGACGATGGTCCCCGAGAACCGGCGCCTGTTCGCCCGGATGTCGGTGAAGGAGAACCTCGAGATCGGGGCGAACCTCCGCTCCGACCAGGAAGGTGTCCAGCGCGACATGGAGTGGACGCTGGAGCTGTTCCCGCGCCTTCGGGAGCGGCTGACCCAGCGGGCCGGTACGCTGTCCGGCGGCGAGCAGCAGATGCTGGCCATCGCCCGCGCGCTCATGGCGGGCCCCAAGGTCCTGCTGATGGACGAACCGTCGATGGGGCTGGCCCCCATCCTCGTGGAGCAGGTCTTCGACACGATCCGGACGATCCGCGAGCAGGGGACCACGATCTTCCTCGTCGAGCAGAACGCGAAGATGGCCCTGTCCGTGGCCGACCGCGGCTACGTGTTGCGCACCGGCGAGATCGTGCTCGCCGACCGCGCGGCGAACCTCCGGGACAACCCGGAGATGGAAGAGGCGTACCTCGGCGGCTGACGCCGAGCGCCGGCCACGCTCCCGAACGGATCCCCCCGGTCGCCGGTAGGATGCCGCGCATGCGCGACGTCGACGTGGCCGTCGTGGGCGCCGGCGTGATGGGGTCGGCGACGGCCAGGGCACTGGCCCGGGCCGGACGGGAGACGATCGTCCTCGAGCAGTTCCACGTCGGCCACACGCGCGGGTCCAGCCACGGCCGCTCGCGGATCTTCCGGTTCTCCTACCACGACGAGCGGTTCGTGCGGATGGCCGTCGACGCCCTCCCGCTGTGGCGGGAGCTCGAGGGCGAGGCGGGCGAGCGGCTGCTCACGGTGACCGGGGGGATCGACACCGGCAAGGCCCTCGAGGACCACGCCACGGCCATGTCCGCCTCCGGGGTGCGGTACGAGTGGCTGGACGGCGACGAGGCGCTCCGCCGGTACCCGGGGCTCCGGCTGTCTCCCGGGGCGGCCGCGCTGTTCCAGCAGGACGCTGGCTGGGTGGCCGCCGATGCCGCGGTCCGGGCGTTGGCCCGGTCGGCCACCCGGCACGGCGCCGAGCTGCTCGAGGGCCGGCGGGTCCGATCCCTGCACCCGCAGGACGGTGGGGTGCTCCTGGAGACCGACGACGGGTCCTACCGCGCCGCCGTGGCGGTCGTCACGGCGGGCTCCTGGGCCCGGGACCTCGTGGCGCCGCTCGGCATCGAGCTGCCGACCAGGAGCACCCGCGAGACCGTGGCCTACTTCCGGGTTCCGGACGAGGAGGCCATCCCGTCGCTCGTCGACTGGGGCGACCCCGCGCTCTACTCGCTGCGGAGCCCGGACCAGGGGCTGAAGGTCGGCCAGCACCAGGCCGGCCCCACCACCGACCCCGACCGCGAGGGCGAGGTCAGCGAGGAGTCGGTCGCCCGGCTCAGCGCCTGGGTGAAGGAGCGGTACCCGGACGCCGACCCGAACCCCCACCTGGCGGAGACCTGCCTGTACACGATCGCCCCGGGCGACGAGTTCATCCTCGAGCGGCGGGGGGCCGTGGTCGTCGGCTCGCCCTGTAGCGGCCACGGCTTCAAGTTCGCCCCGCTCATCGGCCAGCGGCTGGCCGGGCTGGCGATGGCGGCGGCGTAGCCTACGCCGCTCGGGACTCCCACGGCGCGATCGAGAAGTACCGGGCCCGCAGGTCGTCGTAGGCGCAAGGGTCGTCGACGACCTCAAGCGACAGCTGCCCCGCGGACAGGCTCCACCGGTAGACGCCGCGGACGTCAGAGCACGTCGGATCGTTGAACAGCACGACGCGGTCGCCCTCCACGAGGTAGTGGCCCCCGGCGCGGAAGGCGGACGCCTCCTGGACCAGCAGGAAGCGCCCGGCCCGGAGCTCGAGGACCGCCAGGCCGCGGTCGCGGCGGTACGGGGCGCACCGCCGGCACGGGATGGCGGGCCCGGTGGACTGCGTCGGCGTCAGGCTCCGCTCGTAGGTGCCGTCGATCGGCGTGTCGGTGAGCGGCGGGATCGGGGTCGTGAAGGGGTAGGGCTCGTCGGCGTCCCGCCGCCACAGCTCGGGGTCCCCGGTCGGGCTGGCGGCGGGGGAGGGGCCGGCCCGGCCGGCGGAGCACGCCGTGGTCAGGAGGGCTACGGCCAGCACGATGGCGGCCAGGGGTCGCATCGGCGCTGATCGAACCGCGGACGCCGGCGGCATGTCCATGCCCGCCGCGTCGCCCGAACGTCGCGTCAACGTCCACCGGCCAGGACGTACCCGTGGCCGCGCCGGTTGCGGATGAGCGGTCGCCGGCGGCGGTGATCGCCGAGCAGCCTCCGAAGGCGGTAGACCGTCCGCCTGACATCCTCGCCGGTGACGCCGTCGCCGTTCGGCCACACGATGCGGGCCAGCTCGTCCGGCGGCACCGGCTGGCCCGAGCGGCGGACCAGCTCCGCCAGGACCGCGAACTCCTTCGGCGGGAGCTCGATCTCGCGCCCGTCCACCGTGGCGACCCGCCGCAGGAGGTCGACGCGCACGGGGCCGCTGTCGAGGACGTCGGTCCCGGCCGCCAGGAGGTCGCCGGGGTCGGCCGGGGTCCGGTAGTGGTGGACGAAGGTCCGCCGGAGCAGCGCGGCCTCCTCCGGGGCCACCTTGGCCTCCGCCCACCGGGCGCCGGTGTACCCGCGAAGCGCGTCGAAGTCCCGCCACAGCGTCACGACCAGGAACTCGTCGGGAGCCTGCTCGGTGGGCCACGCGACGTGGACCCGCAGCATCCCCGGGTGGCGGTGGAACTCCGGGATCCCGACCTCTCGCAGGTGCCGCTCGAACGCCGGACCGCACGCCGGCTTCACCTGACCGCGGAACACCCGAACGATCACGGCGGCGACAGCGTATCGCGCCCGAGTCTGACCACGGCGGCCCCCTCCGCGGCCTCCACCGCCACCCGGTGGCCGGTGACGATCCGCGCCAGGTCCTCGGCCGGCAGCACGGCGACCGGGGGAGCGGCCCCGTAGAGCTCCGCGGCCACCACGGCCCCGAGGGCCACGATGGGGTCGGCCCGGGCCAGCAGGATGGCGGCGGGCGCCGTCCCGGCCCGCACGCTCTCGGCCAGGACGCTGCTGCTCGAGCTGGACCCCCGGCCAGACGGCATGACGAGCACGCGCCCCGCCAGCCGCTCGCCGTGCTGGGGATGGCGCCGGTCGATCACCCGGCCCATGCCGGGATCCACGCCGCCCCAGAACGACAGCGGCTCGTCGAGCACCAGGGCCGCCCCGGCGCCGGAGCCCGGCACCAGGGTCCGCCCCTCAAGCGCCGTCCCAGAGGTGGGGGTCACGCCACACCCGGCCACGGGCCGCCGACACGACGCACTCCTCCAGGCTTCCGAAGACGACCTCGACCCCGAGGTTCCCCGGGGCGTAGTACGCCCACTTCGCCGAGTCCGTCATCACCGGGCCCTCGACCGGCCCGAGGATCGGCGTGACGTACGTGCAGGTATCGACCACGAGGCGGACGCCGGCCGCCTCGAGCTCCGCCAGCCAGCCCGTGGCGTCGACCTGCGAGAGAACCGCCCGGGCGGTGGACACGTAGAACGGGACGTGAGGAGGGTGCTCCCGCACCAGCGGGACGAGGCGCTCGAACTCGGCCACCGAGAAGTGCGGGGTGCCAACGCTGACGGCGCCCACCGGGCCGTCCGGCGCGGTGTTCAGCTCGTCCCGGGCCGCGGCCAGCCGCGCGGGGGTCACCGCGAGCTCGCGCACGGGCGGCCGGCCGCCCAGGGCGGCGTCGAGCGTGGGGGCCTCCGGCGTGACGCCCACCACGTGCACGAGCCCCAGGCCGCCGGAGGACGCCGCCGCGGCGCCCAGGGCCTTGAGGCGGTCCTCCGAGACGGGGCCCGGCAGGCCGACCAGCGCCGCCACGGCGGACCGCGCCTCGCGCCCGATCAGGTGGCCGAGGACCGGGTAGATCACGTCCCGGTCGAGCAGGCGGGACGGCACGCCCTCCAGCCGGAACACGGTCTCGGCGCGGCGGTTCTCGTCGCGGTGGAGGCCGGCGTCCGGCACCCGCGCGGTTATGGCGGCGGAGATGTCGATGAAGTCGCCGTACCGGTCGGTGCGCGCCCCGAGCACGGAGTTGGCGAACACGATCGCGTTCGACTCCGCCCACGCCACGTGCTCGCCGAGGCGGGGGCGGGCCTCGGGCAGCTGGTACGGGGCGCACGTCCAGGTCGGCCGGCACCCCAGCTCGACGTACGCGTCCATCAACCGGCGGGCGCGCGCGGCGGTCGCCCGGTCGCCCCGGTACAGGCCGGGATGGAGGAGGTCGAGCGAGCCGACGTTCAGGGTGGTGGGGACCGCCACGCGGGCGCCCCCCTCGACCAGGCGCTCCACGAACTCGAGCCCGGCCGGCCCGTGGTCGAGGCATCCGTCGATGTGCGCGGAGGCCGCCGGCAGCAGCCGCTCCGCCCCGGTCACCTCGGCCATCCGGGACACGATCCGCATGGCGAGCGCCGCGCCGGGCCCACCCGAGCCCGAGAGGAGCGCCCGCTCCTCCGGGGTCGGGTTGAGTTGGGGCACGAAAGCAATCTAGCATTCGGTCGGGTCGGTCTTTCGGCCCACGGAGGGGACCACGACGACGGCTGTCCGTTCCCCGCGGAACGGATGCGGACGAAGGAGGCGATGGCGTGAGAACGCGACGATTTCTGCTGCTCGGCGTCGTCACGGCGGTAGCGCTGCTGGGTGCCGCCTGTGGCGGCGCCGGCGACGGCACCGACGTGAACGGGGGGGCCACCCCGGACCAGTCGCCGGAGGCGGCGTTCGAGACGATCGAGGAAGGCGTCCTGACGGTCGGGTCGGACATCCCGTTCCCGCCGTTCGAGTTCCGGGAGGGTGGCGAGCTCACCGGGTTCGACGTCGAGCTGATGGAGGAGATGGCCACCCGCATGGGGATCCCCGAGGTGAGCTGGGTCGACACGGCGTTCGACACGATCTTCACCCAGCTCGCCGGCGGCCGGTTCGACATGGTGGCCTCCGCGACGACGATCACCGAGGAGCGGGCGCAGACCGTCAACTTCACGATCCCGTACTACGAGGCGCAGCAGGCCGTGACGATCAACGCCGAGGAGACCCCGGACATCCAGTCGGTCGACGACCTCGGCGAGGGCGACACGGTGGCCGTCCAGCGGGGGACCACCGGCGAGGCCTGGGCGCAGGAGAACCTGGAGCCCGAGGGCGTCACGATCCGGTCGTTCCCCGAGGCGCCGGACACGTACACCGCGCTCGAGGCGGGGCAGGTGACGGCCGTGATCTTCGACGAGCCATCCGCGGTCGAGGAGGCGGAGGCCCGAGAGGCCCTGGAGGTCGTCGACACGATCGACACCGACGAGGAGTACGGGTTCCCGGTGGACCCCCAGAACGAGGAGCTGCTGGAGGCCGCCAACGAGGCGCTCCAGGAGATGATCGACGACGGGACGTACCAGCAGATCTACGAGAAGTACTTCCCCGAGGCCCCCGCGGGGAGCGTGGCCGAGGAGGAGTAAGGCGAACCCGCTCGTGACAGGGCCCACGCCTCCGGCGTGGGCCCTCCCCTATTCCGGAGAGGAGGGACCATGACGACCGAGACCGTCCCGCAGGAGGCCGTCCGGGAACGGCCCGAGCGCGGCCTGGCGTTCAAGGTGCGGGCGCAGACGCCGCTCTCGGCGTTCACGCTGGCGCTGGGCGTCGCCTCGCTGGCGCTGCTCCTGATCGGGACGCTGGCGCTGATCACCGTCTACGGGTGGGCGCCGCCGGCGCGCATCACCGCCGCCCTCACCAGCCGCGTCGAAGCGGTGATCGTCTACGGCGCCGTGGCGATGGGGGCGCTGGCTTCGGCGCTCGGGTGGGCGACCTACCGCCGCATGGCCACCAAGCCCAGCCGGGGGGCGGCCATCGCCGGCGCCGTGTTCGGCGCCCAGACGCTCTTCCTGGGGGCCATCCTGCTGTGGTTCCGCGCCGGCGACGTGGAGACGTTCGCGGAGAACTTCTTCGACTTCGCCCTGCTGTCCGAGTTCCTGGGCGAGTTCCTGCGCGGGGCGGTCAACACGATCCTCCTGGCCGTCAGCGGACAGGCCATCGGGATGGTCCTGGGACTGCTGGTGGCGGTGTTCACGCTGTCGCCGCGGGCCGTCGTCCGGGCCCCGGCGCGCACGTACATCAACTTCTTCCGGGGGACGCCGCTCCTGTGGCAGCTCTCGTTCTTCTACTTCGGGATCGTGCTGGCCCTGCGGATGGACGTGAGCGCGTACACCGCCGCGATCCTCGTCCTGGGGCTGAACGCCGGGGCCTACAGCGCCGAGATCTTCCGCGCGGGCATCCAGTCCATCGAGCGGGCGCAGTTCGAGGCGGCCCGGTCCGTGGGGATGACCTACCTCCAGGCCCTGCGGTACGTGATCCTGCCCCAGGGGATCCGCCGGGTGATCCCGCCGCTGACGAACGAGTTCGTGATCCTCATCAAGGACACGTCGCTGGTGGCGTTCCTGGGGCTGACCTTCGCCCAGCGAGAGCTGCTCTCGGTGGCCCGCGACATCTACTCCCAGCACTTCGACGCCACGCCGTATCTCGCGGCGGCGGCCGGGTACCTGGTGATCACGCTCCCGATGATCCGCGCGGTCACCGCGCTGGAGCGGCGGCTGCGGAGCGGGCTCACGGCGATCGGGGCGTAGGGGGAGGCGCGATGAACGACGACGGCTCGCTGGTCCGCCTCGACGGCGTCCACAAGTGGTTCGGGAAGCTCCACGTGCTGAAGGGCATCGACCTCGCGATCCGGTCCAAGGAGGTGGTGGTCGTCATCGGCCCCTCGGGGTCCGGCAAGTCGACCTTGCTGCGGACCATCAACCTCCTGGAAGAGCCGGAGGAGGGGCATGTGCTGTTCGACGGCCGGGAGCTGACCGACATCCGCGCCGACCTCGACTACGCCCGGACGGAGATCGGGATCGTGTTCCAGGCCTTCAACCTGTTTCCCCACAAGACGGCGATGGG
This sequence comes from Actinomycetota bacterium, assembly GCA_036260395.1. GTDB lineage: Bacteria > Actinomycetota > UBA4738 > UBA4738 > CALAEC01 > DASZZY01. The sequence goes on from DASZZY010000163.1 coordinate 10,902, forward strand.
GAACATCACGCTGTCGTTGCGAAAGGTCCTGAGGCTCTCCGACGACGAGGCCCGGGAGCGGGCGATCCAGGAGCTCCGCCACGTCGGGCTGGAGCACAAGGCGGAGGAGTACCCCGGCCGCCTGTCCGGGGGCCAGCAGCAGCGGGTGGCGATCGCCCGAGCGCTGGCCATGCGGCCGAAGCTGATGCTCTTCGACGAGGTCACCTCAGCGCTGGACCCCGAGCTCATCCAGGAGGTCCTCGACGTCATGAAGCGGCTCGCCGAAGAGGGGATGACCATGGTCGTGGTCACCCACGAGATGGGGTTCGCCCGAGAGGTCGGCACCCGGATGCTGTTCATGGACGAGGGCCGGATCTTGGAGAAGGGCAAGCCCCAGGAGATGTTCGAGAACGCCCAGCACGATCGTGTCCGGCAGTTCTTCGCCCGTATCCTGTGACGGCCGGCGACGGCGGACGGCCCCATCAGCGGCGGCGGACGGGCCCCAAACGCGGAGCGGGCTCGAGAGGCCTTTGGAGCCGCTCACGCCTTCCCCATACGCGAGCGTTGTCTACTCGGCTTCTCGAGCCCGCCCTACGAGGTGGTCCCGAGCGACTTCGGTTCCGGCCGGCCGACCGTCCGGAGCGGGCCTCCGCCGGCGCCCTCGGAGCCGGAGCTCCGCCGGACCCCGACCGGACGTCCCGGTCCTTCCGGTGACCCTGCCGGTCCCTGCGGCCGCTCGGGACCGGCGCGAAAACTAGCAGCCGACGCGGGGACTGTCAACGCCGGAAGAGCCCTTGCGGCGCAACGGCTTTCCTCCATCTGCGCAGGTCGAGGCGAGGTTCCGGCCGAGGCAAAAATCCGTGGTCGAACGAGATTCGAGTGACAAAACCCCGGCGTCAGGCCGTGGCCTCGATGATCGCCACGGCCGCCGGGGCCAGCACCAGGGCGGGCAGCAGGTTGGCGACCCGGACCTCGCGGAGCTCCAGCAGTCGGAGCCCGATCCCCATGATGAGCACCCCGCCCGCGGCCGTGAGGGCCGCGATCATCGCGGGGGAGAACGCGCCCGCGGCCGCGCCGGCGGAGAGGCTCAGCCCCCCCTGGTAGACGAGGACCACGATGGCCGAGAAACCCACCCCCCAGCCGAGGGCGGAGGCGAACGCCAGCGCCGCGAACCCGTCGAGGAGCGACTTGACGGCCAGGAGCTGGAAATCCCCGGTCAGCC
>DASZZY010000164.1:0-2848 GCA_036260395.1 Actinomycetota bacterium
GAAGATCTGGCCGGTGGCTAGCGTCTCACCCGAGAAGTAGGGGCAGGCACAGAAGATCAGGTTCTCGGTACCGACCAGCTTCTCCGCGAGCGCGGGGGCCTGGGTCGGGTCGCCCTGGCTGTCCTCCTCCATGTACTCGAGCTCGCACGGGAGGTCGCCGGCCTCGTTGGCCTGGTTGACGGCGTACTCGACGCCCTCGGCGATCGGCCGGCCGAGCGAAGCTGCGTCGCCGGAGAGCGCGCCCATCGTGCCGATGACCCACGTGCAGTCCTGCGGAGCGGCGGCGTCACCGTCGCCGTCCTCGCCGTCCTCGTCGTCACCGCCACAGGCCGCGGCTACGAGCGACAGCGCCATCAGCATGGCCACGAGCATCAGCCACTTGGGTTTCCTCATGCACTTCCCCCTTACTCCAGACGGACTCCCCCATCAGGGGGAACTCCCAGCCGTTACCGGAACGCCTCCGCGCCAGCCCGAGCGGAAAGCGGCTGTAGTTTACAGACCAACCCCGCGAAGTCCAATGAAGCGGGGCGACGTTTTTTCCCCGCCTACTACCGGAGTCGCAAACCTGGCCCGCGGCTCTGCCTCACCCCCTCTGCCTTCCAGCCGCCCGCGCTGCGGGCTCGCGTAGTGCGTTCGTGAAAAGTGTAGGGCGATTCCTACGACATGTGTAGTAGTAATTTCTGCCAGGCAACGACCGACCCGACCTTTGCTCGCCTCGTCCCGGTCTTCGGGGTGAATCGACCGCGGAAACGGATTCTGGCTAGGCCCCGGCCAGGATCTCCTCCGCGACCGCCTTCATCGGGCGCCGCTCGTGCATCGCCTTCTTCTGGATGTGCCGGAACGCGTCGGCCTCCGTCATCCCCGCGGAGTCCATCAGCCGCCCCTTGGCGCGGTCGAGGATCTTCCTCGTCTCGAGCCGGTCGGCGAGCTCGGCCGACTCCTTCTTCACTGCGGACAGCTCCGCGTGCCGGGCGATCGCGACCTCGATAGCCGGGAGCAGGTCACTCTTCTGGAAGGGCTTGACGAGGTATCCCATCGCGCCGGCCTCGGCGGCCCGGTGCACCAGGTCGCGCTGCGAGAACGCCGTGAGGATCAGCACGGCCGCCAGGTCGTCCTCGACGATCTTCTCGGCCGCGGCGAGCCCGTCCATGCCGGGCATCTTGATGTCCATGATGACGAGGTCGGGGCCGAGCTCGCCGGCCGCCCGGACGGCGGCCTCCCCGTCCGCGGCCTCGCCCACGACGGCGAGGCCCTCCTCCTCGAGCATCTCCTTGAGATCGAGGCGGATGATCGCCTCGTCCTCGGCGATCAGGACCTTGTGCTTTGCGTTCGCGTCGGCCATGGGGGCGGTCAGGCGCTCGAGCCGAGCATCCGGTCGAGCAGGCGGTCCTGCTCCTTGCGTAGCTCGGCGATCTCGCGGGTGATGTCCTCGCGCTGGCGCTGGAGGCGCTCGCAGTCGTCGCGCGCGATGCGGTACTCGCGGTCGGCGATCGGGGTCTCGGACACCAGCATGCGGGTCTTGGCGTCCTCGACGACGTCCATCTGGAACAGGAGCTGCTCCTCCGCGATCCGGAGCTCCTCCTGCGCCTTCGCGAGGCGGTCGCCGATCTGCGAGAGGACCTTCTGGATGTGCATGGGGTCGAAAAGTATAGGTGCCGGGGACCGGATTGGAAGGGGGCCGGACCGTCCGCAAGATCGCCCCGGGCGTAACATCGGCGGCCGGTACCTATCGCGCCGGAGTGGCGGAACGGCAGACGCGACGGACTCAAAATCCGTTGTCCGCAAGGGCGTGTGGGTTCAAATCCCACCTCCGGCACCATCCGGGAAAGCAAAAGGCCCGGCGTCGACATGATGCTGATACCCGGAGCGGCGGTGAGGTCCGAGTCGAAGGCCTCGACGCGGTCCCGGATGGCCGCCTCGGTCTCCTCGTAGATCCCGGCCGGGTCGTTCTTCCCCGCCCAGTGATCCCACTCCGACCGGCGGATCAGGAACCGGGCGTTGGGGAACGCCAGGCTCCAAGCGTCGCCGGCCTGCTGGACGGTGGCGTTGACGTGGTCCAGGTGGAGGTGCGTGTAGACGACGGTGTCGATCTGCTCCGGCTCGACCATCGTCTGCCGAAGGCTCTCGAGCAGCCGCCCGCCGTCAAACGGGCCGAATCCCGGGAACTCCACGTGCCGGGGGCCGAACCCGGTGTCGACGAGGATCTTCCGGTCGCCCGACTCGATGAGGAACCCTCCGATGCTGGCCAGGAGACGGCCCTCGTCGTCGAGCCACTCGGGATGGAGCGCCCAGCCTTCGTCGGTCGAGGCCGGGAAGAACGCCGTCGGGTTGAGACGGGTCTCTCCGTCGGGCAGGTAGGTGACGCGAATCTCTCCGATGGTCATCGTCTGGAGTGGGGCGGCGGCTGGCATCGGCAAAGGCCTCCCTCTTTTCCGATGGGGTGTCGGCACCGTCAGGGAGTCCACGCTACGACGCCCTGCGCCGCTGTCAACGGTGACCGGCGGGCGCACCGAGCGGAGCCAGCCGACCACGCACCGTGAACTCTCAACCGGCGAAGTGTGATGACCGGTGCCTTCCGCCCGTCGCGCCGAGCCCCGACCAGTTACTCGCGGGCGAGGGTTAGGTCTGGGCTCCGAGCGTCTAATCCCACCAATACCGCGGCCCCCGCCTCCCCAAACCGGCTCTTCGGTCATGACGGCGCTGATATCGGCCGGCCTCCAGCGTCTAGACGGTTATGCCGCCGCCCTTCGAGCCCATGCTGGCCACATCGGGCGCACTTCCGCACGACGATGGCCGCTGGGCCTTCGAGCCCAAGTGGGACGGCTTCCGAGCCATCGTCCACGTCAAC
>DASZZY010000165.1:0-8168 GCA_036260395.1 Actinomycetota bacterium
CCCGGCGCCGGCGCCGCCGGTTCGGCCCTCGCGCCTCCGCCGGGCGAGCCGCCGCCGGAGATCTCGCCGGGTGGCGCTCCTCCTCCTCGTCGTCGTGGGCGCGGCCGGCGCGGCGGCCGCCTGGTGGTACCTCCCCCGGCCGACCGCTCCGGCCCCGGCGCGGGAGGCCACCGGCGCGCCCCTCCCCCCGACCCAGCGCGTCGTGACGTGGGCGGTCTGGGACGATGAGGGGGAGACGGGTCCCGCGGTGGCCGTCCTCACCGCCGGGGGAGGAGAGGAACCCATCGCCCTGGCCATCCCGGGCAACCTTACCGTCAGCATCCCCGGCCACGGCCTGGGGACCGTCGACGACGCGGCCGTCAGCGGCGACGTCACCGTCCTGGCCGCCACGGTGGAGAACGTCCTCGGCGTCCAGGTGGACGAGGCGTGGGGCATCCCGATGGAGCAGCTCGGCTCGCTCGTCGATGACCTCGGATCGATCGAGGTCGAGGGCCGTCCGCTCGAGGGATCGGCGGTGGTGGACTACCTGCGGGAGCCGGCGGCCTCCGCCGCCGACGAGCGGGTGATCCGCTGGCAGGCGGTGCTCGCGGGCCTCCTGGCCGCGCTCAACGAGCACCCCTCCGCGGCCGCCGGTGTCCCGGCCGACGTCCGTCCGGCGCTCGTCGCCGGCCCCGTCGAGATCCTCTCGGTGCCGGTGGAGCCGGTCGGCGCCGGGCTGGTCCGGCTCGACGAGGCGGGCCTGGCCCGGATCGTGGCCATGCATCTCGTGCCCACCGGTGGGGAAGAGAAGGCCCGGTTGGTAGTCTTGAACGGCAACGGGAGGCCGGGGGTCGGCCAGCGGGTGGCCCGGCTCTTGGTCCCGGAGGGGTTCCGGCTGGTCTCGTCGCAGAACGCCGCCAGGTTCGATCACCGGGAGACCATGATCATCGCTTCTTCGAACGAGGATCTCGCCGCCGCGCGGAAGGCCCGGCGGCTGCTCGGCGTGGGACAGGTGCTGCTGGGGAACGAGGCGTCCGGGATCGCGGACGTGACCGTGGTCGTCGGCCGGGACTTCGGAGGTCCGTGACCGGGTCGGATCAGCTCGCCGCGGTCGCCGCCGGGGCCGCCTCCGCCAAGCAGGCGCGGGACGTCGTGGTCCTCGACGTCCGCGATCTCATCGCCATCACGGACTACTTCGTGATCGCCAGCGGGACCAGCGATCGCCAGGTGAGGACCATCGCCGAGGAGATCGAGAGCGCCCTGCGCCGCGAGGGCCTGAAGCCCGTTCGCCGGGAGGGCATGGAGGACGCCCGGTGGGTCCTCCTCGACTTCGTCGACCTCGTGGCCCACGTGTTCCAGCAGGACGATCGTGACTACTACAGCCTCGAGCGGCTGTGGGGCGACGCCCCCCGCCTGGCGTGGGAGGCGCGGGCGGCCTCCAGCGGATAGGCGCGGCTGCGCTTACCATCATCGGCGTGAGCTCCCAGGCGACGGACCCCCTCGAAGCCGCTCGACAGGCCCTGGCCAGGCATGCATGGCAGGAGGCCTTCGCCCTGCTGAAGGAGGGCGACCGGAACGGAGGCCTCTCCGCGGAGGACCTCGAGGGGCTCGGCGAGGCGGCCTGGTGGATCGGACGGGGCGACGACGTCCTCGACGCCCGCGAGCGCGCCTATGCCGCCTACCTGGCCGACGGCCAGGCCGAGCGCGCGGCGATGGTCGCGCTGGCGCTGGCCCGGGACCATCACGACCGGCTGGCGAGGCCCGCGGCGGTAGGGTGGTTCAAGCGGGCGGAGCGGCTCCTCGAGGGGAACACCGAGTCGGCGGCGTACGGGTGGGTGCTGCGGATGCGGGGGCACGCTCGGCTCGAGGAGGGGGACCTCGATGCGGCCGAAGCGGCCCTCGAGCGCGTCCTCGAGATCGGGATGAAGACGGGCGACCCGGACCTGCAGGCGATGGCCCTGCAAGGGAAGGGCGAGATCCTCATCGCCCGGGGCAGGGTCGATGAAGGTCTCGACGCCATCGACGAGGCCATGGTCGCCGCCGTGGGCGGCGAGCTGGGCGCCTGGACGACCGGTGCCATCTACTGCAACACGATCAACGCGTGCGGCCGGTTGGCCGACTACGGGCGCGCCGGCCAGTGGACGGAAGCCGCGAATCGCTGGTGCGAGCGCCAGTCGATCTCTGGCTTCCCCGGGATCTGCCGCGTCAAGAAGGCCGAGATCACCCGGCTGCGCGGCGCGTGGCGGGAGGCCGAGGAGCAGGCCCGGCTGGCATGTGAGGAGCTGCTGGCCACGGGACGCCCGAAGTACGCCGCCAGTGGGTTCTACGAGCTGGGCGAGATCCGCCTCCGGATGGGGGAGCTCGAGACGGCCGAGCAGGCCTTCCGGGATGCGCACGCCCAGGGCATCGACCCGCAGCCCGGGTTGGCGCTGCTTCGGCTGGCCGAGGGAAAGGCTGACGCCGCCTCGGCGATGATCCGGCGGGCACTCGCGAACGCCACCGATCAGCTGGAGCGAGCGCGGCTCCTGCCCGCCGCGGTGGAGATCGCCGTGGCGGCCGCGGACCTCGACGCCGCTCGGCGGGCCGCGGACGAGATGGAGGAGATCGTCGAGGTCTTCCAGGGCGTCACCCAGCGGGCCCGTGCGGCGACGGCCCGGGGAACGGTCGAGCTCGCCGAGGGCGATGCCGACGGCGCCGTGAGGTCGCTCCGCCGGGCGTGGCAGCTGTGGCGCGAGGAGGACCTGCCGTACGAGGCGGCGCGGGCCCGGCTGTTGCTGGGCCGGGCGTACCGCGCGCTCGGCGACGAGGACGCGGCGGCGCTGGAGATCGACGCCGCCCGGTCGGCGTTGGAGGAGCTCGGTGCGGTGCCCGACGCCTGGCGGGCGGCCGACCTGCTGCGGGAGGGCCGTGCCGGGGAGGTCGCCCCGCGGGTGGCCAGGACGTTCCTGTTCAGCGACATCGTCAAGTCCACGAACCTCGTCGAGGCCATCGGCGATGAGGCGTGGGAGGACCTGATCCGGTGGCACGACCAGGCGCTCCGCGCGCGCTTCGACAAGCACGAGGGTGAGGAGATCGACCACGCCGGCGACGGGTTCTTCGTGGCGTTCCCGGATCCTCGGTCGGCCCTGGAGTGCGCCGTGGGGATCCAGCGCGACCTCGCGGAGCACCGCCGGACCGCGGGGTTCGCCCCGCAGGTCCGGATCGGCGTCCACGCCGCCGAGGCCACCCAGCGGGGGAGGGCCTTCGGCGGGAAGGGCGTCCACGAGGCGGCCCGTATCGGCGCGCTGGCCGGGGGCGGGGAGATCGTGGCCAGCGAGGAGACCGTTCGAGCCGCCGGGGACGGCCTCGCGGCGTCGGAGGCCCGGGAGGAGACGCTGAAGGGCATATCGGAGCCCGTCCGCGTCGTCATCGTCGCCTGGCGCTGAGGGACGGCCCCACCCGACTGCTACAATCGATGAACCCGGGGCTGTAGCTCAGTTGGTAGAGCGCGTGCTCGGCAGGCACGAGGTCAGGGGTTCGACTCCCCTCAGCTCCACCGCATTGCTTGCTGAAGCCATTCGTCGTCCCAATCGGTAAACCCCGACCACCGGCCCGATGAGGCGGTCGGTGAAGATTGCGTCATTCATGGCGGCTGAGCACCTCGTAGCGCAGCTAGCCCGCGGGTCCTCGCAGGAGGAAGGACTTCGTGTCGCCCTTGCCCTTCAGGTCGATGGTTCCTCGTGGTTCGAGGTCGAAGGTCCCCCGCAGCGCCTCGGCCACGGGCTCGGAGACGTGGATCCGGTTCGGCTCGGCCGAGGACTCCAGGCGGTTGGCCACGTTGACGGTGTCGCCCCACACGTCGTAGACGAACTTCCGCGTCCCGATCACCCCTGCAACCGCGGGGCCGGAGTGGACGCCGATGCGGATCCTCCAGTCCCGGCCGCTCGACACGTTGAGACGCGCCACCGCCTCCACCATCCCCAGGGCCAGCTCTGCCACCGCCGTCGCGTGGTCCGCCCGCGTCCCGGGCAGGCCGCCCACCGCGAGGTAGGCGTCGCCGATCGTCTTGATCTTCTCGACCTCCGTCCGTTCGCACAGGGCATCGAACTCCGAGAACAACCGGTTGAGCTCGGAGACCAGCAGCTGCGGCTCCAGCTCCGAGGAGATCGAGGTGAAGCCGACCAGGTCGCTGAACAGCACGGTCACCGAGGCGTAGCGGTCGGCGATCGTCGTCTCGCCGTCGCCTAGCCGGTCGATGATGGCCTGCGGCAGGATGTTCAGGAGTAGCGAATGGGAGCGAGCGCGCTCCTGGTCCAGCTCCCGCATCACGCTCGACAGCAGCTTGGACGTCGAGTCCTGCATCTCTTCCATCTGCCGGACGTTAGTGTCCATACGCGCGAGCTTGCGCGCGAGGAGGCGGTTCTCTCGCTGCAGGTCCTCGGGGGACGGGGCCCGGTCGTCCATGGGGGCTCCCGCTACTCGGTGCCGAGCAGCACCGCGACCATGGTCTCGTGGTGGAGCCGCGTGGACGACCCGGCCTCGAGGGGGGCGATCTCGCCGTAGGAGTAGAAGCCGCAGATCGGCATGTTTTCCCCGAACTCGGTGCGCGCGATGTCGAACTCCCGGCCCGTACGGGTCCCCAGCAGGAGTTTCCGGATCGCGCACGAGAACACCAGGACCGCCTCCGGCGCCGACCCCTCCGGGTACGCCTTCACCGCCCGCTGGAACGCCGACCGGGCTCCGTCGAAGATCTCCTCGGTCACCGCGACGGCGAGCTGCACGCGCGCCCCCTCGGGAACGCCGGCCGTGACCGTCAGTGCGCCCGGTTCCTCGTCGCGCGTCCAGGCGACGCGCAGATAGAAGTCGTCCGAGGCGTCCTCGAACACCGCCAGCGGGTGGGCGGTCGTCGGTCGCGCGCCGGCGCCGAGGTAGCGCTCGTAGAAGGCCATGGCAGGCTCGTCGTCGATCTCGTACACCACGCTCGCCGTGGCCCGCGTCACCCGGCCGGGCTTGCCGACGGGCCGCCAACCGGCGTCCAGTCCGAACGAGAAGATCAGGGGACCAGAGAACAGGAGCACCGGGACGGCATCGGTGACGACCCGGCCGTTGAAGAACTGGCGTGCCGTGGTCCCGCGGTCGGTGATCGTCAGCGGGGCGGCGACTCCGCCGAGGACGGTCACACCCTCGCCGAGCTCGTCCCGGAGGTCGGCGAGGAGGTTCCGGGGCAGGCCGGCGATGGACGGGGTCGTGATGCACAGGCGTGGCTCGCGGTCGGTCTTCGAACGGGCCTCGTGCACCGCACGACGCACCGCCGCCTTTTCGTCCACCGACAGCCCCGTGCCCAACCCCGCGGTGATGTCCACGGTGTCGGAGACGAAGAGAGCGAGTGTCACCGAGTCCTCCAGGAAACCAAGAACCGACGACATCTCACCCATGGAGGTGGAACCGATGATGTCGGTGTCGGGATACGCCTCGGCGAATCCGGAGCCGAGCACCTCGGAGTCCGTGTCGAAGTTGGAGAAGAGCAGTCCAGCCCTCGGGGACGCCCCGTCGAGGCCGGCCTCGCATTGCGCGACCACCGAGGCGACGGCATCCGCGGCGTCGACCTCGTCGCTGTGCCCGACCACCATGCGGAACATGGCCCGATCCTACTGCGGGGGACCGGCGTGCGGTGGGTGACACGCCCGGCGTGCGGCGGGCCACGCCCTCGTGGCGCCCGATCGTGTGGGGCGGGGCCGGGCCAGTGACTCGACTGCTCACCACGAGGCCGCTTGAGGCGGGTCACCGCAGAGAGGTGCAGATACCCTTGGTCAGGGTGGTGACCGCCACCTTCCCAAGGTAGGGATCATGGGGAAGACGCTTAACCTACACCGCATAAGTGGGCGCACACCGCTTCCGTGCGCCGTGCCTGTCGCGCACGTCAGCACACCGCACGTCATCGGCATACTCGGCAGGCACGAGGTCAGGGATTCGACTCCCCTCAGCTCCACCGGTGGGAAGCGCTGGCCATTGCAGCTAGATCGCAGCTGGGTTCGCGATCGGCGATCGGAGCCCATGTTTCGAGCTCGATTCAGTGCTGCGGCCGCGGGTTGAGCCGCGAAGAGCGCCTTCTCTGAGAGCAAACGAACTCGACGGCAGGTTATATGCTCCGCGTCGAGACTGCAGGGAAAGGGGGCAGGCGTGCTTCTCGGCACGGGCGCGATGAGCAATGTTGGCTCGCAGACGGCCATCTTGCTACGGGTAGCTAAGACTCCCTCCCGGGTGTTCGTCCGCGATGAAGCCAAGGTGCGCAAAATCCTCGGCGACGAGGTCGATCTGCGGGGTGCGGCTCAGGCGCGAATGATCGGGCATCTCCGATGAGAAGAATCCTGCCCGCGATAGCGCTCACGACGGCGGTCGCGATCGTGCAACCGGCCGCCGGCGCCTCCCGGGTCGCCACGTGGGAAGCGAGCGACTGCGATGAAGTAACGCTCGTAACGCCCGCGAACCCCGCCGCCCCAGACATGTCGGTGGGAACAACCGCTCTGATCATCGTGGTGTATCAATGCGAGCAGGGGAAGGTCGGTAACTCGATCGTGGGTCCGTTCGCGGTCAGCGAGATCGGAGCGGTGACGCCGACCGCTATCGTTCTGCTGCGCCAGGTGAGCAGCAGCCCGGAGCTGGTCACTGCCCTGCGTCGACTGGGCGTTCCGGCCTATCACGGGAAGATCACACTGGACGTCGTCGAGGCCCCGGCGGGCCTCGCGACCGCAACCGTGGAGACCGGCGCGGGGCGGTTCTCGGTCACCGCCGCGGCCGCCCCTGACCCTCCCGGTACTCCCTCTTCTTTCTTTAACGGCCCCGGAGCCTCGTACCGAACATCGGGAAGGAAGGGCACCGTGATGGTCTCGTACCAGAACCGATTCGACGGGTCGGATGAAGGGCCCGGCGCCGCCGCAGGGACGGTCGACGCGACGAACGACCCCGCGCTGACACGGTGGATGGGTACCAGCCGGAGCGCGGGACCAGGCGTATATATCCGCGGGTACTGGACCGGCACGGCCGCACCAGCCGGGTCGTAACGGGGCTGCGGCGCTTGGACCCGGATACGCTCGGCCGCGTGCCTGGGCCAGCGGCGGCGGTGGCACTCAGGCCGCCCCGCGGCTCGGGTAGTGGGCTGAACTACAGCCCATAACTCGGTGCACACCGCTTCCCGAGACGGTGAGTGTTCCCGAGACAGCAGACCGTACCTCACCCAGATTCTCGGCAGGCACGAGGTCAGGGGTTCGATTCCCCTCAGCTCCACGAACCGGCACTACCTGCGGAAACGCGCCTGCCCGTTCTCTCCCGCTGACGGCACACCGCTCCACATGTGCATGATGACGGCGCGCGGTGGAGCAGTCTGGTAGCTCGCTGGGCTCATAACCCAGAGGTCGCTGGTTCAAATCCAGCCCGCGCAACGAAGCGAAACCGCAGGTACAAGTCCAACGGCGGCTCCCGGAACCCGGGGGCCGCCTCGGTTTTCCTCCCGAGACCGCTCCATAGGTAGACCTCCCTATCTTCGGGACTCGCCCCGATATAGGTAGACCCCTGGAAGACAGCGGGCCCCGCCGCAGACTACCGTTCGCTTCATCTCGTAAAGGGGGTCAAAGGTGCGAAAGCGGAACCTGATCGTGGCGTTGGCCGGAGTCCTATCCGTGTTGCTCCTCTCGCCCGCCGACGCACGGCTGTCGTCGTCGAGCGGATCGGCGGTCGCCAAGCTCGGGTTGGGCGACTTCAAGTTTTGGGACCATGACACTCCCGCGCCGACACCCTGTACCGGTGTCGAGTTGCCGGAGTGTGTCGAGTGGACGCTCGAGGTCACCGAGCCCGGCGGCCGGCTGCGCGTGGCTCTCGATCATCCGACTGAGGCCTTCCATCTCTTGGACGTGATCGATCCTTCCGGGCACAGCATCGCGTCGGCCGACGACCGGTTGCGCAGCTACGGTGTCGGCATGACGAACCACATTGTGACGAACGACGTTTACTACTCGAGCGAGCTCTTCGGTGAGGACGCTCCGGTAGGGCGCTGGTCGGTCAGGGTCACGCCCCCGCGGAACGGGGCAGAGGTCGACTTCCGGATGCGCGCGAAATTGGAAGCGCCGCGACCCGCGCCCAAGAAGAAGGCTGCCCTGCTTCCGAATCTGCAGGTGGTGCCGCCGTACCGTTTCTCGTTCGGATGTCAGGCGGGC
>DASZZY010000166.1:0-14185 GCA_036260395.1 Actinomycetota bacterium
AGCGTCTCGGACGGTCCATCCGGATCGCGGCCCCGGAGCTCTGAGGGGGGAAGGGTGCTCGCCAGCCTGCTCGGGATCCGGCTCATCCTCTGGATGGCGAGGACCGTGCCCGTCCCGCCGTCCGCGGAGGTGGTGGCGGCCCTCACGGAGGTCCAGGTGAGGAGCGACGCCGCGACGGGGGACGGGTTCCAGCTGACGTTCACGCTGGGCCGCGAGGATCCCCTCGACTACCGGCTCCTCCGGAGCGGCGCCGTGGACCCGTTCACCAGGGTGGTGATCGGCGTCCTGCTCGGGGCGGTGCCGGAGGTCCTCATCGACGGCATCGTCACCCACCGCGAGGTGAGCCCCGGAGGCGAGGGGCGGGCGCCGGCGCTCACGGTCACCGGCCGGGACGTCAGCGTGATGATGGACCTCGAGGAGAAGAACCAGGAGTACCGCAACCAGCCCGACTGGCTCATCGTCTCCCGGGTGATCGCCGGCTACGCGCAGTACGGCCTGCTCCCCAAGCCGACCCCAACCGCGGACGTCCCGATCGAGCTGTTCCGCATCCCCCGTCAGCACGAGACCGACCTGAGGTTCGTCCAGCGGCTGGCGGACGCCAACGGCTTCGTGTTCTACGTGGAGCCGCTCACCTTCGGGGCGAACCTCGCCTACTGGGGGCCGGAGAACCGTCTCTCGGTGCCGCAGCCCGCCCTCACCGCTGACATGGGCCCGGCGACGAACGTGCGGCAGCTCCGGTTCGCCGAGGACGCCCTGGCCCCCGTGGCCTCAGAGGGGACGTTCACCGAGCCCATCACCAAAGCGACGCTCCCGATCCCGCCGCTGCCGCCGCTCAAGGTCCCTCCGCTGGCGCTGTCTCCCACCCCCGCCCGCAGGACGGTCCTCCTACGCGAGACCTCCAAGGCCAACCCCGCGCAGGCGGCCACGGCGGCGGTCGCCGCGGCCACGTCGGCGCCCGATCCGGTCACCGGGTCGGCCGAGATCGACACCGTCCGGTACGGGGGCGTGCTCCGGGCTCGGAAGCTGGTCGGGGTCCGCGGGGCCGGCTACTCGAACGACGGCTTCTACTACGTGCGGAGTGTCACGCACACCATCCGCCGGGGCGACTACCGTCAGAGCTGCACGCTGAGCCGGGAGGGAACGGGCGCCCTCCTTCCAGTGGTGAGGCCATGACGAACGGCGAGCCGTACTACGGCAAGTACCGGGGGGTCTGTACCGACAACAGGGACCCGCTGATGCAGGGGCGGATCAAGGCCAGCGTCCCCGACGTCCTCGGCGACCAGGACAGCGGCTGGGCGTTGCCGTGCGCTCCGTTCGGCGGGAACGGCATGGGCTTCTTCGCGATCCCGTCCCAGGGGGCCGGGGTGTGGGTCGAGTTCGAGCAGGGCGACCCCGACTACCCGATCTGGTCGGGGGTGTGGTGGGGCTCGGTCGCGGAGATGCCGCCGCAGCTGCTGGCCCCCCCGTACTCGAAGGTGATGATCAAGACGGAGGGCGGCCAGACCATCACGCTGGACGACACCCCGGGGATCGGCGGGATCACGCTGGAGACCTCCAGCCGCCAGAGGATCGTGCTCAGCCCGACCGGGATCGAGATCGACAACGGCATGGGGGCCAGCATCCGGATGACCGGCCCGCAGATCTCGTTCAACAACGGCGCCCTGGACGTGACCTGATGCCGGGGTTCGTGGTGCACCAGGGAGCGACGGTCCTCTGCGCTCACGCCGGCCAGGCCCAGCCGCTGGGTCCCGTGCCCCGGGTCCGGGTCTCGGGCCAGCCGGTGACCGTGCAGACCACGCCGTACGCCGTGGCCGGCTGCGCGCTCACCGGGAGCGCTCCGCCGTGCACCACGGCGCAGTTCGTCACGGCAGCCCTCCGGGTGCGCGCCCTCGGCGTCCCGGTGCTCCTGCAGGACAGCCAGTCGGTGTGCACGCCGACGGGGACGCCGCTCCAGGTCCTCGTCACCCAGGTGCGGGTCCGGGGGACGTGATGGACGTCGACTTCCCGCTCGGGGTGGACCGGCGAGGCCGGACCGCCGCCACGGGACCGGACGAGCACATCCGCGACATGATCGAGCAGGTCCTGTTCACCGCCCCCGGGGAGCGGGTGAACCGTCCGACGTTCGGCAGCGGGCTGCTGGAGCTGATCTTCGGTCCCAACTCCGGAGCCCTGGCGGCCACGGCCAGGATGGCCGCGGAGGGGGCCCTCCAGCAGTGGCTCGGCGACCTGATCCAGGTCGAGGCGGTCAGCGTGGAGAGCGAGGAGAGCACCCTCCGGGTCACCGTTCGGTACGTGGTCCGCCGGACGCAGGAGCGGCAGGTCACCGAGCTCAGGAGGGGACCGTAGATGGCCGCCGTGTACCGGTGCCTGGAGGCCAATCGGCGGGAGTCGGTCCTGGCTTCGCCGGACCTCAACGGCATCGACTACCTGGAGGTCGGCGCGGGCCAGACCACGCTCCGGGTGGTGTTCCTGCACGACCTGCCCGGAACGCCCGAGGGCGTCCCCTCCGGGGCTCCACCACTGGGGGCCTCGGACTTCGCCGTCGTGGGCGGGGTCCGGATCCGGGGCATCCGGATCACGGGCGTCTCCCCCGACCCGGCGTCAGACGACACGCTGGTCGTCACCGTCGATCGCCCTGGGGACTTCTCCACCTACCGGCTGCTGCTGCTCGAGCCCGGTGGCGAGGGGCCCCCGGCCGGCTTCGACCCCCGCCTGGCGGAGGTCCCGTTCTCGTTCAAGGTCGACTGCCCCAGCGACTTCGACTGCGAGCGACCAGAGGACTGTCCGCCACAGCCGCTCGCCGAGCCACAGATCGACTACCTGGCCAAGGACTACGAGAGCTTCCGGCGGCTGATGCTCGACCGGCTGGCGGTGATCATGCCCGACTGGAAGGAGCGGAACCCCTCTGATCTCCAGGTCGCGCTGGTGGAGATGCTGGCGTACGCGGGGGACCAGCTGAGCTACTACCAGGACGCCGTCGCCACCGAGGCCTATCTGGGCACCGCCCGGCTCCGGGGCTCGATCCGGCGGCACGCCCGGCTGCTGGACTACCACGTCCACCAGGGCTGTAACGCCCGGGCCTGGGTGACGATCGAGGTCTCCGGGACCGTGCCGCTCGATCCCGGAACGCCGATCCTGACCCGCGGCAGCGACCCCTCGGTCACCGTGGATCCCACCCTGCCGCCGCCGGTGCTGGCCGACGGTCCGGTGGTCTTCGAGACCATGCATTCCGTCACGCTCCGCCCCAGCCGCAACCGGATCGCGTTCCACACGTGGAGCGACGAGCAGTGCTGTCTTCCGCGGGGAGCGACGAGCGCCACGCTGGTGAACGAGCCACCCCTGGCGCTGGCGGTCGGCGACGTTGTGGTCCTCGAGGAGGTCCGGAGCCCCACCACGGGCCAGGAGGCCGAGGCCGACCCGTCCCATCGCCAGGCCGTCCGACTCACGCACGTGGAGGAGACCAGGGACGAGGTCGAGGGGGTGGACGTGGTCAACGTCGCGTGGCACGCGCGCGACGCGCTCGGCTTCCCCCTGTGCCTCACCGCCGCCGTCTCCGGCGAGGGGGGGACCGAGGTCGTTCAGTGCAGCGTCGCTCGAGGGAACGTGGTGCTGGCCGACCACGGCCGAACCGTCGGGCGAGAGACGCCCGAGCCGCTGATTCCGGATCGCGCCCCCGTCGAACGTCCGTACCTTCCGGGGCTCCGTGAGGGGCCGGTGACGTTCGCCGAGCCCCTTGACCCCGACAGGCCCGCCGCCGCCATGACCGGCTCCCGCGATCCCCACCGGGCCCTTCCGGAGATCCGGGTGGTGAGCCGGTCGAACGGCGACCGGTCCCCGTGGGGCCCGAGGCGGGACCTCCTGGCCAGCGACCGCTTCGACCCGGGGTTCGTGGCCGAGGTCACCGAAGAGGGGGCGGCCCGGCTCCGGTTCGGCGACGGGGTCAACGGGCGCAGGCCCTCGCCGGGCGCCACCTTCGCCGGCACCTACCGCGTCGGGGGCGGCCGGGCCGGCAATGTGGGGGCCGGGGCCCTGGCCCGGGTGGGCTTCGCCGGGTCGGGCATCGACCGGGTATCGAACCCCCTGCCGGCCACCGGGGGCACGGAGCCGGAGGCGGCGGAACTGGTCCGGGAGGTGGCCCCCGACGCCTTCCGGGTCCAGGAGCGGGCCGTCACCGAGGCCGACTGGGCCGAGGTGACGGAGCGCCACCCGGAGATCCAGCGGGCCGCGGCGACCTTCCGGTGGACCGGCAGCTGGTACACGGTCTTCGTCACCGTGGATCGCCGCGGGGGCCTGGACGTCGACGCCGCGTTCCGGCAGAGGCTGGCGCGGTTCCTCGACCGCTACCGCCTCGCCGGGCACGACCTCGAGGTCGACGCTCCGGTGCCGGTGCCGCTCGACATCGCGCTGTTCGTCTGCGCGGATGCCGACGCCTTCCGGGGCCACGTCCTGGAGGCGCTGCTCGAGGCGTTCGGCCGGCGGGACGTCGGCGGCTGGCGCGGGTTCTTCCATCCCGACCGGTTCACGTTCGGCCAGCCCCTGTATCTCAGCCAGGTCTACGGGACCGCCCTGTCCGTTCCGGGGGTGGCGTCGGTCCGGGCGCTGCGGTTCCAGCGATGGGGGAAGGCCCCCAACGACGAGCTCGAGCAGGGCGTGCTCACGCCGGGACGCCTGGAAGTGGTCCGCCTCGACAACGACCCGAACTTCCCCGAGAACGGCCGGATCGAGTTCCAGATCGAGGGGGGCCTGTGATCGCGCCCCACCTCTCCGGCTGCGGCTGCTGCGAGGGCCTCCGGCCGCTGTCGCCGCTGTCCGTGGAGAACCCGCCGGGGCTTCCGTCCCTGGCCTACCGGGTGGGGACCCACGGGGCGTTCAAGGAGACCATGAAGGCGGCGCTCAGCCGCCGTGCGCCGCTGGCCGGGCTGACCACGCGGGACGACGACGACGCGACCATCGCGCTGATGGACGCCTGGGCCATGGTCCTCGACGTCCTCGGGTTCTACCAGGAGCGCATGGCCAACGAGGGGTTCCTCCGCACGGCCACGGAGCGGCGCTCGGTCCTGGAGCTGGCCCGGTCGATCGGGTACGAGCTGAGCCCCGGGGTGGCCGCGGGCACGTACCTGGCCTTCGAGCTGGAGACGGCGGCCGGGGCGCCGGAGGCGGTGACGATCCCCTCGGGCACCAGGGTCCAGAGCGTCCCGGGCCCCGGTGAGACCCCGCAGACGTTCGAGACCGTCGAGGACGTGGAGGCCCGGGGACCGCTGAACGAGCTCCAGGCCCGACGCACCGCTCCGCTCTCGCCGGCCTTCGGGGACACCGAGACCTACCTCCAGGGGGTCGGGCTCAACCTCCGGCCCGGCGACGGCGTGCTGCTGGTGGGAGCGGAGCGCGAGACGCTGGCCGGGGTGGAGGCCTGGGACTTCCGCGTCCTGGTCGAGGCGAAAGAGGACCCGGACGCCGACCGAACCATGATCCGGTGGGAGGACGGGCTGGGATGGGCCCACGGCCCCCACCGGGTGGAGCCGGCGGCGGAGGACGTGAAGGTCTACGCGTTCCGCCGCCGGGCGGCCGTGTTCGGCCACAACGCCCCCGACTGGCGGGCCATGCCCACGGAGGTCCGCACGCAGATGGGGGCGGGGGCCACACCGACCACCAACGACGGCCGGTGGCCGGCCCGGTGGACCGTCCGGAGCCCGGACGCGTCGGGGGACGTGGTCGACCTCGACGCCGTCCACAAGGAGATCACCGTGGGGAGCTGGGTGGTCCTGAGCGCGCCCGCCCGCACCACCGCCCCCACCGCTCCCGCCTACGTCGAGCTGTACGAGGTGACCGAGGCCGCCGATGCGGCGCGGGCCGACTTCACGCTGACCGGAAAGGTCACCCGGCTGACGCTCGACGGCGAGAACCTGCAGGAGAAGTTCGGCGACCGGGTCCGCGACACGATGGTGTTCGCCGAGAGCGAGCGGCTGACGCTGGCGGAGGTCCCGCTCACCGGGCCGGTGCAGGGAGACGAGGTCGTCGTGATGGGCGAGCTCGAGGGGCTGGCCCAGGGTAAGCCGGTGATCGTCAGGGGCACGCACGAGGCCACGGGGGAGGAGGCCTCCGAGGTCGCGTTCCTGGCTGCCTGGGAGCCGGAGGACGGGCTCACCGCACTCCGGTTCGACGACGACCTCAACGGCGTCTACCGGCGGAACACGGTCCGGGTCCACGCCAACGTGGCTCCGGCCACGCACGGAGAGACCAAGGAGGAGGTCCTCGGCAGCGGCGACGCCTCCCGGCCGTTCCAGCGGTTCTCGCTGGCCCATTCGCCCCTCACGTACGTCTCCGCGGCCACCGCCGCCGGGGCCCGCTCCAGCCTGGAGGTCCGGATCGATGACGTGCTGTGGCAGGGGAGCCGGAGCCTGTTCGGCGAGGGACCCGCCGACCGCGCCTACGTGGTCCGGCTGGCCGATGATGGAGAGGTCACCGTCCGCTTCGGCGACGGCGCCACGGGCTCCCGACTCCCCACCGGGACGGAGAACGTCCGGGCCCGGTACCGCGCGGGGACCGGGCTCCAGGGGATGGTGAAGGCCGGCCAGCTGTCGCTCCTCATGACCAGGCCCCTGGGCGTCCGCGGCGTGACCAACCCGCTGCCGGCCACCGGGGGGGCCGACCCCGAGTCGCTCGGGGACGCGCGGACGAACGCGCCCCGCACCGTCCGGACCTTCGACCGGATCGTGTCGCTCCGCGACTTCGAGGACTTCGCCCGCTCGTTTCCGGGGATCGGGAAGGCCACCGCGCGGTGGCTGTGGGACGGGGAGCGGAGGATCGTCCACGTCACCGTGGGCGCCGCCGGCGGCGGGCCGATCCCCGAGACCTCCGACCCGTTCCGGAACCTGCGCCGCGCCATCGAGGACCACCGCGACTACCGGCAGCCGTTCCGGCTCCAGTCATACCAGCCGCTGCTGTTCCGGATGGCCGCTCGGCTGTTCCTGGACCCCGCCTACCTCGCGGAGAAGGTCCAAGCAGATGTGACGTCGGCGCTCCGCGGCGAGTTCTCCTTCGCTCGCCGCGGCCTCGCCCAGCCGGTAACGGCGAGCGAGGTCCTGGCCGCCGTCCAGGCGGTGGCCGGGGTCGTCGGCGTGGACCTCGATGCCCTCCACCTGGCCGGGCAGGCCCCCGCCGCCCAGCACCGCCTGGAGGCGCTGCCCGCCCGGCGAGCGGGGCAGGCGTTCCTGCCCGCCCAGCTCCTCACGCTCGACCCCCATCCGGACGCCGTCCAGCTCTCGGAGGCGCAGCCGTGAGCACCACGATCGACCGCCTGGAGGAGCTGCTCCCGTCGCTGTACCGGATCCGCGATCGCCGGGGGCTCCTCCGGGCCCTGCTGGAGGTGCTGTCCGAGCAGGGAGCGGTGGTGGAGGCGTCCATCGACGAGCTCTACGACAGCTGGTTCGTGGAGACCTGTCCCGAATGGGTGGTCCCCTACATCGGCGACCTGGTGGCGGCCCGGCCGATCCACGCCGGCGTCCCCGGGGTGTTCAGCACCCGGTCCTACGTGGCCAACACCATCGCCTACCGGAGGCGCAAGGGCACCGCGGCGGTCCTGGAGCAGCTCACCCGGGACGTCACCGGCTGGCCAGCCCGGGCGGTGGAGTTCTTCCGGCTCCTGGCCGGCAACCAGCACCTCAACCACGTCCGGCCCGAGAACGTCCGGACCCCGGACCTCCGCGACGGCGACGCCCTGGAGCTCCTGGGGGGACCCTTCGAGCGAGCGCCCCGTACCGCCGAGGTCAGCCGGATCGCGTCGAGGCGAGGCCGGTACAACATCCCCAACGTCGGACTCTTCGTGTGGCGCCTCCAGTCCTACCGCGTGACCGGCGCGCAGCCCCGGCCGGCGGCGGAGCCCGACGACGGCCGGTACACGTTCGACCCGCTGGGCGGGGACGTTCCTCTCTTCAACCAGCCCCTGCCGGAGCGCGACATCGCCGGCCTGGCGGAGGAGCGGGAGGTCCCCGGGCGGCTGCGCCGGCGCCCGTTGCGCGACGAGCTCGAGGCCCTTCGCTCCGCCCTGGCGCGGGGCGAGCCCCGGCCCGCGACGCCGTGGTTCCAGCCGGAGGCGCCGGCGTTCGCGGTCGCCGTGGACGGCGCGGACGTGCCTCCCGAGCAGATCTTGATCTGTCACCTCGGAGACCCCCCGACGCCGGTCCCCGAGGGCTGGCGCCGGCCCCCGGCAACCAGGGACTACCCCGACGGCCAGGGCGGCCAGGTGACCCTCCCGATCGCGGTGGGGGTCGACCCGGCGCTGGGCCGGCTGGCGTTCCCCTCCGGCGTCGTCCCCGGAGAGGTGCGCGTGGACCACAGCTACGGCTTCAGCGCCGACGTCGGAGCGGGGCCCTATGACCGGACCGCGTCGGCCACCGCCGCGGTGGAGGGCCACGAGGTCGGGTGGCAGTTGGGCGTCACCCAGCAGCACCCGCCGGAGCCCGGCGTGCTGGTCCCCACCCTCACCGAGGCCGTGGACGAGTGGAACGCCCAGCCCCCCGGGACGGTGGGGGTCATCGCGGTCATGGACTCCTCCACGTACCGGGAGGACCTCACGGGGGCCCACAGCATCGTGGTCCCGGCGGGCAGCCGGCTGCTGATCGTCGCCGCGCAGTGGCCGGTGCCGGAGGGCCCTCCCGGAACGGCCCGCGAGGTCGGCCGGTTCGTGGCGGCGGGGCCCCGCCCTCACCTGCTGGGCGACGTCTCCGTCCAGGGGACGGACGGCGGAGGCCCCAGCGTGCTGCTCCTGAACGGGCTGCTCGTGGAAGGCGGCCTCACGGTGAGGGTCGGTGACCTGGCCGAGCTCTCGCTCGATCACTGCACGCTGGTTCCGGGGGGCGGAGGGCTCCGGGTCAACTCCTCCTCCGACGAGGCCAAGCAGAACGGCCGGCTGCGCATCGACCTGCACCGGAGCATCTGCGGGGCCATCGAGCTGCCCGACCGGGTGCCCAGGGGCCTGCGCGTCGTCGACACCGTGGTCGACGGCGGCGGCGGCGCGGCCGTCGACGCCCCCGGCGCCGAGGCGGACGTCCGGTGGAGCACCGTGCTGGGGACGGCGGCCGTCCGGAGCGTCGACGGCGGGAACTCCATCTTCACCGGGACGCTCCAGGCGGAGCGGCGCCAGGTGGGATGCCTGCGGTTCTCGTACGTCCCTCCCGGCTCAACGACCCCGCGCCGGTACCGGTGCCAGCCCGACCTGGCGCTCAAGGACGTCGATCCGGCGCTGGAGGACGCCGTCCGCTCCCGCGTCCGGCCGGCCTTCACCTCGGTGGCCCTCGGGCACCCCGCGTACTGCCAGCTGCACGCGACGTGCCCCCCGGAGGTCCGTGAGGGGGCCGACGACGGCTCGGAGATGGGCGGCTTCGGGCACCTGAAGCAGCCCCTCCGCGAAGCGAACGTTCGAACGGTCCTGGACGAGTACCTGCGGTTCGGCCTGGAGGCAGGCCTCATCCACGTGACGTGAGGGAGGCGACATGAACGGGGACTTCACCCGGTCGACGTTCCGGAAGGAGAAACACTACGCCGGGGTCCGCGAGCAGCAGGGGCGGGTCCAGATCGACGCCGACTGGAACGAGCAGATGGACATCCTGGCCCACCTCGGCGAGACGGAGGCCGCCGACGTCATCGGGCCCTGCGGAGCTCCCCTCGACGGCGGCGGGTTCCGCCTCGTCACGGACCCCACCGAGCTCTCCGCGGACGAGCAGGCCCGTCTCACCTCGGAAGGGGTCGTCCCGCTCCAGCCCGGCGACTTCCTGGTCACCGCCGGGCGCTACTACGTCGACGGGATCTTGTGCGAGAACGACGCCACGGTCTCCTACCGGAGCCAGCCCGATCTGCCCGACCCGGGGGCGCTCGGATCGGGCACCTTCCTGGTCTACCTGGACGTCTGGCGCCGGCACATCACCACGGTGGAGGATCCGGAGATCCGCGAGGTGGCCCTGGGCGGCCCCGACACCTCCACGCGGACCAAGACGGTGTGGCAGGTCAAGGCCCTCGAGCTCCCCGGCGATTACAGCGAGGGCGACTGCCTGGGGGAGGTCGAGGGATGGAACGACCTGGTGGCCGGGAGCTCGGGGCGACTGGCGGCCCAGGCCACCCCCGAGGACCCCGACGACGGGGAATGCGCGATCCCGGCCCAGGCCGGGTACCGGCGCCTGGAGAACCAGCTCTACCGCGTGGAGATCCATGACCCGACCGAGGGCGGGTCACCCACCTTCAAGTGGTCGCGGGACAACGGCTCGGTGGTGTTCCCGATCGTGGCCCGGAACGGGAACGTGGTGACCGTCTCCAACCTCGGGCGCGATGACCGCTCCGCGCTCCGGAAGGGGGACTGGGTGGAGGTGGTGGACGACGACGTCGTCCTCGGCGCCGCGGCCGAGCCACTGCTCCAGGTCGACGACATCGACCCCGGGACGCTCGAGGTCACGCTGTCCGCGGCCCCCGCGCCGGGGTTCGGAGAGGACCCCGACCGCCATCCGCTGCTCCGGCGGTGGGACCGACGCGAGACCAACGGCGCCGCCAGCGGGACCGCGGCGGTCACCGAGGGCACGTGGCTCGACCTGGAGGACGGCGTCCAGATCCGGTTCGAGGCCGGCGGCACCTACCGGACCGGGGACTACTGGCTGATCCCCGCCCGCACCGCCACCGGCGACCTGGAGTGGCCCCGGAACGGTGCCGGCCCCGCCGCCCGGGGGCCGCACGGGGTGCGCCACCACTACTGCCGGCTGGCGGTCGTGGACTCCGACGGCACCGCGGTCACGGTCCGCGAGGAGTGCCGCCAGGAGTTCCCGCAGATCACCGATCTGCTCAGCCTGTTCTACGCGGGTGGTGACGGGCAGGAGGCCCCGCCCGGCGAGGCGGTCCCCCAGGAGCTCCGCGCCGGGGTGGCTCGGGGGAGGTGGCCGGTGGAGGGCGCCCGGGTCCGGTTCCAGGTCCTGGAGAGCACCGGCACGCTGGACGGGGCCGGCCAGACCCGCATCGTCCCCACCGGAGCGGACGGCATCGCCGCCACGGGATGGACGCTCGACGCGGGCAACGACGTCCAGCAGGTGGAGGCCACGCTCGTGGATGCGGCGGGATCGGCGCTGCATATACCGATCCGGTTCACGGCCACGCTGGCCAAGCCCGCCCGTGAGGTTCCCGCGGAGCCGGCCATCCACATCGAGAGGCTCATGCTGTCCGCCTTCCAGGAGGAGGAGCCGCTGGCCAACGGCTCCTTCGTCCCGCTGGAGCGTCTCGCCCACGGGACGATCCTCGTCGCGTGCGACGAGGAGATCGACAAGGCCGCCGCCGTCCCCCCGGCCTGCTTCCTCACCCTCGACCTGCTGACTCCCGAAGGTCTGGAGATGGGCGGCGAGTTCTGGACGTCCGTGTACCACCCGACCGTGCTGGCCGGCGACGTCTTCCTGGCCGATTCCAACGTGATCGCCTGGCAGCCCACCGAGGGGTGCCGGAGCTGGATGCTGGAGATGCTTCCCGGCCACCTCCAGAACACCACCGAACGGGGCCTCCTGGCGCGGTTCACGCTGAAGGGCAGCTTCATCTGGTCGCCGGGCGAGCGGCGGATCTACCTCGACGGGGAGACCCGCGGGCTGCCGAGGGGCGTCAACGAGTTCAACCTCGACTTCCCCAGCGGCGACGGCGCGCCGGGAGGCGACTTCGAGATGTGGTTCCGGCTTATCCCGGGCTGAGGCGTTACACGGGAGGCGGCAGGTCCTTCTGGCCGGCGGTGAGCTGGCGCCGGTCCTCCACGGTGGCGTCGATGTCCCGACGAAGCAAGGCGACCGTTCGGTCTGGCCTGAATAATCGCTTTTCCGAGAAGGAATTCACGCCGGGGGCGGCGAATCCTGGGGGACGTTAGGGAGTCCGTTTCACTCTGGGAGGGAGCCTGTCATGCACAACGTCGGTCGCCGGCGCTCGCGCCGGGTCATCGCCATAGGGGTCTTCAGCGCCGTGATCCTGCTGCTGGCCGCCACGCCCCAGGTCGGGGCGCAGATCCCGACGGCCCCGGGTACCCCTGAGCTCCATAACCTGGAGCATGTCTTCAACTTCAATCCCGAGGCCCACGATCCCGACCGGTCCGCCAGCATCGGGTCGGACCTGGAGTTCTTCACGCATACGGTCCCCCTGCGCGACTACGAGACCGGTCAGTTCATCGACGAGGGGGGCAACCCGGTCGCCGAGCCGGTCATGGCCAGCCGCGACTTCGCCGTCGTCGGATCGCACGGGCGGGGCGGCTACATCTTCGACATCACCGACCCCGAGAATGCCCAGTTCGTGGCCCGCCCGACGTGCCGCCAGCCCCGCAACGACGTCGGGATCAAGAAGTTCACCGACCCCGTGACCGGCGAGACCCGGGTGGTGCTGGCGCTCACCCAGCAGACCGGTACGCCGTGTCCGGCCGAGGGCGAGGGGGTCGGGGTCCAGGTCAACTCGCCCGGGAGCCTGGCCGGCTTCCACCAGGCCAACCAGTGGATCGGCACGGCCGACGTGGCGGACCAGACCGCCCAGCTGGTGTTCGTGGGGCACGGATGCACCCCGGCCAGCTACCTGGCCGCGGACGTCGAGGGCAAGATCGCGCTGGTGAGCCAGGCCGGGGATGTGGTGGCGGCCGGGGTCCGAGAGTGCCCCACGTCCACGTTCTTCCAGAAGATGCAGTCCGCGGAGCGGGCCGGCGCGATCGGCCTCGTCCAGGTCCGGAACGACGACGTCTTCGCGGCCCGGACCGCCATCACCTCCGGCATCCCGGGCCTCGAGCTCAAGAACTCCGACGGCGCGCCCATCCTGGAGGCGGCGCGCAACGGCCAGACCATCAACGTGACGCTGACGGAGCGGATCTTCCCCGAGCCCCCGGTGATCGGGGAGGGCTCCGGCGGGATCGGCGTGTTCGACATCACCGACCCCTACGCCTGGGAGCCGATGTACCGGCTCAAGACCGGCCGCGGGGGCGTCCACAACTTCGCCTTCCACCCGACGCAGGACTACGGATACGCCTCGAACGGGGCGCTGCCCGGCGTGATCAACCAGATCCCGATCGTGGACTTCACGGATCTCGACAACCCGGTGGTCCTCGAGGGTCCGTCGACCGAGGGCGGGGTCCACGACGTCGAGTTCAGCCCGGACGGGGAGCGGGCCTACGCCGCGTCGGAGAACAACTACCGCATCTACGACACCACCGACGGGGCGGATCCCGTGCTCCTGTCGCGCACGCCGAACGTGGGGTCGTACGCCCACGGGGTGTTCCCCACCTCGGACCGGAGCCTGATGGTGACGAACAACGAGAGCCTGGTGATCGGCGGATTCCTGGTCGGCGGGACCGGGGTGTGCCCCGGTGAGGGCCTGGCCTCGTACGACATCACCAACGAGGGCCAGCCGATCGGGCCGCTGGGGTACTACACCCCCGACGTCGTGGGACCGGCCGGCAACCGGCCGTGCACGTCGCACTTCGGCCGGTTCGCCCCGGGGACCAGGGTGATGTCGATCGGCTGGTACATCGCCGGGACGCGGGTGGTCGACTGGTCCAACCCGAGCAACCCCGTGGAGGTGGCTGCCGCGGTCATGCCCGACGAGAGCATCCCGGGCGACGAGGAGGGCGAGCCGCCGTTCGTGGCCCAGACCAACACGTGGTCCTCGAAGTTCTACAAGGGCCCGTACGTCTACGCCGGCGACATCGGCCGCGGGTTCGACATCTTCCGGTGGAGCGGCGAGGGCCGGGCGCCGTGGCTGCCCCCGGAGGCCGACCTGGGCATCGACAAGTCCGCGCCGAAGCGGGCGAACGTCGGCGAGACGTTCGCCTACGATCTCGCGGTGGAGAACGGCGGTCCCGATGACGCCAACGAGGTCGTGGTCGAGGACGAGCTGCCCGACGGGGTGACGTTCCAGAGTGCCTCGGCCTCTCAGGGGTCGTGCTCGGAGTCCGACGGCGTGGTCACCTGCGAGCTCGGCTCGCTGGGCAGCGGTGACACCGCGACCATCTCCATCGATGTGATCGCGAGCGAGCGGCCGAAGCCGCCGAAGGTGACGAACACCGCCTCGGTCACCGGCAGCGTCGACGACGCGAATCAGGCGAACAACCAGGACAGCGCGACGACGACGATCGTCGGGCCGCCCGCCCCGCGGCGCTAGCGCGGGTCGCGTCGGCGGAACTCGCCTCGAGGGTCCGGCCCCG
>DASZZY010000167.1:0-5672 GCA_036260395.1 Actinomycetota bacterium
CGTCGGTCGTGGCGGTGAACACCCAGAACAACCAGGTCCTGGCGGTCGGCGCCGACGCCAAGCGGATGATCGGGCGCACCCCGTCGCACATCCAGGCGGTCCGGCCGCTCAAGGACGGGGTGATCGCCGACTTCGACATCACCGAGAAGATGCTCCGGTACTTCATCCAGAAGGTGCACACGCGGCGCTTCCTCGCGAAGCCGCGCGTCGTGGTCTGCGTACCGTCGGGGATCACCGGCGTCGAGCAGCGCGCCGTCGAGGAGGCCACGATCTCCGCCGGCGCCAGGGCCGCCTACATCATCGAGGAGCCCATGGCCGCCGCGATCGGCGCCGGCATGCCGATCCACGAGCCGGTCGGATCGATGGTCGTGGACATCGGCGGCGGCACCACCGAGGTCGCCGTGATCTCGATGGGCGGCATCGTCACCGCCACCTCGATCCGGGTGGGCGGAGACGAGCTCGACGAGGGCATCATCAACTACGTCAAGAAGGAGTACTCGCTGGTGCTCGGGGAGCGGACGTCCGAGGCCATCAAGGTCGCCATCGGCTCCGCGTTCCCCACGCCCGACGAGATGATCGCCGAGATCAAGGGCCGGGACCTGGTGGCCGGGCTCCCGAAGACCGTCCACATCTCCGCCGAGGAGGTCCGGAAGGCGATCGAGGAGCCGGTCAACGCGGTCATCGACGCGGTCAAGAACACGCTGGACCGGTGCCCGCCGGAGCTGGCGGCCGACCTGATGGATCAGGGCATCATCCTCACCGGCGGGGGCGCCCTGCTGAAGGGACTCGACGAGCGGCTCAAGCACGAGACCGGGATGCCGGTGTACGTGGCCAAGGATCCCCTGTACTGCGTCGTCCTCGGCTCCGGGCGGTGCCTGGAGGAGTTCGAGGCCCTCAAGCGCATCCTGGTCTCCTCGGGCCGCCACTAGGCGGCCGTGGTCACCTACCAGCGGCCCCGGAGCACCCGCCTGCTCGTCCTCGCCCTGCTCGTGACGAGCCTGGTCACGATCACCGTCGACTTCCGGAGCGGCGAGCGTGGGCCGCTGGCGGCGATCGGGAGGTTCGGGGCCGGCGTGGTGGCCCCGCTGCAGGAAGGCGTCTCGGCCATCGTCCGGCCCGTCGGGGGGTTCTTCAGCACGCTGTTCCGCGCGGGGTCGCTCAAGGAGGAGAACGACGCGCTTCGGGCGCAGCTCGAGGAGCTGGCCGGGCAGCTGCCGTACTCCGCGGCGCTGCTCCGGGAGAACGAGGCGCTGCGGTCGCTGGTGGAGCTCGGCGACCGGCTGCAGTTCGACGTGATGGGGGCCACCGTGACCAGCGGCGGAGTCTCGAACTTCGAGTGGGTGGTGTGGATCGACCGGGGGTCGGAGGACGGCGTGTACCTGGACCAGCCGGTGATCACGGGCTCCGGCGCGGTCGGCCACGTCGTCAAGGTCACGCCCTCGGCGGCCAAGGTCATGCTGCTGATCGACCCCTCCTCCAGCATCGCGGTTCGTCTGGCCAGCAGCGGGAAGACCGGCGTCCTGGTGGGCCAGCGCGAGGAGGACCTCCGCATCGACCTGATCCCGCCCGACACCGAGGTGCCGGCCAACGAGCGGGTGATCACCGCGACCTACGGCCCGGGGGACAGCATCTTCCCGCCCGGGGTCCCGGTCGGGGAGGTCTCGAAGGTGGTCCCGGCGGAGGGCGGCTACGAGCTCCAGGTCTACGTCCGCCCCAGCGTCGACTTCTCGACGCTCGAGTTCGTCGGGCTGATCCGACCGGAGTCCACCGGGGGACCGCCCGGCCCTCGCCAGTGACGCCGGTCGGGGCCTCGGTAGACTGGCCGGGTGCGACGGACCATCGCCTGGATCGCGGTCGTCGTCACGGCCCTCCTCCTGCAATCGACGATCTTCTCCCAGATCGAGCTGGCCGGCGCCCGCCCGGAGCTGCTCTACCTGCTGACGATCGGCCTGGCCATGCTGGAGGGGCCGTCGGCGGGCGCCATCGCCGGGTTCACCGCGGGCATGGCGCAGGACTTCCTCTTGAACGCCCCGAAGGGCATCACGGCGCTCACCCTGACCCTGGTCGGGTACGTCGTGGGGACGGTCCGCCCGTTCATCACGACGCCGAGCCCGCTGCTGCCGGTCCTGATGGTGGGCGGGTTCACGTTCGGGGGCGTGCTGTTCTACGGCTTCGTGTCGTTCCTCCTCGGCCAGCTGACCGAGGGGCTCGTGTACCTGCTCCGGGTCGCGGTGCTCTCCGCTCTCTACAATGCGGTGCTGACCCCGCTGTTCTTCCCGGTCCTGCGGCGGGTGGCGGAGGCCTCTCGGCCCCACAAGGTCTATCGGTGGTGAGATGACGGACGGAACGTTGGGGAAGCGCCTGACCGCCCTGTCGGCGGTGGTGGCGTTCGCCATGGCCACGCTCGTGGTCCGCCTGTGGTTCCTCCAGGTGCTGGCCGCCGAGGAGTTCCAGCAGGCCGCCAACTCGAACCGGGTGCGGCTGATCCCGCTGGTGGCGCCCCGGGGGAGGATCCTGGACCGGAACGGCGAGTTCCTGGTGACGAACAAGCCGACCAGGACGGTGTTCGTCGACCGGCGGAAGGTCGAGGACGAGGACGCCCTGCTGGAGCGGCTCTCGGACCTGCTGAACGCCCCGGTGGAGGAGCTGCGCGAGAACCTCCACGACCCCGACTACCTGCCGTACCAGCCGGTGCCGGTGTGGGAGGGCGCCAAGCCGGGGGCCGTGCTGTACCTCGCCGAGCACCGGGACGAGTTCCCCGGCGTCTCGTACGCGCTCACCGGCACGCGGTTCTACACCCACGGCGGGCTGGCGCCTCACTTGCTGGGCTACCTCGGCGAGATCAACCCCACCGAGCTCAAGGACCCCTCGTTCTCCGACCACCTCCCGGGGGAGAAGGTCGGGCGGGGCGGCGTCGAGCAGTACTACGAGCACTTCCTCCACGGCGACAACGGGTGGCTGAAGATGGAGGTCAACTCCAGCGGGCGGACGCTGGGGACGCTCGGCCGCGAGCCACCGGTGCCCGGACACGACCTGTGGCTGTCGCTCGACTGGAAGGTCCAGCAGCTGGCCCAGGACACGTTGGCCGACGCCGTCGGCGCCTCGCGGGGGTCGATCTACAACGAGGAGACCGGGACGTACTCCCAGTCGAGCGCCGGCGCCGTGGTGGTCCTCGATCCCAACAACGGCCAGGTGCTGGCCATGGCGTCGTTCCCCTCCTACAACCCGCGGGTGTTCCTCCACGGCCTCACGTTCCGGGAGTTCCGGAATCTCATGCGGCCGTCCAGCAACTACCCGCTCAACAACCGGGCCATCGCCGGCCTGTACCCGCCGGGGTCGACGTTCAAGCCGTTCGTGGCGTCGGCAGCCATCAAGGCCGGGCACGCGGACGTCAACGGCTCGTACCTGTGCCCGCCGTCGTTCGAATGGGGCGGGACGGTGTTCCACAACTGGACGACGACGAACTACGGCGCGATCCCGCTGGACCGGTCGCTGGTGATCTCCTGCGACACCGTCTACTACAACTTCGGGCTGGCCTTCTGGCAGGACCTCGAGGCCCGCGGCCCGCTGTTCCAGCAGCAGATGCGGAAGTGGGGGTTCGGGCGCGAGACGGGGATCGACATCCCCGGCGAGCAGCCCGGGCGCGTGCCGGACCAGAGGTGGAAGCAGCAGGTCCACGAGGAGCTCCCGGCGATCTTCCCGGAGGGGACGTGGCTCCCGGGTGACGACATCAACATGTCGATCGGACAGGGGGACATGCTGGCCACGCCGCTCCAGCTCGCCGTGGCGTACGGGGCCATCGCCAACGGCGGAGCGCTGTACCGGCCGCAGGTCGGCATGAAGGTCAGCACGCCGGACGGCAAGGTCGTCAAGGAGCTGGAGCCCAGGCGGGTGGGCCGGGTCCCGGCCAGCCCGGAGACGCTGGCCTTCCTCCGCCAGGCGCTCACCGGGGTGGTCCGGGGCGAGGGCACGGCCGCGGGCGCCTTCGCCGGGTTCCCCGTCGACCAGTACCCCGTCGCCGGGAAGACCGGCACCTCGCAGGCCACGCTCGAGGGCCGGGAGGTGCTCCACTCGTGGTTCGCGGCCATCGCCCCGGCCGACGACCCGAAGTACGTCGTGGCCGCGGTGATCGAGGAGGGCGGGCACGGCTCCGACGTGGCCGCCCCGGTGGTCCGGCGGGTGCTGGAGGGGCTGCTCGGCCTGGAGCCGAGCGAGCTGAACATCGTGCACACCGGGCAGGACTGATGGACGCCACGCTGGGCCGGCTGTTCGTCAGGGAGCGCTCCGGGTGGCGGCACCTCGACCCCCTGCTGATCCTGACCACGGTCGCGCTGTCGGTCTACGGGCTGTTCATGGTGTATTCGGCGACCCAGCAGACCCTGGAGCTCCTGGGCGAGCCGGATCCGGCGTTCTACCTGAAGAAGCAGCTGGCGTTCCTGATGCTGGGCGTCATCGCCATGATGGTCGCGGCGGTCTTCGACTACCGGCTCGTCAAGGTGTACGCCCCGTTCCTGTACGCCGGCGTGGTGTTCCTGCTGCTGCTGGTCCTGACGCCGCTCGGCGACGAAACGGCCGGCGCCCAGCGGTGGATCACGATCTTCGGGTTCCAGTTCCAGCCCTCGGAGGTCGCCAAGCTCGCGGTGGTGGCCATGCTCGCCGCCTACCTCTCGGAGATCGCCGGCTCGATCCGCCTGGAGCACGTGTGGCGAGCGGCGGCGATCGCCGTGGGCCCCATGGTGCTGATCTTCATCCAGCCCGACGTGGGCACGACGATGGTGTTCGCGGCGGTCCTCGTCGCGCTGCTGGTCGTGCAGGGGGCCAGGCTCAAGCACATCGGGGCCCTCATGATCGTGGCCCTGGTCTCGCTGGTCGTGGCCTTCCAGCTCGGGATCGTCCAGGACTACCAGATCGCCCGCCTCACCGGCTTCATCGACCCGGCCGCCGATCCGCTCCGGGCGGGGTACAACAAGGCCCAGGCGGAGATCGCCATCGGGGCCGGGGGCCTCACCGGCAAGGGGTACCTGCAGGGCACCCAGACGAACCTGGACTTCGTCCCCGAGCAGCACACCGACTTCGTGTTCACGGTCGTGGGCGAGGAGCTGGGGTTCCTGGGGGCCATGCTGCTCCTGGGCCTGTTCGCGCTCCTCCTGTGGCGCGGGTTCCGGACCGCGATGCTGTCGAAGGAGCCGTTCGGGACGCTCCTGGCGGTGGGCGTGACCACGATGATCGCCTTCCAGCTGTTCGTGAACGTCGGGATGACGCTCGGGATCATGCCGATCACCGGGATCCCGCTGCCGTTCGTCTCCTACGGCGGGACCTCGCTGATCACGAACTTCCTGGGGATCGGGCTCCTGCTGAACGTCCACATGCGGCGGTTCAAGTAGCTGGAACGCCGCCCCTCCCTGCTATGCTGGGTGGGAGCCTTTCGACCTGGCCGGACCCCGGGGTCGCACTCCCCCGAAGCGGACGGAAGGGACGAACCGTGACGGCTCGATCCGGGTCTTCGGGACATCCGCCCCGAAACCCGAGACCGGAAGACGTGCCGGTCCTGGCGGCCGAGGCCCGCGTCGCGCACCGCGACGCGCGTGGCCCGGCCAGCCGGCCGGAGGGGAGCCCCGCGCTCCCCGTGAGGAAAGGAACGTGGCATGACGGAACACGCGCTGGATCCGGCG